>DYGW01000221.1 GCA_020724485.1 Thermoflexus sp. | reverse complement strand
AGAGCGCAGAGAAAAGATGGATAAAGAATGCTCTTAGTGCTTCTCCGCGTCCTCGACGTCTCTGCGGTTCAAGAATCTTGCCCCACATCTGGAGTGCTCCCCGCTGCTGCCGGCGCTTGGTGTTTGGGCGCGGGGCGATTAGAATGGGGGCTATGAAAATAACGAGGATAGGTCTAGGTGTTTTGGCGTTAACAGTCTGCACGGCGGGCGCGCTCGCCATGCTGGGCGCGGCGGGCGGGCCGATCTGGGCAGCGCCGGAGCCAACTGCTACGCTGGCCGAGGCAGGGTTGCCAGGCCGGGCCACGCCCGCCCTCCTCGCCGCGCCAACGGCGTTGCCCACGCCGCAGGTGACGTCCCCCTTTGCCCTGCCCACGCCGCTCCCCACCCACTCGCCGACGCCGGCCCACGACTGCACCACTGTCTTCCCGCTGGAGAACGTCGAGGCCATCGTTCTGGGCCAGACCACGCTTGTCCAGCTTCAGGCCGCTTTCGGGCGGGCGGTGCGCGAACGGGGACGCGCCAGCTATTTCCGGTTTGAGGCCAGCGGCTGCGCTCTGCGCGCGCTGATCGGCGTGCAGGAAGTGCTCGAAGTGGAGTTGCGCGACTATGGCACGCTCGGCTCGCTGTTGGCACGTTACGGCGCGCCCGTCGCAACCGGCATCGCGCAGGGCAACATGACCCTGCGCGACATCGGCCACGCCGTGCTGCTCTTCCCGGAGCAGGGCGTGATCGCCACCTTCGCCGCCGCGCCGGACGCGCTGACGCTCGCCACGCCGATCGCAACGCTGACCTTCCGCCCGCCGTTTGACGCCGGCAAGCAGCTCACGCGCCTCAACGCGCTGCCGGTGGCATGGCCGCCGCCCGCGCAGCCCACCAGCACGCCCAGTGCAGTTTCGCCGACAGCCTCACCTTAGTACAATAACAACCTATCCGTAAATTGCCGGGCGCAGCAGAGCAACACCCCTACGCGGGCAGATTTACGGATAGACACTGGTGCATCCGGCTCCGCTGCCCCGTCTTGGAGGACTCGATGGAAGAGCTACGCGCCATTCTGGAGTCAGTAGGACCGTCGAGCGACACGCTGGCCTGGGACCTCACACTGTACACGCTGTTCCTGCTCAACGTGGTCATTCTGCTGTTGCTGCCCGACGGCTCAACGCTGGGCACAGTGCTCAGCATCGCTGTGATTCTGTGCCTGTTCATAGACAAGACCTTCGCCTTCGGCCATCTTCTGGACAGCGGCCCTTACTCGCCGGAGTACTGCCACGCGAAGATCTTCGTCGGCACCTACCTGATCCGGGCCGTGATTTTCGCCGCCCCGTTGACGATTGCCGCCTCGACCGACAAAGGCAGCGTGCGTACCCTGGGCGTCATCGCCGGAATCGGCGGGGCCATCTATATGTTTCTGCGCTGGTTCTCAGATCAGCGCGAAGTCGAAGCGCCCAATATCACCTGCTTCAACAGCGAGGTGATGGTGCACAGCGCGAGCCTGGTGCTGGTGCTGGGGCGCGTCGCGCTGCGCAACCGGCTACGCCTGTGGACCGTAGACCGGGACGTTCCAGGCGCGGTACCTGGCGATCTTGCCGCGCACGAGGTCGAAATATAGCTGGCGAAGCTGGCGCACGACCGGCCCTAACTTTCCCGTCCCAACCGGGCGGTGATCCACTTCGGTGATGGCGACGACCTGCACGCCCGTCCCGCAGAAGAACGCTTCGTCGGCGACGAAGACCTCGGTGCGGTCAATGTCGCGCACCTCGACCGGCACCCCCATCTCCTCGCTGAGCAGGTGCATGATCGTGCGGCGGGTGATGCCTTCCAGGATGTTGGCCGTCACGGGCGGGGTGATGGCCACGCCGTCGCGCACCATGAAGAAGTTTTCGGCGCTGCCCTCGGAAATGTGGCCGTTCTGGTTGAGCACGAGCGCCTCGTCAAAGCCGGACAGCGCGGCGTCCGTCTTGATGAATGCGGAGTTGGCATAGGCACCAGTGATCTTGCCGCGTGCCGGGATCATGTTGTCGTCAATGCGCCGCCAGGCCGAGAACGTCACCCGCGAGCCTTCCTCATTGGAAATGTAACTGCCGAACGGCTGGGCGAACATGGTGAAGTCCGCTTCCAGGTCGTGCAGGCGCACGCCGATGACTGCCGAGGACTTGTAAATGAGCGGGCGGATGTAGACATCCACGCCCCGGTAATTCTCCGTGCGCAGCAGCTCAAGCAGAATGTTCAGCAGCGACTCTGGCGTATGGGGCAGGTCTATCATCAGCAGTTTGCCCGAATTGAGCACACGCCGGAAGTGATCGAGCGGGCGGAAGATGAATAGCTCGTTCTCGTCGTCGTTCCAATAGGCCCGCACGCCGCCAAACGCCCCCGTGCCATAATTGAGCGCGTGCGTCATCACGCTGACTTTGGCCTCGGCGATGGGCACGATCTTGCCCTGAAAGTACGCATACGACGGTCCTTGCGCCATGAAATTAGCCTCCTGTCCTTTTAGCGATGGTGTTCATTATAGCGGTTTTGAGTCGTGAGACATGAGCGAGATTGCTCGCTCACGTTGATGTTGTTGGCAAATTCCTCGCACGCCGTTTTCGTAGGGGCGCTGCTCTGTGCGTACCGGGGCGTATGGCCATACGCCCCTACGAAGTCATTTCGCCGACAACATCAGGTTGGAACACACCCGACTGCCCCCCGCACCCCAGACTCCTGCCTCACGACTCCGATCCCGCACACGACACGGGGCGCTCACTCCACGAACTGTAGGGTATCAGTCGTGAGCTGATCCAGCTCATGGTAGATGCCGCGCCGGTGCTCCGGCACCAGCAGGGCGACCTGGTACATCATCTCGCGCGTCATCTGGCGCAGTTCGTCGCGCGGGATGCGCGCCCGCCCGTCCGTGCAAAAGCGGAACGGTCGCCCGAAGCGCACCGTCACCGGGGTACGCCGCAGCCGCAGCAAGCTGCCCGGAAACTGGTCGGTCCCGTCCAGTCCTATCGGCTGGATGACGGCGTTGGCTTTGGTGGCTACGTAGGTCGTGCCGTCCTTCGGATCGGCCAGGCCGCGGTGGCGCGTACCCTCCGGGGCGATCAGCACGGCGCTGCCCTGCTGCAACAGGGCGGTGGTGCTCTCCAGCGCCTGGCGATCCACTTCGCCGCGCCGCACGGTGTAAACGCCCCAGGCGCGGGCCATCAGCCCCACGATCGGGTGGCGGTAATTCTCGATCTTGGACATCGGCGTGAGCAGGCGGTTGGTGATCACCCCGACGACCACGAACGGGTCTATGGCGGCGATGTGGTTCATGATCACGATCAGCGGCCCCTCGGCGGGGACGAGACCCGTGCCGTCTACCTGCACATCCCACAACAGGCTGAAGCCTATCCGCCGCAACACGACATCGCGCAAAAAGCGGCGCCGCCGGGCGTAGCGTTCCTGGCGCAGGACGATCGGGGCAATCCGCGAGCCGGTCGGCAGGTCAGTGGTACCCATTATCCGGCGGTCTCCCTGTGGGTCAGGATTTACGGCGCGCCTTAAGCTGGCGCACTTCGGCGGGCGTGAGCATCCGCCACTGGCCGGGCCGCAGGTGCCCGATCTCCAGGAAATCAATCTTGACGCGGATCAGGCGCTTGACGGGGTGGCCCAGCAGCGAGGCGACGTTGCGAATCTGCCGCTTGCGCCCCTCGCGCATCACGACTTCGAGCAGCGTCTCGCCCCCGCTCTCCTCCAAAACGCGCACTTTGGCCGGGGCGGTGCGCTCGCCGTCGAGCACCACGCCGTTGCGCCACACCTCCAACGCTTGGGTCGTGGGACGGCCCACGACCCACACATGGTAGGTCTTGGTGTGGCCGTAGCGGGGGTGCATCAACCGGTCGGCCAACTCGCCATCGTTGGTCAGCAGGATCAGCCCCTCGCTGTCTGCGTCGAGCCGCCCGACGGTGAAGAGGTGCCCTTCGTGCGGGATCAGCTCGCGCACCAGGCGGCGGCGCTCGTTGAACATGCGACGGTTGCTGCTGACCACGTTGCGTGGCTTGTACAGCAGGTAGTAGGCGAACTGCGGCGGCTTGAGGGCCACGCCGTCTACCTTGACCTCGTCGCGCGTCAGGTCGGCCTTGTCGCCAACCTGGGCGAGCTTGCCGTTGACGGACACGCGCCCCTGGCGGATCAGGTCTTCGGCGGCGCGGCGCGAGGCGATACCCGCCTGAGAGATTAGTTTTTGCAGTCGTTCTTCGGCCATGTGTTTCTCGCTTGCAGCATCGTGCTGGCGCATTACGTCCCGGTGTAGCGCGCGACGACCAGCGTCAGATCGTCGAACGGCGGCGCGCCGTCGCGGAAGGTCTCGACCGCCGCCATCAGCCGCGCTTTGATCTTTTCCGCCGGTTGGCCGGCGCAGCCTTGTACCACGTCCACCAGCCGGTCTTCGCCGAACGGCTCGCCACGCCGATTCTCGGCCTCGGTCAGCCCGTCGGTGTAGAACACCAGCACATCGCCCGGAGCCAACTTGACGCTGACCGCGCTCACCGGCAGGTCTTCAAACCAGCCCAGCGGACGCCCGCCGCGCGGCAGGAACTCGTGTGCCCCCTGGCTTGCGCGAACCAGCAGCGGGCGGTTGTGCCCGGCGTTGACGCCCGTCACCTGCCCGCCGGGATGCAGGATGGCGTAGTACACGGTGACGAACATGCCGGACTCAGTGTCTTGCAGCAGGGTGAGGTTCGTCTGGCGCAGCATGGCTTCGGGCGTGTCGGTCGCCAGCGCCGCGCCCCGGATCAGGCTGCGCGCCACCGCCATGAAGATGGCCGCCGGCGCGCCTTTGTCCGACACGTCGGCGATGACCACGCCCAGGCTGTCGCCATTCATCGGGAAATAGTCGTAGAAATCGCCCGCTACTTCGCGCGCGGAGTGCCAGGCCGCCGCGATGTCGTAGCCGGGCAGGACTGGTAGCGCGTGGGGCAGCAGGCCGCGCTGGATGTCCTGGGCCATCTGTAGCTCTTTTTCCATGCGCCCTTTCTCGACGGCGACCTGGTAGAGCCGCGCGTTCTCGATGGCGATGCCCGCTTGCATGGCGAACGCCGCCAGCAATTCGCGGTGCCCCTCGTTGAACAGCCCCGCTTGCAGACGGTTGTCTACATAGACCAGGCCGGTCATGCGCTCCCGAACCAGGATGGGCACGCACAAGATCGAGCGCAGGCCCAGGATCATGATGCTCTCGCCGCGCGTGAAACGCTTGTCGAACTGGGCGTTGTCGGTCAGCAGCGGTTGGCGCGTCTGCACGACCTTGCGGATGATAGTCGTGCTCACCTGGAATTCGGGCGAGGCCAGGTCGCGGCGGTCAATGCCGCGCGCCACCTTGAACTCCAGATCGTCGTTCCCTTCGTCGCGCAGCATCAGAAAGCCGCGTTCCGCGCCCGTGACCTCGATCACGCGATCCATGACGTTGTCCAGCACCACGTCAAGGTCCAGGCTGGAATTTAGCTCGCGCGTGATCTGGTAGAGCGTCGCCAGGTGTTGGGGACCCGACACCGGCGGGGTGGGTAAGGGGTCGCTCATGACACCGTCCTCGCAGCGTGGAATGTGGCGCATTATAGCACCCCGCGCCGGGCTTTGCCTATCGCCAGCGGCGAGGAGGGTCCACGAACAAGTCGTGAACGTGTTTGTCCCCCCCATCCCCGGCCCTTC
>DYGW01000220.1 GCA_020724485.1 Thermoflexus sp. | reverse complement strand
CCGCACGATCACCTGGGCAAAGAGCTGATCAAGGAGATCGTCAAGACCGCCGAGCAACCCGCGTTCCGCCATGCTATCGTCTTCCTGGAGAACTACGACATGAGTGTGGCCCGCGCGATGGTGCAGGGCATTGACGTGTGGCTGAACACACCGCGTCGCCCCAACGAGGCCAGCGGCACCAGCGGCATGAAGGTCATCTACAACGGCGGGCTGAACGCCAGCATTCTCGACGGCTGGTGGGCGGAAGGCTACGATCCGTCCGTCGGCTGGGCCATTGGCGCGGGCGAGGAATACCCGCAGCAAGAATGGGACTTGCAGGACTTCATCGAGGCGCAGGCGCTCTATAACCTGCTGGAGAAGGATATCATCCCAGCCTTCTACACGCGCACCCGCGATGGGCTGCCGCGCGACTGGATCGGGCGCGTCAAGGCCAGTATGCGCAAGCTGGCCCCCTTCTTCAACACCTATCGCATGGTGCGCGAGTACACCGAAGAATACTACATGCCCAGCCACAAGCGGTTCACGGCGCTCAGCCAGCCGGATTTGCAGCGCGGGCGCGAATTCGCCGACTGGCTGGCCCACACGCGCGCCAACTGGCACCGCCTGAAGATCGAGCGGGTGCTGGTCGAGCCGCAGCAGCTTACGGTCAAGGACGACATCTCCGTGCGCGCCTTCATTGACCTGGGCGTGCTCCAGCCCGAAGATGTCATCG
This sequence comes from Thermoflexus sp., assembly GCA_020724485.1. GTDB lineage: Bacteria > Chloroflexota > Anaerolineae > Aggregatilineales > Aggregatilineaceae > UBA2029. The sequence goes on along the minus strand of DYGW01000220.1, from coordinate 5,010 downwards.
TGCAGCTTTACTACGGATCGCTGGACAGCCGGGGCGAGATCATCGTCGGCGAGACGATGGACATGATGCACTGCTGCCCAGACGACCAGGAGCAGACGCGCAACATGCACGAGTTCTACGCCACGCTGCGCTACACCACGACCGGCCAGCGCGGAGTCTCCGTGCGCGTCCTGCCGCGTCACGACGACCTGGCCGACCCGATCATGACCAACCTGATCACCTGGGCCTAGTCCCCAGCGAACGTGCCGGGCGCTGCGAAAACAGCGCCCGCTTTTTGCGTTTTCTACCCGGTGATGAAGGTCGCTGGCAGGTGAGGCGCGTAGTTGATCCCGCGCAGAATCCACAGCCCGTCCTGCCAGGTGAGGTAGTGCATGGCCGTGTTGTGCATCCAGATGTCCAGCGAATGGCACTTGAGCAGCATACGGACCATGGTGCCCGCCGTGCCGCCGTGACAGACGACGATTTTCGTCTGCACCGCTTCGGGGTTTTCGATCAGGCGATTCAGCACGCGGCGGGTCTGCTCGGCGAAACGCTGGTAGTAGTTGTCGGCGGGCATGATGAAGTAGTGTGGGCCGCTGTCGGAGGGGTGAACCAGGCGGGGCAGCTTCATGTACAGGTCGTGCGTGGTCTCGCGTAGGTCGTCGTCCACCTTGACCGGCGCGTGAATGTAGCGGTTGAGGACCGAGGTTGTCTCGCGCGCGCGGCGCAGCGGACTGCATACGATGGCCGTGACGCCCGGCTCGTTCTCAGCCAGCCACTGGCCGAGCAGCTCCACCTGGCGCTTGCCCAGGTCGGTCAGGTACAAGTTGTCTTCCTCGTCGCCGCGATGCTCGGCCTGTCCGTGCCGCACCAGAATCAACCGCATTCGCCACCTCACCTCGTCTGACACTGTCACGTTGAGCTAGTCGCCGCAGCCCGACCTGCCGCCGCACTGGATTATACGGAGCGGGCGCGGATTGGTCAATGAGAGAAGCGGCGCGGGTGCGGTATACTGGGGCGCATTGCCCGAAAGGAGAAGACCGAGAAACCATGCTCACTCGCATACATCGCGCCGACTCGCGCCGCCGCGCCTGGATCGCGATGGGAATCGCGCTGGCCGGGTGCGCGGCCATGCTGCTTTTCGCCGCGCTGAGCGTCCCGATCCTCGATCTGGCGGTGGTACAGGACTTCGACGCCGAGAGCACCGCCTGGTTCCACGCCCACGCCAACCCCGCCGCACAGGACGTGTTCGGCGTCATCACCGATTTCGGCTCGCCGGTGCTGTGGGTATTGGGTTTTGGGCTGGGCGCGTATCTCATCGCCCGGCGCGACTGGCCCCTGCTGGCGGGGTGGGTGCTGGCCATGGCCGTCGGCAAGCTGTGGAACATGGGTCTCAAGGAGTGGATCGCCGCGCCGCGCCCTGCCTTCGAGGGCTGGACCAACCCCGAAGACGGCTACGGCTATCCCAGCGGCCACACCATGCAGGCGACTATCGCCTACGGGATGCTCGCAACCCTGACCTGGCGACGCGCGGCCAGCCGGCGCGCGGGCGCGGCGCTTGTCGCGGGCGCGGCGGCGATCATCGCCCTGATCGGCCTCAGCCGCCTTGTGCTGGTGGTCCACTCCCCTTCGCAGGTGATCGGTGCGCTGCTGGCGGGCGGGCTGTGGCTGCTGACTAGCGTCGCCTTCACCGCGACATTGCGCGGGCGCGATCGGGTATACTCGGAGCAGAGGCAGCGTGAGCAGCAGGAGGAAACCTCATGAAACGGATCGCCGTGCTCACCAGCGGCGGTGATGCCCCTGGCATGAATGCCGCCATTCGCGCTGTCGTGCGCACCGGAATTGATCGCGGGTGGGAGGTCTTCGGCGTCGAACACGGCTACCGAGGGCTGGTCGGGGGCGATTTTGTGCCCCTCGACCGGCGCGATGTGGGCGGCATCATCCAGCTTGGCGGCACCATGCTCGGCAGCGCGCGCTGCCCGGAATTCATGACTGACGATGGCCGCCGCAAAGCCCTGCGCGAGCTAAACCGCAAAGACATCGAGGGGCTGGTCGTCATCGGCGGCAACGGCTCGCAGACCGGCGCGCACGCCCTCTCCCAGATGGGCTTCCCCGTCGTCGGCGTCGCCTCGACCATTGACAACGACCTGGTTGGCTCGGACATCACCATCGGCGTGGACACGGCGCTCAACATTGCCCTGGAGGCCATTGATCGCCTGAAAGTCACCGCTTCGTCACACGAGCGCGCTTTCCTGGTCGAAGTGATGGGCCGCCACAGTGGTTACCTGGCGCTGATGGCCGGCATCGCCGGCGGCGCTGAGGCGATCTGCCTGCCCGAATTCGAGACCTCGCCGGAGGCCATCGCCGACGTGATCCAGCTGGCCTACGAGCGCGGCAAGCCCCACGCCCTGATCGTCGTGGCGGAGGGGGCCAAGCTCAACGCAACTCAGTTGGCGCAGTACTTCGAGGATCACAACGAGGAACTGGGCTTCCAACTGCGCGTGACCATCCTCGGCCACGTGCAGCGCGGCGGGACGCCCGGCGCGTTCGACCGGCTGCTGGGCACGCGGCTGGCCGCGCACGCTGTCGAGCAGCTTGCAGCGGGCACCTATGGCGTCCTGGTCGGGCAGATTCGGGGCGAGATCACGACCACGCCCTACGAGGAGGTGGTCAGCCAGAAGAAGACGCTCGACCCCAAGCTGGTCGAATTAGCGGGCATCCTGGCTAAGTGACGGCGGGCGAGCACAGGCGATCACCCAGGCGTTGGCAGACGTGGGGGTGCGGCCAAACCACCTGGCAGCTTGTGCACACCCGTTGTTTCCCCTCGGTTGCTCATGGTGCGGCCTTTATTGTAAACTAGTGCGCAGTCGTGGCGATGGGCGCGGCACGTGCGGCGCAGAGGAGCAAGGCGTTGGCTACGTGGATGGTAGTGGATGACGAGCCGGATATTTACGACGTCCTGGTGACGATGTTCCAGCTTTGGGGCATTGACGGCGTAGCCTTTGTGGATGGCGCTGAGGCCGTGCAGTGGGTGGACAGTGTAGACGCCGGCACCTACGGCGGCGAGCTGCCTGAGCTGGCGATCCTGGACATCCGCCTGCCCGGCGTGGAAGGGCACCATGTCGCCGCGCGCATCCGGCGCAGCCCCAAGCTTGGCGACATGGCCATTGTGCTCATCACTGCCTACCGTATTTCGCCGGAGCAAGAGAAGCAGATCATGCTCATCTCCCAGGCGGATTTGCTGCTCGAAAAACCGCTGCCCACTATGTCGGAGCTACGAACGCAGCTTGACGCGCTGATCGCGCGTCGCCAGGCGCTGGCCGCAGCGCGACGCCGCGCCGCCGCGCCGCAGACGCCAGGCGTCTCTGCCGCCGTCGCCCCTGGCGGCTCCGGCCCCGATGCCAACCTCCCCACGCGGGAAGCTGCGTCCGAAACCAGGCTTGCGGTTCCGGCTTCCCGATCAGGGACCGCTGAGCCATAGGCGACGGGCGGCTTGGGCGCTACAATCTCCCGCTGTCTGGCGTGGCGGTGCGCCTGATGGCGACAACCGCGCGCGGTGCGCGGCGCATGAACGACAGGCTGAGCGTGCGATGCAGAACATCAACCCTTCCCAGAACATCACCCGGCGCGGGCGCTATTACCTTTTCCTGGGCGGCCTGGCCTTTTTCGGCGGCGCGATTGCCATCGCCCTGGGCGTGCTGTTCATTTTCTTCCCGCTGTGGGATTCAGTCTTCTTCGATTTGTTCGAGGTCTTGCTGATTGTGGGTGGGGTCGTGGCTCTGGTGGTCGGCCTGGCCTTCGTGTACCGCGCGCTGACGCTGCAGAAAGACAACCCGCTGGCCTATGCGGTGGGCGAGGGGCTGGGGCAGTTCCTCGACCAACGTTTTACCTACCTGCGCAACGTCAGCAAGCGCCGCGTGGGGTACATTGATGCTGTGCTGGTCGGCCCGCCGGGGGTGCTGGTCTTTCGCATTGTGGACTACGCCGGCGCGTGGATCAATGAGCGGGCCGAGTGGATCAACCAGACGCGCGACGGCAAGTTGCGCGGGGCCAGAATCAACCCCACCCGCGAGGTCGTGCGCGACGTGTACGCGCTGCGCAAGTTCCTCGCCCGGCGCGGGCTGGAGAACGTGCCGGTCTATGCCATCGTGGTCTTCACCTCGCCTAACGTGCGCCTGTCCGCCGACGGGCCGGTTGTGCCCATCTGCGAGATTCCCACGCTGTACCAGATCATGCACCGCGACTATCTGACCGACGACCGCATCACCCCGCAGATGGCCCAGCAAACGGTTGACGCAATCATTGACGGTTGACGCGGGGTGGGCCTGGCTCATGGCGCAGCACGATCCGCCGGGCGACAGCGCGGACTACCCGCTCTACGACAGCGACGATCCCGGTGCTGACCTGTATGATGATGGCGATTGGGAGCCGCTCCCTGAGCCGCCGGAGCGATGGCGGCACGCGCGTTGGGCGGTCTACGGCGGGGCATTTGCGCTGCCGCTCGCGCTGCTGGTCGCCTTGTTGGCACTGCTGGCGCGCCTGGACAGCCCGACGGACGAGCCATCACCTGGCTCTGGCGCGAGCACCACGAGCACGTTGACGCCGGACGCTGCGGCGAATGCAAGCGGAGACTGGCCGCCAGAGGTGACCTTCGCGGCGCATACCACGCCCGCGCTGATCAAAAACGAACTGGCTTTTGCTGGGGCGCGGCACGGCTACCGGTTCGCTGGCGCGGCGGACGAGGTGTGGGAGATCGCCGCTGAGCCACTGTCCGGCAGCGCGCTCGTGCCCCTGCTGACCCTGTATGCACCCTCCGGTGAGGCGCTGGCTTCCGGCGCGGCGCTGATTGTCGTGCTGCCGCAGGACGGCGATTACCGGCTGGTGGTCGAGTCCGGGCTGGAGGGCAGCACGACCGGGGCGTACCGGCTGTCTGTCTTCCCGCGCTGACACGGCCCGGCGCTCTCTGCGTTTCCCGGCGCACTCGCGCGCCGGGCCGGGCGCCGGAGTGTGGTACGATCGGGGGCCACGAAC
>DYGW01000219.1 GCA_020724485.1 Thermoflexus sp. | reverse complement strand
CCTCTCCGCTGGCGGAGAGGGGGAAGTTGAGCGAAGCGAAACGGGGGTGAGGTCAATAACCAGCAATCAAGGTATCTCTCCCTTAAGGCGCACGGCAAGATGCCATGTGCCGCCAGCACTCAAAGGCCGAGCCGCCCGTGCTGCGCGCCGCGCTCCGGCCCCTCTTGCTCTTCGAGACTCCCGCGTAGCGCGAGCAGCGTGCGGTGATAGAGCGACTTCACCGCGCCCTCGGTGCGGTTCATAATTGCGCCGATCTCCGCGTTCGACAGGCGCTCGACGAACTTGAGGACGAGCAACTGCTGCCGGTCGGGCGGCAGCTCGCGGATTGACTGCAAGAGCCGCGCCTCATCGTCGCTGGACTCGGTGACGGCTTCCGGCGCGTTCGCCGCGACGCTGTTGGCCGTGAAATCGTCGAGCGGGACGACGCGCTGCCGGCCCCGGTCGCGGTGCCAGTTGGCGACCTGGTTGTGCGCGATGCGGTACAGCCAGGCCGAGAAAGGCACGCCGCGATCGGTGTAGCGGCTGATGTGGGCCAGCGCCTTGAAGAACACGCGCGATGTCAGGTCCTCGGCGTCCTGGTGATTGCCGGTGCGGTAGTAGACGTAGTTATAAATCCTGGCGACATAGCGTGAATACAACTCGCCGAACGCCGCCCGGTCGTCTTTAGCCCAGGCCACTAGTTGGAGATCGTCGGAGGCTGCGTAATCGCGCCCGTCACGACCATCCGGCTCAGTCATACGTACTAACACCTCGCGCTGGCAAACGTTACGAGTCTCAGCCGAGACAGCAGGGAACGAACGAAGGTGCGGGGAGTATACCAGGCAACCGGCGCGCTCACTAGCCCGGAGTTGGGCATGGGTCCACGAACAAGTCGTGAACGTGTTTGTCCCCCCATCCCCGGCCCTTCCCCCACGAGGGGGGAAGGGAGAAAAGCGGCGGGCCTGCTCCCCTTCCCTCCGCGCAGCGTGGGGAATGGGGGGCAATCCCAGCGCCCAAGTGCCCAGCCCTAACGGGTTGTTCGTGGACCCGTTGGGCATGGAACGGCCCCCGCCTGGCTGGTATAATGGCGTGCCATGAGCCAGGCACTGACCCAACAACGGCTGCGCATCCAGTTCGGCAAGCAAGGCGCGCTGCGCTACGTCGGCCATCTCGACCTGGCGACGACATGGGAGCGCGTGCTGCGGCGCGCCGAGCTTCCGCTGGAGTAGACGCGGGGCTTCAACCCGCGCCCGCGCCTGCAATTCGCTGCTGCGTTGCCCGTCGGCCTGACCAGCGAAGCGGAGTTGCTCGACGTGTGGCTTACCGAGCGCGTGCCCCTCGACCCCGCCAGCGCGCTAATCGAGCGGCTGAACGCCACCCGCCCCGCCGGACTGTGCACCCTTCAGGTGGCTGAGGTGGCGATCAAAGCGCCCGCGCTGCCCCCGCAGGTGATCAGCGCCGAGTACGCGATCACGCCCAACGACCCCGATCTCAGCGCGGACGATCTGTGGGCGCGCGCGCAAGCTCTGCTCGCCCAGGCGCGCATCGAGCGAGTCCTGCGCGGCAAAGCCTACGACCTGCGCCCGCTGATTCAAGACCTGCACCTGGACGGCGACGGCGCGCTCATCGCCCGCCTGAGCACGGGCGAGCGCGCCAACGCCCGCGCCGACGAGCTAATCGCCGCGCTCGGCCTGGCCCTACACCAGGTCAACGCGCACCGGCGGCGGTTGTTCCTGAGCGAAGCGTGACTGTCCCACTCGCCAAGAGAAGCGGCGCACACCCTCCCGTGAGAGTGTGCGCCGTTTTGATCTGTCTGGCGATGGATGCGCTGCCTGCGCGTGCAGCGATCAGCCTCAGTCGCAGCAGATGAGTTTGTTCATCACGGCCTGGAGCGCCTCGCGCGGGGGCCGCAGGCGCTCTTCTGGCAGCGATACCAGCGGCTCGTCAACCAGGCGACTGATCTCGGCCAGCGTGCGGCGGTCGCGGTCAATGTAGATCAGCCCGGTGATGAACAGGTTGTCGCGACTCGCTTCCTCTAACAGCTTGATCGCGGCGACCCGATCCGTCGGATCGTGCTTGTTGGGGTCGAGCTTCTTGAGCATGACACGCGAGCCATCGTGCATTTCCACCGCCTGCACCACACCCGGCTCGTGCTCTTCGATGCTGATCTCGTCGTATTCCGGGATGTAGGTGATGTCCTGGAGCGGCTCCTCGTGCGCCTTACCGTAGGGATAGCTCTTGGTGGACGATTCATGGTTGTTGAAGGTCACGCACGGGCTGATGATGTCCAGCACCGCCGTCCCCTTGTGGCTGAACGCCGCCTTGAGCAGCTCGCGGACCTGCTTGGCATCGCCGGCGAACGAGCGCGCGACGAACGAGGCGTTGTCAATGAGCGCTTCCATGCAGATGTCAATCGGCGGAAGCTCGTTGACGCCAGCGTACTTTAGCTCCTGGCCCAGGTCGGCTGTTGCCGAGAACTGGCCTTTGGTCAGGCCGTAGACGCCGTTGTTCTCGACGATGTAGACAATGGGCACGTTGCGCCGGATCATGTGGCTGAACTGGCCCAGGCCGATGCTGCCCGTGTCGCCGTCGCCGCTGACGCCGATGGCGATCAGGCTGCGGTTGGCGGTCGTCGCGCCGGTAGCCAGGGCGGGCATACGCCCGTGCAGCCCGTTGAACCCGTGTGAGCGGTTCAAGAAGTAGGCCGGGGACTTGCTCGAACAGCCGATGCCGCTCAACTTGATCACGCGGTGCGGGTTGAGCGATAGCTCGTAAGCGACCTGGATGATCTGGTTCGAGATCGAGTTGTGGCCGCAGCCCAAACACAGGGTGGACTTGCCGCCTTTGTAGTCGTTGCGGTCGAGGCCGATGAGGTTAAGACGGTTGCCCATGTGTTACTGCTCCTGTTCCAAGATAGCGGCGGTCAACCAGCGCGGCGTGAGCGGCAGCCCATCAGCGTGAGCCAGTGAGATCAAGCGACCCGCCAGTTCGGGGAACTCCATGCTCAGCAGCTTGGCCATCTGCCCGTCGGTGTTGTTCTCGACCACGTAGACGCGCTCGTGCGCCGCCAGAAAATCGCGCGTGGTTTCGTTGAGCGGCAGCGCGCGCAGCCGCAGATAGCTCGTTTCCAGGCCGCGTTCGCGCAGGCGGTCGCGGCTTTCCACCACGCAGGCATCGGTCGTCCCGTAGGCGATGATGCCCACCTGGGTGCCGTCCACCTGATCCACGACCGGCCCCGGCACCAATTGCCGCGCCGTGTCGAACTTGCGCGTCAGGCGGGCCATATTCGCTTCCCAGTCTTCGGGGCGCTCGCTGTAGACGGCGCGCTCGTCGTGCCCGGTACCGCGCGCGAAGTAGGCGGCCAGCGGGTGATCCGCCCCTGGCAGCGTGCGGTAGCCGATGCCGTCGCCGTCCACGTCCTGGTAGCGGGCGAAGCCGCCCATGCGCACCACGTCTTCGGCGCTGAGCACCTTGCCGCGATCCATCGGCTGGTCGGGGTAGGTGAAGGGCTTGCTCATCCACAGGTTCATGCCCAGGTCGAGATCGCTGAGGACAAAGACGAGCGTCTGCAAGCGCTCGGCCAGGTCGAAGGCGCGCCAGCCAAACTCGAACGCCTCTTCGATGCTGCTCGGCAGCAGCACCACATGCTTGGTGTCGCCGTGCCCCAGGAAGTACGCCTTCAGCACGTCTCCCTGCGAGGTGCGCGTCGGCAGGCCGGTGCTCGGCCCCACGCGCTGCACGTTCCAGATCACCGCCGGAACCTCGGTGAAATAGGCCAGGCCGGCGAACTCCGACATGAGCGACATGCCTGGCCCGGAGGTAGCGGTCATGGCGCGGGCACCGGCCCACCCAGCCCCGATGACCGTGCCGATGGCGCCGATCTCGTCCTCGGCCTGGATGACGGCATAGGTCGCCTTGCCGGTGACGGGGTCGGTGCGCAGGTCGCGCAGATACTCGTTCAGCGCGTCAATCAGGCTAGTGGAGGGCGTGATCGGGTACCAAGCGACGACTGTCACGCCGCCGAACACCGCGCCGAGCGCCCCGGCGGAGTTGCCGTCGAGCAGCAGCATCCCCTGGGTCTTGTCTATGCGCGCCACTTTGTACGGGTCGCGCTTGGCCAGGTTGTCCAGCGACCATTCGGCAGCGGCCTTGACCAGCCCCATGTTCATGTTGATCGCCTTTGCCTTGCCGCCGAAGTGGAAGTCCAGCGAGAAGGCGATCTCGTCCAGGTTAATCTCCAGCAGCGTAGCCAGCACGCCCACGTAGACCATGTTGGCCACATACGGCTTGAGGTTGGCCGGCACGTCGGAAGCTTCGAGCAGCTTCTCAACCGGCATCGGGTAGTAGACGATGTCGGGGCGGTCTTCCCTGAGCTTCCACTCCTGCGGGTACAGGCAGACACCGCCCGGCAGCAGCTTGCGCACGTCTTCGGCCACCGTATCCTGGTTCATAGCCACCAGGATGTGGTAGTCCTCGCGGCGGGCGATGTAGCCGTCCTTGCTGACGCGGACGGTGAACCAGGTTGGCAGCCCCTGGATGTTGGACGGGAAGATATTCTTGCCGCTGACCGGCACGCCCATGCGAAAGATCGAGCGCATCAATGCCGTGTTGGCCGTCTGGCTGCCCGACCCGTTCACCGTGGCGATCATGATCTGGAAGTCGTTGACGATCGGCTCGCGCTCGACCAGCAGCGATTCCAGGGCTGAGGCTTCAACGTCACTCATAGTTCCTGTGCTCCTGCCATCTATCCCTATGCTGTAGTCTGCGGCGCTTGCGCGCCCCATGCCTGGTATCAAGAAATATCTGTCTGCAAAAAGCACTTTACTCCGGCAAATGATGCGATGTTCCATACCTTTCTGTGGCTGCCTGGCCCATAACCTCCGGCTCTTCGGGCCGGTGGCGCAGCAAGGTCATGTGGTCGCGCAGAGCCTGGTGCCCGCCATCAAAATCGCCGCGCGCCACGCACTCGACCATGCGCTCGTGGTAGTCCCATACCTCGCGATGGTACGACAACTCGGCGTACAGCCCCAGGCCGAAGGCTTTGTACGCCGCCCAATACGCCTCCAGGATGCCCTGAACGAACGGGTTGTCCAGGTACTTGAAGAAGGTCAGGTGCAGGCTGCGGTGCTCCTCGAAGGGCACCTCGACTGGCACGTGAACCAGCTTCAGGCGGGCCGCCATGATCATGTCGCGCAGCGCCTGGATGTCGCTCGTGGCCAGTTGGGCGACAGCCTCGTGCCAGAAGCTCAACTCAACGCTGGCGCGCAGCCGCGAAAACTCGTAGAAGTGCTGCCGGTTGAGGCTCAGCGCGTAGATGGCGCTGAGGCTGGCCGCCGGCGCGAAATCGAACGGCTGAACCTGCGTGCCCGCGCGCGGCCTGGTATCCACCAGTCCGAGCGTGCGCGCGACGGCCAGCTCTTCGCGAATCTTGCTGACACTCACGCCCAGCTCCTGGCTCAGCTCCGGGATCGTCGGCAGGTGCTCGCCCGGCTGCAAGCGGTGCTGGACGATGTAATCGAGGATGGCGGAGTTGAGACTGGCATAGGGCATGGCGATCACCGCGCACCGGGCGCTCGTTAGTCTCGCGACTATTCATCTGATCAATTAAATTAATGGGATTAATCAGATGTTCTGATCACGATTATATGGCATTTGCGTGGCGCTGCCAATGCCCTTTTTGCCCCTTCGGGCGTATTCGGATTTTGGGGCAAAGCATCACCGCAGAGACACAGAGAGCGCGGAGAAAAGCAAAGATTCTGGCTCAACCGTACAAATAGTGCGAGAGCGTTAGAATAGAGGTCATGGATTTTCCA
>DYGW01000218.1 GCA_020724485.1 Thermoflexus sp. | reverse complement strand
CAACACTGTCTAATATGTCCGGCCCTCCGCTGCGGAGAGGGGGAAAGGCCGAGCGTAGCGAGGCCAGGGGGTGAGGTCTATGCCCCGCTGTCAAGCGAGTCGCTGACAACCTCTGCACGCACCCGTTCGCCCCGGCTGGCCCTTGACCCCCCGCCCGGAATGCAATACCCTAGTCCGCACCGAGTCTCGTGGGAAAGGCGGACACCGAACCATGCAACGCACACCACAGCCTTCACCGGACAGCATCGCCCGCGCGCTGGAGCGCGTGTTGCTCAGCGTGCAGAAGCCGGCCCGCTACGTCGGCGGGGAGTTCAACAGCGTCGTCAAGGACTGGAACGCGGTAGACTTCCGCGTGGCGATGGCCTTCCCGGACATCTACGACCTGGGCATGTCCAACCTGGGCCTGATGATCCTCTATGGCCTGGTCAACGACCAGCCGGACATGTTCGCTGACCGCGTCTACAGCCCCTGGACGGACATGGAAGCGGTCATGCGCCGCGAGGGAATCCCGCTCTATGGGCTGGAGAGCAAGCGCGCCGTGACCGACTTCGACCTGCTGGCGATCACGCTGCCCTATGAGCAGCTTTATACCAACGCGCTCAATCTGCTCGACCTGGCCGGAATGCCCGTGCGCGCTGCTGAGCGCGACGAGCGCTTCCCGCTGGTTCTCGCCGGAGGGCACGCCTGCTACAACCCGGAACCGATGGCCGATTTCATTGACGCTTTCGCCATCGGCGAGGGCGAGGAAGTCTTGCTCGAAATCTGCCGGACGCTGCGCGATCTGTGCGGGTGCTCGCGCGAGGAGCAGCTTCGCGCCCTGGCCGGGATTGACGGCGTGTACGTGCCACGCTTCTACGACGTAAGCTATCACCCGGACGGCACGGTCGCCGCCGTGACGCCTAATCGGGAGGGCGTGCCGCCGGTCGTGCGCAAGCGCATCGTGCCGGTGCTGCCCAAGCCATTTACGCGCTTCCTCGTGCCGCACGTGGATACCATCCACAACCGCGCCCCGCTGGAGATCATGCGCGGCTGCACGCGCGGTTGCCGCTTCTGCCACGCGGGGATGGTGACGCGGCCCGTGCGCGACCGCCCACTGGAAGAAGTCGTCACCGCCGCCGAGGAGATCGTGCGCCAGACGGGCTTCGACGAGTTGGGCCTGCTCAGCCTGTCGTCGTCAGATTATGCTCACGTGGGCGAGCTGGTCAGTGCCATCAGCGAGCGCCTCGGCAAGCGCAACCTCGGCGTCAGCCTGCCCAGCCTGCGCATCGAGTCGGTGAGCGTGGACCTGATGGACGCGCTGCAAGACAACCGGCGCAGCGGGTTCACCTTCGCGCCGGAAGCGGCCACCGAGAAGATGCGCGACATCATCAACAAGTCGGTGACGGACGAGCAGCTTCTGGCGGTGGCCCGCGAGGTGTTCAGCCGGGGCTGGGTGACGATCAAGCTGTACTTCATGATCGGGCATCCCAGCGAGACGCTCGCAGACGTGGGGGCGATCATTGACCTGGCGGCGGCAGTGCTGGCCGAAGGGCGCAGGATTCACGGGCGCAAGGCGAAGGTGAACGTCGGGGTGAGCACGTTCGTGCCCAAGCCGCACACGCCCTTCCAGTGGGTGCCGCTGGACACGCTGGAACAGATTCGCGCCAAGCAAGACCTGTTGCAGCGCGGGATGCGCGGCGCCGGCCTGCACCTGCGTTGGAACCGCCCGGAGGAGACGCTGCTCGAAGCGTTCCTCAGCCGGGGCGACCGGCGGCTGGGAGCAGTCATCCAGCGGGCGTGGGAACTGGGGACGAAATTCGACGGGTGGCAGGAACACTACGATCATGGGGCCTGGGTGCGCGCCTTCGAGGAGACAGGGCTGGAGATAGGCTTCTACACGCACCGCCCGCGCGCGCTCGACGAAGTGTTCCCCTGGGATCACATAGACATCGCCGTGAAGAAGTCGTTTCTCGCCGAGGATTACCAGATGTCCCTGCGCGGCGAGACGCGCCAGGACTGCCGGGAGCACTGCTTCGCCTGCGGTGTCCTGCCCAAGTTCGCGCCGCTGCGCATGGCGACCCCCGCCGACGTCTGGCAGTGCCCGCCGGTTGTGCCGCGCAGCCAGCGCAAGCGCCCGGCAACGGACGTGATCCCGCTCAGCACATTGTGAGTTCCTGGTGAGGCGAGGCAGAAAGACAGCGCGCGCTCCTTGATGGTGGGGCGCGCGCTGCTCTATCTCTGGGCGCAGCAGAGCAGCGCCCCTACCGACTGGCCTCTAGCTGAGATGCACCGTGCCGAACACCGTCGCAGCCGTGATGGTGAGGTCGGGGTGGGTCTGGAGCCCTTCAGCGTCCTGATCGGGGTGAGCGCCAGTGGCGTACACGCCGGGCGCGATCTTCGCGTAGCACTCAGCGTCGGCACGCACACGGCCAAACGGCCCCGTCTGCACGCGCACCACGGCAGTGCTGCGTGAGGGAACGCTTACGCGCACATCCCCAAAGCTTGAGCGGGCGACAAGCTCGCCACGACAGCGCGCAGGACAGGCGACGCTGACATCGCCCAGGCCGGAGGCGATGTAGGCGCGCTCGACCTGGATGCCGCGTAGGTCGGCGTCGAGCCGCCCCAAGTGGCTGCTCATCAGGATTTCCCAAGGCAGGTCGTGAGCGAGGCCCACGTCCCAGTCGGCCAGGGAGAGCCACCAGGTCTGGCCGCGATGCATGGTGAGACGGGCGCGGTTGTTGCGCACGGCCAGGCCGGGCCGCGAGCGCGCCGTATATTGCCCGGCGATGAGCCGTCCCGACTTGCGCAATGCCTGAAGCTGCACATCAATTTCGCCGCTCTCGATCTCGATGGCGGCGGACTCGACGCTCCCGCGCGTGATGCCGAAGGTGTGCGCTCCCCAACTGGGGGCGATGTCGCCACGCACCAGAATGAGCAGGCCAACCAGGACAAGCAGGACGGGCCAATAGGGGGCCAGGTCGAGATCAACGAGCCAGAAGTTGTCCAGCAGCAGGGCCACGCCGCCGGCCATCAGGACGAGCGGCCACAGCAGGGGCGTGCGTTTGGTGGACGTGCTCATGGTGCCCTCCTATATCTCGCGCAGATAGTCTCGCAGCAACTGGTGCGCCGACGAGTGGCGCAGCCGGTTTAGCGCCTGGGCCTCAAGCTGGCGGACGCGCTCGCGCGTGACGCCGATCTGCCGGCCTACTTCCTCCAGCGTGTGCGTCTCGCCGTCCAGCAGGCCGTAGCGCAACTGGAGAATATGCGCCTCGCGATCGGGCAGGCGGGCCAGGGCCTGCTGCAGGTGCTCGCGCAGCAGGTTTTGGGTCACGATCTCCGCCGGCTGAGGGCTGTTCTTGTCCTCGATGAAGTCGCCGTACTCAGAGTCGGCGTCTTCCTCGATGGGCGTCTCCAAGCTGATCGGGCGGCGCGAAATCTCGATCAGGGTGCTGATCTTGTCGGGCGTGGTGTCCATCGCGTCGGCTAGCTCGTCGCTGGTCGGGTCGCGGCCCAGCTCCTGGGTGAGCTGCGTGGAGAGGCGGCGCAGCCGGTTGATCTGGTCGCCCATGTGCACGGGCACGCGAATGGTGCGGCCCTGGTCGGCGACGGCGCGGCTGACTGCCTGGCGAATCCACCACGTCGCGTAGGTGCTGAACTTGTGTCCGCGCTGGTACTCGAACTTGCGGGCGGCGCGGATCAGGCCGATGTTGCCCTCCTGAATCAGGTCGAGGAAGTGCACGCCGCGCCCGATGTATTTCTTCGCCACGCTGATCACCAGGCGCGAGTTGGCCCGCACCAGGTATTCCTGGGCGGCTTCCGCATCGGCGACGAGGGCCTCCAGTTCCATCCGCTCGTCGGCTGTCAGGTAGTCGGCCATCTCCTCCAATTGTTCCGCCGCGAACTGGCCCGCTTCCATGCGCTTGGCCAGGGCAACTTCCTCGTCGGCGGTCAGCAGGGGGACGCGCCCGGCTTCCTTGAGATACAGGCCGACCACGTCGTCGGTTTCTAGGGCTTGTTGGTACCCCGCGTCGTGGATCAGGTCTTGGTACAGGATGGTGGGGTCGAGCGTCTCTTCGCCACGCTCAGATTCGGCTAGTACATCGCTGATGTCCTCTGCGCTCTTGGCAGGCGAATCCGGCACGACCTCCACGCCGGCGCTGCTCAGGGCGTCGAGCAGCTCATCGAGCAGGTCGAGGTTATGCTCCAGGGCGGGCATACGGGACAGAATGTCATCGTAGGTGATATACCCGCTGCGTTTCCCCTGTTCGATCAGTTCTCGCCACAGCGACGAGTCAGGTGTGATGAGTTCGTGTCGCGCTTCAGCCAAGGTCATCTCGCGAGCAGTCAAGCCTTCTGCACAAAAAATACCCTACCGCCAACGGTAGGGCCCCCCTGATCCAACTTCCGTCGCAAAAGCAGACCTCAGGGCACAGACGGTGTTGTTTCAGTCTCCGCTGGTAAGTCGTCAAGCACCGGCGCGACGAGTATGAGATCGGTGAGCGCAGCCATCAGATAGTCAACGGTCTGCCTGGGAATCAAGAAAATGTGCCGGTCGGCCTCACGCTGGGCATGGACGTACACATAGTATGCCATATGATCCGGGTTCGCGTCACCTATCTCGAACAGCCCTTCATATACGCTGCCGGCGCTGTCACGCGCCTGGAAGCGCACGCGATAGGCCGGGGCAGGGGCCAGGCCGTACAGCGCGAGGTTGTCGGCGCTGGCCACGTACTGCTGCGTTGCGGCGAGCAGCACAATCGCTGCTGCCGCGTTCTCAGCCGTGATCTGGTTGATTGACTCGGCGGCGATGGGCTGCTGGATCGCGGCTATCTCAGGAGCGTACCACAGCCCGTCAGCGTTGCGCACCAGCAAAATGCCCCGTCCTGCGCTGACATCCAGCACTTCCAGCCCCGTAACCTGGGCTGGATCGCGCAGACTGGGGAACAAACGGGGTGGCTGACTGGCTTGCTGGGTTGCGCCGAAAACGCGCATCTGCTCCAGGCGCGCCGCTGGATCGTCGAGCATCAGCCGGGCCAGCATGACAGCCGCCAGGATTGCCAGAAGCAGGTAGCCTGTCCCTCGCTTCACCATCGTGATTTCTCTGCTGACCAGGCGAGCAGCCCCAGATTCTAGCTTAACGTCGCCGGTACCACCAAATGGCTCCGCCGGTGAGGAGCACCGCGCCCGGTAGCAGGATCATGGTGATGACGGCGATGGTGTTGCGCTCGCCAGCGGAGACGGTCAGCTTGAGCAGGGTTGGATCGTTGACTGGCGTGAAGGACACGGCGTCGGCGAAGCCGGTGAGCCAGTCTATGATGTCAGTCCACAGAAAGACATTGCCCGGCACCTGTTTGACATACTCGTTCTTGAAGATGTCGGAGTCGCCGATGAGCACCAGGCGGGGCTGGACATCGTGCTGAAACTCAAGCTGGCGGCGCACGGTGACGCCGACGAGCAGTGGGCCGGGCAGGTCCGCGCCAGGATCGTAGGCGATGCGCCCTTCCAGGAAGTCGCTCAGCCCGGTCTCGCCGAACGACTGATCGGAGGTGAACAGCAACGGCTCGCGCACGTAAGCGTTCTGGCGCTCGGTGGGCAGGTCTACGACTTCCAACGGGCGCACAAAGCGTGTGGAGATCGGCTCGTCGCGCACGTCGCTCATGATCGTGTGCGGGGCGATAGTGTTAAGGATGGGCAGCCATTCGCTGCCGTTGACCAGCTCTGGCTTGGTCTCGATGACCAGCGCGTCCAGCGCGCGCACCCCAAACTCGTCCCACAGGTAAGCGTTGAGCGGGCTGCTGGCGTCGAGAAAGGTGTTG
>DYGW01000217.1 GCA_020724485.1 Thermoflexus sp. | reverse complement strand
GGAAGGGCCGGGGATGGGGGGGACAAACACCTTCACGACTTGTTCGTGGACCCCCCCCACAGCGCGGCCTTGTCCGGCGGCGCGCGGCTGTGCTATAATGGCCCGGCAGTGGGGAGTAGCCAAGGGGCCTAAGGCAGCGGCCTTTGGAGCCGCCATTCGCTGGTTCGAATCCAGCCTCCCCAGCTCACACCGCAACCTGTCGTCCCCGGCAGGTTTTTTTGATCGGCGCGACCAGTGTCCTCGCGCGCGCCAGTAAATTCCGTTACGGTGGTGATGTTAATCGTCGCAGAAGGGTTATTTTTGAACTAGCCCCGCCCGGCGCAACCCCGTAGTATGATGGTGGGGGCCGCGCCGCCGAAGACGCCCCATCAAGTCCGGTATCGTTCGCGCGCAGGCGGAGCACGGAGCAAAACAGGTGAACGAGATTCTGGAAAACACGGTGATCGCCGAGAGCGTCAACCGCTACGTGATCGTCGCCCCCAAGATCGCCCAGCGGCGCAAAGCCGGGCAGTTTGTGATCGTGCGCATTGACGAGCACGGCGAGCGCATCCCGCTCACCATCGCCGACGCCGACCCCGCGCGCGGCACGATCACCCTCGTCGTCCAGGCAGTCGGCAAGACCACCGCCCAGATGGCGACGCTCAAGCCCGGCGACTGCCTGCGCGATGTAGTCGGCCCGCTGGGCGCGCCCACGCACATCGCCCGCTGGGGCACGGCGGTGGTCATCGGCGGCGGGATCGGCATCGCCCCGGCGCACCCCATCGCCCAGGCGCTCAAGGCGGCTGGCAACACCGTGATCACCATCCTCGGCGCGCGCACCCAATCGCTGCTGATCATGGAAGAAGAGATGCGCCGCGCCTCGGACGAGGTGATCGTGTGCACCGATGACGGCTCGTGTGGGATGAAGGGATTCGTCACCCACGCCCTGGCCGACCTCATCGCCAAGCGCGGCAAGCCCGATTTCGTCTTCGCCGTCGGCCCGGTACCGATGATGAAGTACGTCAGCCTGCTGACCAAAGAGCACGGCATCCCCACCATGGTCAGCCTCAACCCGATCATGGTAGACGGCACGGGCATGTGCGGCGGCTGCCGGGTGACGGTGGGCAGCGAGATGAAGTTCGCCTGCGTGGACGGGCCGGACTTCGACGGGCACCAGGTGGATTTTGACGAATTGATGAAACGCCAGGCGTTCTACAAAGAACAGGAACGGCTCGCCTACCAGCGTATGCAAGAGCGTTGCCAGGCCGAGACCCTGGCCCAGACGAACCCTTCATGAGGCCGGCACAAGGGCTGATAAGGTAGTGTGGATGAGCGACCAACTGGACCCCCACGAGATCGAGCGGCTGCGCTCCCTCAAGCCGAAAGACCGTATGCAGATTCCGCGCCAGCAGATGCCAGAGCAGGCTCCCGACGCGCGCCGCGCCAACTTCCGCGAAGTCCCCTACGGGCTGCCAGTTATGGCGGCCATCCTCGAGGCGAATCGCTGCCTGGCCTGCAAGAAGCCCGCCTGTGTCGAAGGCTGCCCGGTCGGGATTGACATCCCCGGCTTCGTCGCGCTTATCGCCCAGGGCGACTTCGAGGGCGCCGTCCGCAAGGTCAAGGAGACGAACATGCTCCCGGCCATCTGCGGGCGCGTCTGCCCGCAGGAAGCGCAGTGCGAGGCGCTGTGCGTGGTGGGCAAGAAGGGTGACCCGGTGGCTATTGGCCGCCTGGAGCGCTTCGTCGCCGACTGGGAGCGCGAGCATGGGCTGGTCGAGCCGCCGCCCATCGGCGCGCCCACCGGCAAGAGCGTCGGCGTGGTGGGCAGCGGCCCCGCCGGGCTGACCGCCGCCATTGACCTGCGCCGTCTGGGTCACAACGTAACCATCTACGAGGCGCTGCACGCGCCCGGCGGCGTGCTGATGTATGGCATCCCGGAGTTCCGCCTGCCCAAGTCCATCGTCAACGCCGAGGTGGAAGTCGTCCAGCGCATGGGCGTGCAGATCGAGTACAACTACGTCATCGGCCAGATCGAGACAGTGGACGAACTCTTGGAGCGGCACGACGCGGTCTTTCTGGGCACGGGGGCCGGGCTGCCCTGGTTCATGAACCTGCCCGGCGAGAACCTGAACGGCGTCTACTCGGCCAACGAGTACCTGACACGCTGCAACCTGATGCGCGCCTACGAGTTCCCCTGCTGCGACACGCCCATCGCCGTCAGCGAGCGGGTGGCCGTGATCGGCGGCGGCAACGTGGCCATGGACGTGGCTCGCACGGCGGCCCGCCTCGGTGCAAAGGAAGTGTATCTGATCTACCGCCGCTCCGAGGCCGAGATGCCCGCCCGCATCGAGGAGATTCACCACGCGAAGGAAGAGGGCATCATCTTCAAGCTGCTGCACAACCCGGTGCGCTACATCGGCGACGAGAGCGGGCGCGTCTGCCAGGTGGAGTGCATCCGCATGGAGTTGGGCGAGCCGGACGCTTCCGGTCGCCGCCGCCCGGTGCCGGTCGAAGGCTCGCAGTTCACCATTGACGTGGATACGGTCGTCGTCGCCATCGGCAACGGCCCCAACCCGCTGGTGCCCAAGACGACCGCAGGGCTGGAAGTGGACGCACGGCATGGCACGGTCAAGACCAACCTGGAGACGATGCGCACCTCCAAGCGCAGCGTGTTCGCCGGCGGCGACATCGCCGTTGGCGCGGCGACGGTCATCCTGGCGATGGGGCACGGGCGCAAAGCGGCGCGCTCGATTGACCATTTCCTGCGCACCGGCGTGTGGGATGTGGAGAAGATAGAGTAGGCGGCGCGGGTCTCTCACCCGCCCTGGGCGCAGCAGACCAACGCCCCTACCGACAACCGATCACTGACTACCAAATAGGGGGCGGCGGACGCCCCCTGCGCGTCACTGGCGGTGGCGCTGCCAAGTGACACATCGCGTTCGCGAGCATGGCAGACGCCACTTGGCACCCGCTCCACACCGGCCTATAGTGAGGGTGAGGGGGGCGCGCGCACGGTTGGCCCCCCTTGGCAGCTTAATAGCTTAAAGGAGAGTAAGGACAAAATTACATGGAAACTCTGTGGGAGTCGCGTTTTGCGCTGCGCACCCAGCGCATGACCAGCTCGCTCATCCGCGAGCTGCTCAAGCTGACGCAGCGCCCGGAAGTCATCTCGTTCGCGGGGGGGCTTCCTGCCGCCGAGTACTTCCCGGTTGACCGCTTTCAAGAAGCCTGCCAGCGCGTGCTGGCAACCCAGGCCCACTACGCCCTGCAATACAGCCCCACCGAAGGTTACCTGCCCCTGCGCGAGATGATCGCCGAGCGGCTGTCGCGCTACAACATCTGCGTCAAGGTAGAAAACGTCCTGATAACATCTGGTTCGCAGCAGGCGCTGTCGTTGATCGGCGCGCTGCTGATCAACCCCGGCGATCATGTGCTCGTCGAGCAGCCCACCTATCTGGGGGCGCTGCAAGCCTTTGCCACCTACCAGGCCGAGTACGTGGGCGTGCCCACCGACGATCACGGCATCTGCGTAGACCAGCTTCCAGCGGCGCTGCGGCACGGGCCGAAGTTCATGTACATCCTGCCCAACTTCCAGAATCCCGCCGGTGTGACGCTCAGCGCCGAGCGGCGCGAGCAATTGATCGCGTTGGCCCACCAGCGAGGCGTGCCTATCGTCGAAGACGATCCTTATGGGCAGCTTCGCTTTGAGGGGGAGCACCTCAAGCCGCTGGTCGTGGTGGACGCTGAGCAGTCCGGCAACAACGGCACATGCTACACCGGCAACGTCATCTACGCCTCGACCTTCTCCAAGACACTGGCCCCCGGCCTGCGCACGGCGTGGATCGTCGCCTCGCCGCCGGTCATTCACAAGCTGGTGCAGCTTAAGCAGGGCGCCGACCTGCACACCAGCACCTTCACCCAGATGGTCATCTACGAAGTCGCCAAAGACGGCTTCATTGACGAGCACGTGCGCAAGCTGCGCCAGGTCTACCGCCAGCGCCGCGACACAATGCTGGCCGCCCTCGACCGCTACATGCCGCCCGAAGTGCGCTGGACACAGCCGGAGGGCGGTCTGTTCCTGTGGATGCATCTGCCGCCCGGCACGGACGTGCGGACGCTGTTCGAGGAAGCCGTGCGCCGCGACGTGGCCTTCGTGCCCGGCGACGCCTTCTTCACCACGCCCAACCCTCCGCCGACCGCGCGCCTTAACTTCTCGTGTATGCCGGAGGACGCGATTATCGAGGGCATCCGCCGCCTGAGCGAAGCGATCAAAGACGTGCAGCCGAAGGCCGTGCCCGCCCCGGCACCTTAGCGGAGGCCCTCGCCTATGGATTGGCTGAGCCAGTACGAACCGAAGAAAGTGAGCGCCGAAGAAGCGCTCGGCGTCTTGCGCTCCAGCTACCGCATCTTCGTCACCGGCAACGCCTCGGTGCCGCAGCGGTTGATGGAAGCGCTGAACCAGCGCGCGCTCGAACTGAGCGACCTGACCCTGATCCAGGTGCTGGTCATCGGCAAGGCCGACTATGTCAAGCCGGAGCTTGCCCCGCATCTGCGCGTCAACTCGCTGTTCATCAGCCCCAGCATCCGCGAAGCGGTGAACGCCGGGCGCGCGGACTTCACGCCCGTCTTCTTGTCGGAGATTCCCAAGCTGTTCAAGACCGGGCGGCTGCCCATTGACGTGGCCCTGATCCAGGTGTCGCCGCCCGACCGCTACGGCTACTGCTCGTATGGCACCGAGGTCGGCGTGACCAAGACCGCCGCCGAGAGCGCCAAGATCGTCATCGCCGAAGTCAACCCGCACATGCCGCGCACCCTGGGCGACAGCTTCATCCACGTCGGCAAGATTGATTACGTGGTCGAGGTGGACTACCTGCTGCCCGAAGTGCAGATGGCCATCTCCTCGCCGGAGCAGGAAGCCATCGCCAATCACCTGGCGGCGATCATCCCCGACGGCGCGACGTTGCAGATGGGCATCGGCGGCATCCCCGACGCGGTGCTACGCAAGCTCTACAATCACAAGCACCTGGGGATCCACACCGAGTTGTTCTCGGACGGGGTGGTAGACCTGGTCGAGGCGGGCGTGATCACCAACGAGCGCAAGACGTTGCACCCCGGCAAGATCATCGCCGGCTTCCTGATGGGCACGCAGCGCCTCTACGAGTTCGTGGACGACAACCCCATCGTCGAGCTACACCCGACCGAGTACATCAACGATCCGTTCGTCATCGCCAAGAACGACCGCATGGTATCCATCAACTCCGCCCTGCAGGTGGACCTCACCGGGCAGGTGTGCGCCGATAGCATGGGCACGTACCTGTACTCCGGCGTAGGCGGCCAGGTGGATTTCGTACGCGGAGCGGCGCGTAGCAATGGTGGGATGCCGATCATCGCCATGCTCAGCGCGGCCAAGAACGAGACGATCAGCCGCATTGTGCCTATGCTGGAGCCGGGCGCGGGCGTCGTCACCACGCGCAACGACGTGCACTACGTGGCGACCGAGTACGGCGTGGCCGACCTGTACGGGCGCACCGTCCGCGAGCGGGCCAAGTCGCTGGTCGAGATCGCCCATCCCAAGTTCCGCGCGGAGCTGGCCGAGACCGCCGAGCGGCTCTACCACGTACCGCGCCTGTTCGTCAAAGAAGTGCCCTGGGCGGGCCAGGACGGGCCGCCGGGCGAGCCGGAGACCGCATGAGGGACGAGCCGTTTTCGTCGGGGCGAATTGAGGCAGATTAACAAATCAACGCGGATACCTCCGCAAAGTACGTAGTGGCGCTGCTTTCCTGCAGCCCGTAGGGCGTATGGCCATACGCCCCTACGGGACCTCACCCCCGCTTGGCCCGCTAACGCGGGCCTCGCCGCCCCCTCTCCACGTGTGGAGGGATGGACAAATAAGATTGCGTTGACGGTTAATGATAGGTTACGGAAGA
>DYGW01000216.1 GCA_020724485.1 Thermoflexus sp. | reverse complement strand
GGGGATGGGGGGGGACAAACACGTTCACGACTTGTTCGTGGACCCCCCGCCTTCACGGCCCTACCGCACCGTTCGCGAGCGCGGTATACTCTCCCCGTTTGGCCGCCGGTTTCAGCCGGCCGCATGGTTCGCAGGAGACTCCATCATGAACCAAGTCATCCGTACCACCCTGAACTGCCCGCACTGCGGCCACAGGTTCCCGGCGATCATCGAGCAGATTCTCGACGTAGGCCGTGACCCGCAGGTTAAAGCGCGCTTCCTCTCCGGACGCCTCAACATGATCCCCTGCCCCAATTGCGGGCATATGGTCGGCGTCAGTGCGCCCCTGCTTTACCATGACCCGGCCAAAGAACTGCTGCTCATCCACGTGCCGATGGAACTGAACATCTCCCCCATCGAGCGCGAGACCCTCATCGGCGACCTGACCCGCCGCCTGACGAACGGCATTCCGCAGGAGCAGCGCCGCGCTTACCTCTTGCAGCCCAGGCAGGCGCTCACCATCCCCGGCCTGATTGACATGATCCTGGAAGCGGACGGCATCACTCACGAGATGCGCGAGGCTCAGCGTGAGAAGCTGCGCGTCATCGAGATGTTCTTGCAGGTAGGCCCCGAACAGTGGGAGCGGTTGGCCCAGGAGCAGAACAAGCACATTGACAGCGAATTCTTCGAGCTGCTGCTCGCCACTGCCGAGAACGCTTCCGCCACCGGCAAGAACAACATGTCCGACGGCTTGCTGTACCTGTACGAGTACCTCATCGAGCACACCACGGTCGGGCAGGAAATGCTGGCGGCAGCCCAGGCTCAGCAGCAGACTGTGCAGGAAGTCGCCGAGCGGCTGCAAGCGATGGGCGAGAAGATGACCCGCGACGACTTCATGGCGCTGGTGATCGAGTACGCCGGCGACGACGACCGCCTGCAAGCTGTCGCCGGGCTGATGCGCCCCGCGTTGGACTACGCCTTCTTCCAGGAGCTAACCCGCCGTATCGAGCGAGCCAGCGGCGCGGAGCGCGAGCGGCTCGAACATCTGCGCGCGCGTCTGGCCGAGCTAACCGCTGCCATTGACGAGCAAACGCAGGCCGTGCTGCAACGCGCCGTCGAGATGCTGCGCGTCATCGCCAGCAGCGAAGACGTAGACGCTGCCGTCCGCTCGCGCCTCGACCAGCTCGACGACACCTTCCTGGCCGTGCTGCAGGCCAACATCCAGGCCGCCCAGCAGGCAGGCGACACCCGCTCCGCCGAGCGGTTCCGGCTCGTGTTCGACCGCGTGATGGCGGCTATGCGCGACAGCGCGCCACCCCAGATTCGCCTGATCAACGACCTGATCACCGCCGGGAGCGACGAGGAAGCCCGCCAATTGCTGGCCGAGCGCGCGCCCACCTTCGGCCCGGAATTGGCGGAGATCATGGATGCGATCCAGGCCGATCTGGACGAACACAATCAGCCGGACAGCGCCCGCCGCGTGCGCGCGCTGCGCGACATGGCCGCCCAACTGGTCAGCCCTAGGCGCTAGCGACGGACTCGGCTCTGCACGCGCACGCTGGAGACACGAGCAGATGCACCTGCGCGACATTCAGGCGGCGCTGAACGCTTGAGAAGTCAGCCCGGCTTCTGGACGATCAACAGCTCGCGGTGCACGTTGGTGGCGATGCCGCGCGGGGTCTGGAACGCCGTGAGGATATGCTCCACCTGCCGCCAGTGGCGTTCCAGGGCGAAGTCTTCGGGCATGGGCAGCGCCCGCAGCCAGAACAGCAGCGACGCCGCGTCTTTGTAGAAATACGGCACGTCGTATTCGGCGCGGGCGCGGGCCGCCCACCCCTGCGCGGTGAACGCCTCCGCCCAGGCCGCGACCGTCTGCCCCGCTTCGCTCTCGTACTGGCCGTCCGGCCCGCAGCCGAATAGTGCCGTGATGTTGTGATGGTTGCGCGCGCCGATTTGCTGGGTGATGAAGACGCCGCCGGGCCGCAGCACGCGCGCGATCTCGGCGGGATAGGCGGGGGCGTGGCGGTTCAGCACCACGTCGAACGAGCCGGCGGGGAATTCGAGCGCCGCCGCGTCCATCGCCAGGAACTTGACGCGGCAGGCGACCGCCTGCGGCGTGTTCTCCTCGGCGACAGCGACCATCTCCGGGTCGGCGTCAATGCCCATGCCGCTGCCGTAGTGCTCGGCCAGTGCCAGGAACTGCTCGCCGCCGCCCGTGCCAATGTCCAGCACGCGGTGCAGCGGCGACAGGTAGCGGCGCGCCACCTCGCGGTACGACCAGGGCACGGGATCACCATCGTCGCGCACGGCGGAAAAATCCCATCCCCGCCGCTCCGGGAGTGTCTCTGCCAGGCGCTTCAGGTCTTCCAGAGGCATGAGGTATCCCTCGCCCAGCGCTCAGCGGGCATAGGCCGCCGCGAAGGCGGCTCCGGCGATGCGCGCCGCCACTGCCGGATCGCGCTCGCCCTCGACAACGACAACAGTCACCGCTGTCCGCGCGTTGCCGCCCTCGCTGCTGCGCGCAAAACCGACGAACCAGGCATAGGGTGTCTCGTCCGGCCCGGCGTAAGCCAGCGCGCTGTGCCCGAAAAGGGTGTAGCCGTCGCCCTGGGCCTCCTGTGTGACAGGATTGGTCCCTGCCGCGTAGCCCATCGCCCGCTCCAGCGCCCGCGCCACCTCCGCGCGCAGCATGGCGACCGGCTGCCTCGTCCCCGCGACCGCCTGCCAGTCGCTCGCCCCTGGGCCGCGCACGGCGTCCACCAGGCGGGGCGGCGAGGCGCTGCCCCCGTTGGCGATGGCGGCTGCCATCTGCGCCATCTGCAGCGGCGTGACGGTCAGCGCGCCCTGCCCGGCCAGCAGTGCCGACCATGCCTCGGACGCGGCACTGCCCGGCTGGGTGATACGCGCCACAGCCGTCTGGAAGCCGGCCAGGGCGGGCGCGTCGGTCAGCCCCAGCACACGCAGCCGCTCCCACAGGAAATCCGCCGTCAGGCCCGCGTCGAACGCCGTCGCGAACGGCGCTGGGCACCCGAAGGCATAGGCATCCGCCAGCGTGAGGACATCGCCAGGTGGATCGCCCGCGCAGCCTAACGTCAGGTCGCCGACAGCGACCGGTGCGCGGGCGCCGTCCACTGCCCCCGACAGCACGCGCTCGCCGCCATCGCTCAGATCGGTCTGCGCGCCGAGCAGCGCCGCCAGGACAACGGTCTGAAAGCCCCCGCCCGGCTGGTACAGGCCCGCCGTCGCCCGGTTGAGCAGCGGCGATGTCACGTGGTCAGCGGCCAGCGCGTCCCACTGCGCGTCCAGGGTATTCGGGTCATAACCGGGCAGGCTAGCCAGGGCCAGCACGCCGCCCGTCGCCGCGTCCAGCACCACCGCCGCGCCCGCGCGCCCTTCCAGCGCGGCGACCACTGCTTCCTGCACACCCAGATCGAGCGTGGCGCGCACGTCGCTGCCGCCTGGCGATCGGTGTAGCAGCTCGTCGAGCAGCGTGTCTAGCTCCCCACGCCCCTCGTCGCCGCGCAGGGCGGCGTCATAAGCCGCTTCGATCCCGGCGGTGCCGTAGGTCAGGCTGTAGTAGCCGACCGCGCTCGCCGCCGCCGGGTGCGGGTAGCGCCGCACCATGATTCCGCCAGCACTCTGCTCGCTGAGCGCCAACGGCTCGCCCGCCCGGTCGAAGATGGTCCCACGCGCAATGCCCTGCTCGGCGATCACGTTGCGGGCGTTGTCGCCGCGCGCGCGCAGGCCCTCGGCACGTAGCACCCCCCAATAGGCCGCGCCGATGGCAATGACCGCGAACGCGATCAACACCGCCAATGTCATGCGGGCCAGGTCTCTGGTGTGGATCGGGGAATCGTTCACAGCACGCGCCCTCCCCGCTCGCTGAGCACCAGCAGCAGCCCAACCACAGTGAAGCTGGTCAGCAGCGAACTACCGCCATAGCTAACGAACGGCAGCGTCACGCCGGTCAGGGGGAACAGCCTGAGCACGCCGCCCATGATCAGCAGGCCCTGCACGGCCAGCAGCGCGCTCAGCCCGGCGGCCAGGAGCATGTGGAAGGGCTGGCGCGCCTGAGCAGCGACGCGCATCCCGCGCACGACCAGCACTGCCAGCGCTCCGATGATGCCCAGTGCCCCCACCAGCCCCCATTCCTCCGCGATGGCAGCGAAGGCGAAATCGGAATGGACGACCGGGATGATCCCCGGCTGCCCCTGGCCGATACCCTGGCCGAGCACCCCGCCCGACGCCACCGCGATCAGGCTCTGCACGATCTGGTAGCCGCCCGCGTTAGCGGTCGGCCAGGGATTCCACCAAATGTTGACCCGCAGCGCGACCACGTCGAACAGGCGGTAGGCTACCGCGCTGGCTATGACCAGCAGCGCCGCCCCGCCGACCAACAGCAGCGCCTGCCCGCTGGCCAAGTACAGCATCGCCATGAAGACGGCGAAGAACAGCGTCGCCGTGCCCAGGTCGCGCTGCCAGATCAGCACGATCACGCACACCCCCCACATTAGCAGCACCGGCCCCAGGAAGGCCGGCGACGGCACCTGCCAGGGTCCCAGGCGGACCGTGTCCTGGCGCATGTAGCGCCCGTGCTCGGCGAAGTAGCTGGCCAGGAATGCCACCAGCAGAATCTTGAGCAGTTCCGACGGCTGGTAGTACACGCGCCCGAAGCCCAGCCACAGCCACAGGCGCGGCCCGCTGTCCGCCGGATTCTGCCCGATGAGAATGGTCAGGAAGAGCAGCGCCAACCCGCCGATCAGCCACGTGTAGCGGTAGCGGCGCAGCCAGCGCAGGTCGCG
Source organism: Thermoflexus sp. (assembly GCA_020724485.1). GTDB lineage: Bacteria > Chloroflexota > Anaerolineae > Aggregatilineales > Aggregatilineaceae > UBA2029. Next base: position 1,145 of record DYGW01000216.1, on the reverse strand, counting down.
CGGCAGGGCCGTTAGCGCCAGCAGCGCCGCCACGCCTACCACCAGCCATGAGGTCTGGCGCAGCGTGTACGACGGCACGAGCCGCGCGATCAGGTTCAGCCCCCACCCTGTCAGCAACATCGCCAGCGGAAAGAGCAGCGGGTCGCGCGCTGGCAGCCGCCGGTTGAGCAGGGCGTGTCCCGCCGCCGCGCACAGCGCCCACACCGCCACCGGCCACAGGTGGGACACTGGGCGGTCGCGGGCGAGCAGCAGCGCCACGTGGTTGACCAGGATGAACGCGCCGCCCAGCACGAGCAGCAGCCGCTCGCGCCGCGCGCCGGGTGCGTAGTCTTCTAGGTCATCCGCGCGATGGGAGGTCAAGGGTGTCATTGGCGGTAGGTGATTGGTGGTTGGTTATTGGTGGTCAGTGATCAGGGATCAGTGGTCGGTGAGTGGTTGGCGGTGAAGCGATCAGTGCCCGGCAAACCAGCGGGGCGTAGGGGTGTATTGCGATACGCCCCACCCGCTCACTGATGACTGAAAACTGATCACGGATCACCGACGACTGACAACTCATCACCGACCGCGTCACGCGAAGTACTTGCCGACAATGGGCCGCAGCCGCGCCAGCGTCTCCTGCGGGACGGCCTCGCGCGCCGTGATCAGGGCGTTGGCCAGGGCGTGATCGCAGGCACAGTCGCGCGCGGCCCCCGCCAGCCGCTCGACCGCAGCCAGCAGCGCCCGTTGCGCCAGACGGACGTTGGCGCTCAACGTTTGCAGCACCAGCTCGACCGACACGTCCTCCTCAGATTCGTGCCACACGTCATAATCGGTCACGTGGGCCATCACCGCGTAGCACATCTCCGCTTCGCGGGCCAGGAACGCCTCCGGCGACGTCGTCATGCCGATTAGATCGAAGCCCCAACTGCGATAGAGCGCGCTCTCGGCGCGGGTGGCGAAACGCGGCCCCTCGCAGGTGAGGAACGTCCCGCCCCGGTGCACGGCACCCCCGCACGCCCCAACTGCGTCGGCCAGCACCGCGCTCAGGTGCGGGCAGAACGGGTCCGCCGCCGAGATATGCGCAACCAGCCCATCGCCGAAGAACGTCCGGCCCCGGTTGTCGCGCGTCCAGTCTACCAACTGGTCGGGGATGACGATGTGACCGG
>DYGW01000215.1 GCA_020724485.1 Thermoflexus sp. | reverse complement strand
TAGATACTAGACTTCCGAAGTCTTCAAAGACTTCGGAAGTCTGATCTCTGTCTATGCGATGTTTTTTGGCTGTTGACTATACGAAGGTTCGCGCGCGCCTAACTGCTCACCCCTTTGGCATCAACCGCTTGGCCGGAATCCCGCACAGAAACTTGAATGGCCCCGCGCCCGTGTTCTCGTAGGTGTGCTCCATGCCGCCCGGCACGAAGACCACGTCGCCCGGCCCCAAGGCGTGCCAGGCCCCGTTGAGCCACACCCGCCCCGTCCCCTCGACGACAAAGTTCTCGTGCTCGTAGGGGTGGCTGTGGCGCGGCGTGTGGCCGCCGGGCGCGATCTCGATCATGCGCAGCGCGTAAACTGGCGCGCCGTCGTGATCGTCGTCAATCAGCCAGCGAATGCGCGTGCCGGGTGCTTCGCTGCCGAATTCCTGCGCCGGCACCGCCGTATAGTGCGTGACTTTGCCTTGAGCAGCCATGAGACCTCCTTCTCCTATTATCCTTGCCTTTGCGCGACCAGCGCCTCCGCCTGAGCCACCAGGTTTTCGATCTCGCGCAACCCCTCCTGCCAGAAATGCGGATCGCTCAAGTCCACGCCGAGCGAAGCCAGGGTCTTTTCCGGCCAATCCGAGCCACCGGCGCGCAACACGTCCAGGTAGCGCGGTGCGAACGAATCCCCTTCCCGGCGGTAGCGGGCGAACAGGGCCAGCACCAGCAATTCGCCGAACGCATAGGCGTAGACATAGCCCGGCACCTGCAAGAAATGCGGGATATAGCTCCACCACAGCGCGTAGTTGTCGGTCAGCTTGACGCTATCGCCGAACATGGCCCGCTGCGTCTCCATCCAGATCGCGCCCAGGCGCTCGCTGGTTAGCTCACCTTCCTCGCGGCGGGCCGTGTGCATCCCGTGCTCGAAGCGGTTCATCGCAATCTGGCGGAAGATGGTGGCGAAGGAGTCCTCGATCTTCTGGGCGAGCATCGCCAGCCGCACGGCAGGGTCCGTCTCGTGGGCCATGAAGTCGCTGAAGACGAGCATCTCGCCAAAGGTCGAGGCCATCTCGGCAGTAGTCAGCGGCGTGTGCTGTTGGAGCATCCCCTGCTCACGCGACAAATACTGGTGGATGCCGTGCCCCAGTTCGTGGGCCAGGGTCATCACGTCGCGGGCGTTGCCGGTATAGTTCATGAAGATATAGGGGTGCACGGACGGCACGACCGAGGCGCTGTAAGCCCCGCTGCGCTTGCCGGGATAAGGCGGCGCGTCAATCCACGACCTGGTGAAGAACTGCCTGGCGACCTCAGCCATCTGCGGGTGGAACTGACCATAAGCGCGCAGCACCATCTCGCGGGCCTGCGCCCACTGGTAATGGCTTCCGGCAGCAGGCAGCGGCGCGTAGCGGTCGTAGTCGTAGAGCGTGTCCACGCCCAGCAGCGTCCGCTTCAGCCGGTAATAGCGGGCGACGATGTCATAGCGCGCGGTCACCGCTTCGATCAGCGCGTCAACCACGTCGTCGCTCACCTCATTTTCCAGGTTGCGCGACGAAATCCAGTTGGGGTAATGGCGCAGCCGGTCGTCGGAGGCTTTGTCGGCGGCCAGCGTGTTGAAGATGAAGGTCAGTGTGGGCAGTTGCCCGCGCAGCACCTCAGTGAAAGCCAGGGCCGCGCGCTGGCGAACAGCGCGGTCTGGCTCGTGCAGCTTGGCCAGGATCGCTGCCTGAGTCAGTTCTTCGCCGTCGAAGGGATAGCGCGTGTTGCCCATCAGCTCAGAGAAGAAGCGGCCCCACGCGCTGCGCCCGGTGACAGACTTCTCCGCCAGGATTTTCTCCTCTGGTTCGCTGAGGCGGTGCGGTTGGTAGCGGCGGGTCGTCTCCAGCCAATGCTGGTAGTGGGCCAGCACAGGGTGCGCCAGCATGGTCTGGACGAACTCGTCCGGCGCGTTGACCCACTCTAGCTCGAAGAAGACGAGCTTCTGCTGAAGCTGGGCTTCCCATTCCGTCAGGCGTTGCAGCAGCGCGCCATAGCGGGCGTTGGCCGCGTCCGTTGTCCAGATCAAATAGGCGAACGCGCCGAGCTTATTAGCCGTCTCGACAATGGCTTCGTACTCGCTCACCGCCGCGCGCAGCCCCTCAGCCTCGAGCGAGGCGACCTTGCCCCGGTAGGTGGCGGCGAAATCGTCGGCGAGCGCGTCGGCCCGCGCAATGTCCTGCTCAATCTGCGGGTCGTCCACCTCGGCATAGAGATCGCTCAAGTCCCACAAAACTTCTTCGGCTCCGGTACGCTTCTCGTTGACTTCGGCTGCCATAGCTTTCTCCCAAAAGGCTGTGCGGGCACCAGGTTCGCAATATGCCAAGCATAACAAGAGTCGCGGCCCGCCTCCAAACGGCAGGGGGAAGACCGCCAGCCTCATCTGTTCCTGAGTGAGGAATCGGTGTACACTGGGGGCGCAGTGGGGACGGACAGCAGGCACCTGGCAAGGACGGAACCTACTTGATGGCGGAAGCAGACGTTACCATTCCCGACACCCTGTTCAGCGAGCACTCCTTCGCGTGCCAGCGCCACCCCGTCACGGTGACAACCGACGAACTGACGCATGTCTTCGGCACGCAGGAGCCGGTGCGCAACTATCCCGACGAGCGCGCCAGTTTCCTGCTCAAATGTGGCTGGCTGCGCGTTGAGCATATCAACCCCGCGATTGCGCTGGACGACCGCCCCGCGTTGATCGCCGCCATCCAGCAGCAGGCCCGCGCCCGGCTCAAGCAGCAGCCCTCCCTGCCAGACAACGAGCGCCAGCAGGTGCGCTGGCTGTGGGAAAAAACGCGCACCCACGAGAGCAATCAGCAAATCACCCAACGGGTCTGGCTGGCGGTGGTGCTGTATAACCTGGGGTTTCGGGGGTTGGCCTTCGACGCTGAAGGACAGATTCTTTACGAAGGCGGAATGACGGCCCGTATCGGACATGCGCCCGATTTGGCGCTTGACCTGGTGTGGAACAGCGCCAACCCCGCGCTCTACGTCGCCAGCTTTCGCCAGGCGGATGGGGTCGTCGTGCGCAGCAAAGGCCGGAATCGCTGGCATATCTACTGCCTGACGCTGGACCCCGCCGCCAGAGTGCTCTTTGAGCGGCGAATGCGTGTGGTCAAAGAGAAAGTCGCGCTGATCGTCGCCAGCGATATCCACGCCACACAACCCCAACTGCCGCGCGACTTCTACGGCGGCGACGCCTTCCAGCAGGCATGCATAGACGCCCAAGACCAGCACTTCGCCCATATCCTGGTGCTCTCGCCCCAACACGGCATCATCTCGCTCGACGACATCGTGCCCTCCGAGCAGTCGTGGGCCGAGGTGGTCAAGCAATCCCTCTGGTTCTGGCAGCTCAGAGCGATCCATCGCCTGGGCCAATATCTCTACGGCCCTCTGCCCAACGTCCCTCATGCCAAAGAGTTGGATTGGTGGGCGTGGCTCAACCCGGAGTCGGTGTACGAGTTCACCGTCTTTGGAGACGGCTCCCCCGTGCGCATCCTCATGGATCAGATCGCGCGCGCACACATTCGTATGCCTGCCAGCGTGCCTAAAGTAGTCCTGGCCGAGCAGCGTCGCGGCTACGACGTGGGCGACCTGGGCTATGATTGGTTCGGCGAAGAGGACAGCGACTACGAGGACTACGATGGCGACTTCGACGGCGAGGAGCGCGCCCCGGACTTCTTTGATTACCAGAAATTGATGGACTGGGCGAGTGAGTTTGTCGAGCGGGTCAACATCTACGTGCTGCCCACTGACGAAATCTGGGAGCTAACCCCGGACGATGGGCTGCTGCCGATGCGCTTCCTGGAGCAGGAGGGAGTTGATGTTGAGAGTCTGCTCGACCTGCTGACGGACATCACCCTGCTGCTGGAACAGCCGCTGTCCCTGACCATGCTCGTCAACGCATCTACTATGGTGTCGGTCTTGCTGCAAGTCAGCCACAACCTGGTTCACAAGGAGTTCGACGCGATCCACGAGACGATCTCAGCTTTCCCGGAGCCGCTCCTGGGCCAGTATGTGGAGAAGGTGCTGCAAGAAAAGAGGCTGGAGGATCAGCTTTGCGCGTGCCTGTCGCTGGCCGAACATCTGCACCTGATGGCCCAGGCCATCACCCAACCGGTCAACGCACAGCTTCTCGTCTGGCTGCAAACGTACATCTCCGGGCGCATCCGCCAGCAAATGGCGGGCCAGCCAACCGGGCCAGGGAAAGGCCCGGCCTAGCGGCTTCTTGACCTAACTTGATCCACACAAAACTCGCCCTGCGGCCAGGCTTCCGAAATCTGCGCAGACTTCGGAAGCCTGAGAGCGGGCCACCATTTGTGCTGCTGCTCGCTTAGAAGGACTTCTCCTATGCTTACCCCCGTCGAAAAGATACTGTTTGTGCTGGCGGCTGCGCTATCGCTCTGGCTGGCGCAGCAATCCTTCCGCCGCGCGTTCGGGGTGATCCGGCGCGGCGAGGGGACGCTCCCCCTCGGCGATCTGCCCCGGCGCATCTGGCGCGCGCTGGACGTGGGCCTCACCCAGCGCACCGTGCTGCGCGACCGGCCCATCACCAGCCTGCTGCACAGCTTCATCGCCTGGGGCTTCATCTTCTATGTGCTGGTCAACCTGGGCGACGTGATCGAAGGCTATTTCGCCGTCCAGTTTCTAGGATCGGGCCTGGTCGGCGACATTTACCGCCTGCTGGCCGATGTGCTCAGCGTGCTGGTGCTGGCCGGCATGGTCTACTTCCTGCTGCGCCGCTTCGCCGCAGACGCCCCCGCCCTGCGCTTTCACGACGGAGTCCTGCTGCATGAGCGCGTCCGGGCCGGGCTGCGCCTGGATTCGCTGATCGTCGGGCTGTTCATCCTGACGCACGTCGGAGCGCGCTTCCTGGGCGAGTCGTTCTGGGTGGCACTGCACGGCGGCAGTGATAGCTGGCAGCCGTTCGCCAGCCTGATCGCCGGCGTGTGGGGCGGCCTGGGCCACGACGCGCTGGAGGTCGGCGAACACGCCCTGTGGTGGCTGGCCCTGGGCACGATCCTGGCCTTCATCCCCTACTTTCCCTACAGCAAGCATATGCACCTGTTCATGGGACCGCTCAACTACTTCTCGCGGCCCGAACGCGCCTCCCTGGGCGCGCTGGAGCCGCTCGACTTCGCCGACGACGAGCGCGAGCAGTTCGGCGTGGCGCGGCTGGAGCACCTGAGCAAGACGCAGCTTTTCGACGCCTTCGCCTGCATCATGTGCAACCGCTGCCAGGATGTCTGCCCGGCCTACGTCACCGGCAAGCAGCTCTCGCCTTCGGCGCTGGAGATCAACAAGCGTTACGAGATTCGCCAGCACATGGCCCTGCTGGCGGCGGGCGGCGAGTCGCCACGCCCGCTGCTGGACTTCGCCATCACGCCCTCGGCAGTGTGGGCCTGCACAGCCTGCGGCGCGTGCATTGACATCTGCCCGGTGGGCAACGAGCCGATGCTCGACATCCTCGACATCCGCCGCGACCTGGTGCTGACGCAGGCGGACTTCCCCGCCGAGCTACAGGGCGCGTTCAAAGGCATGGAGAACGCGGGCAATCCCTGGCAGATGGGCGGGGGCTGCCTGGCCTGGGCGGAGGGGTTGGACGTGCCCACTGTGGAGGACGCGCCCGGCTTTGAGGTGCTCTACTGGGTGGGCTGCGCGGGCAGCTTCGAGCCGCGCGCGCAGAAGATCGCACGGGCGCTGGTGCACATCCTGCGGGCGGCGGGGGTCAGGTTCGCCGTGCTGGGCGAGCGCGAACGCTGCACCGGCGACACCGCCCGCCGCGCCGGCAACGAGTACCTGTTCTTCGAGTTAGCCAGCGCCAACGTGGAAATGCTGAACGAGGTCAAGCCGCCGCGCATCGTGACCACCTGTCCGCACTGCCTGCATACCATCAAGAACGAATATCCGGCTTTTGGCGGCGAGTACGAGG
>DYGW01000214.1 GCA_020724485.1 Thermoflexus sp. | reverse complement strand
CTCACACGACGTACCACGGGAACCATGACGGCCAGTAAGCGGGTGCTGCGCCGCCTCTTCCCGCAGTTAGCCGCATCGCACTCCACATCGAAGTCCTGTGCCATGTCACAGCGCGCCGCTGGTTAACTGCTCCCCTCCAAGTTGTGCTCCATGGCGGGCCATCCAGTCTGACAATCGCAGGTCTATTCGTCCTCACCCGAAAAGTGCATAAGGCTTAAGGATGCGCTGCGCTTTGGACGTGCAGCAGCACCTATTGTGATCTCGTCCCTCCGTGTCTGGCGGGTGCAATACCGGCCCCAGGACACCGGGCTGGCGAGGGGGGGCATGAGAGACGATGCAGGCGCAGACGGTGGTGTCTGCTGTCGAAGCAGAAACTACCTGCTTAGCGCGCGGCCCGACTGGGTGAGCGCGGTGGGCACGCAGGTGTTGCACAACTGCCGCGAGGATGTCGGCTTCATCGTGCTGGGCTATCCCAACAATGTGCTGGGGCATGTGCACGTAAGCTGGGCGGACCCGCTCAAAGTGCGCGAGGTGGTCGTCGTCGGCAGCGACAAGCGCATCGTCTTCGATGACCTCGACCCGCTGGAGCGGGTGCGCATCTACGAGAAGGGCATCGCCGCGTCGCCGGTCGAGTCGGAGCCGACCAGCTACGGTGAGTATCACTTCTCCATCCGCGACGGCGACATCATCAGCCCCAAGATTGACTTTGGCGAGCCGCTCAAGGCGCAGTGCCTGCACTTCATCGAGTGCGTGCGCCAGGGTTGCCCGCCGCTCAGCGACGGCCAGGAAGGGCTGAACGTCGTCCAAGTGATGGAAGCAGTAGGACGCTCGATAGCGCAGCGTGGCGCGCCGGTCGAGCTTGAGTGGGAGCAGGCCGAGGACAAACCGTCCCGAGTCGTCATGGAGAGCAGTTATGAGCGCCGAACCAGTACGGGTGCCGTTCATTGATCTGACCGCCCAGCGCCTGCCACTCGCGCAGGAGATTGACGAGGCGCTGGCCAGGGTGATGCGGTCGAACAGCTACATCCTCGGCGAGGAGGTGGCGCTGTTCGAGCAGGAGTTTGCCGCGTACTGCGACGTGGCGCACGCGGTGGGCGTGGATTCAGGGACTTCGGCCCTGGAGCTGATCCTGCGCGCCTATGACATCGGCCCCGGCGACGAGGTGATCACGGCGGCCAACACCTTCGTCGCCACGACCTTTGCTATCAGCTATACGGGCGCGCGCCCGGTGCTCGTGGACGTAGACCCCTACACCTACACGCTCGACATTATCCAGCTTCAAGAGGCGATCACGCCGCGCACGCGGGCGATCATGCCGGTACATCTCTTCGGCCAGCCCGCCGACATGGAGCCGATCCTGACCCTGGCGCACCAGCACAACCTGATCGTCATCGAGGACGCCTGCCAGGCGCACGGCGCGCGCTACAAAGGACGGCGCGCTGGCTCGATGGGCCACGCCGCCGCTTTCAGCTTCTACCCGGCCAAGAACCTGGGCGCGTTCGGTGACGGGGGAATGGTCGTGACCAACGATGCCACCATCGCCGAGGCGGTGAGCAAGCTGCGCAACTACGGCCAGAGCGAGAAGTATCACCATGACCTGCTGGGCTACAACCGGCGGCTCGACACGCTGCAAGCCGCCGTGCTGCGCATCAAGCTCAAGCATCTGGACGAGTGGAACGCCGCTCGGAGCGCCCACGCCCGGCTATACCAGCAGTTGCTGGGCGGGAACGGCATCCGCCTGCCGGTGGAAGCCAACTACTCCGAGGCGGTGTGGCACCTGTACGTCATCCGCACCACCGCCCGCGACGAGCTACAGGCTTACCTGAAAGAGCGGCACATCGGCACGGGCATCCACTATCCAGTGCCCGTCCACTTGCAGCCCGCCCACCGCGACCTGGGCTACAGCGTGGGCGACTTTCCGGTGACCGAGCACAGCGCCGGAGAACTGCTCTCGCTGCCAATGTACGCCGAGTTGACGCCTGCGCTCGTCGCCTATGTCGCCGACACGATCAAGGCGTTTCTCGCTGATCACGTCCGGCTGCACGCGGTCGGTTGACCTTAGCCATTCCGGCGGGGGTGGCCGCGGAACTGCGCGACATAGTCGCCATCGCAGGGGCCGCCCCACCTGACTCTCGACAGGGGTCTGCCAGGGGGTGGTAGTGTCCGGTGGTTGTGACCAGGCCTGTCTCACTTTCTGGCGCGAGAGGCGGTTGTACTGACCCCAAAAAGTTGGACACAAAAATGACAGTACTTATTGTACGGCGACCGCGCCCTGCTGGGCAAGCCACTGGGCCTCAAATTCGGCAGGGGTGAGATACCCCAACGCCGAACTGTCGGACCAGGCGTGATCTGTTTTTTCTCGATAACGGGCATCACCGGGTGTCCGTATTATGGGTGCTCGGATATTCGACCGTTGATGTTCGAGTGCTTTGAGGCTGCCAGGTTCCCGACGCAGAGAAATGGCTGGGAGTCATTCTATGCAGGCGCGCTGCGTGGGCGGAGATAGGACGCGGGAGCGACCATCACTGAGTCGCTCCCGCGATCTGTTTGAGGCTCAGCAAGGCAGCGCCTAGCCGACCGGCACATCCCCACACAGGTGGACGTGCAGGCCCATCGCCTGGAACATGGCCGCTTTGGCCGCCAGGGCCTTGTCCACTTCCTCAGCCGAGGGCGCGTAGACGACCTGGATGTGGTTAGCCTGGTGGCGGCCCATCAGTTGGTCGCGCGAGACGCCGTGCAGTACGGCGTGCATGATCGGCCAGGCCGGTGTGGTCAGTTGCCAGCGGCGCTGCGTCTCGGCATCAGGCAGCTTGACGACGTGCGCGCGCCCGATGTCCGCGTGCAGCGCGCCGCCCCGCACATAGACGCGGCTCCAGACGATCTCGCCCGGCTTGCTGACTCCCTTGAGCGAGCCGCCGCCCAGCCGGAAGTACATGGGCGGCTGGCGCTCGCTGGACGCGCCCGCGTAGCCGCCGATGAAATGCGAGGCCGGGGCCGCGCCGGAGATGAGGAAGACCCACACGTAATCGTTCACGCCGTCGCCGCTGAAGTGCTCGCCCCAGCGGATGTCGTGCAGCGTCGTGGCCGGGTCGAAGCCCATTGCCCGCCAGACGCGGTTGGTGACCAGCGCGTCGAGGGCCGCGCCCTCGTCCACCTCGTTGAAGTGGGGCAGCGCCTGTCCGGGATACAGTTCCGCACCCGTCTGCGCGTGGAAGACCGGCGGGCGCTCAACGTTGTTGAGCAGGCCCTCGACCAGGTCGGAGGCGGGGGCCATGTCCTTCAGCCCCTGCTGGTACTGGATGCCGATGGCGTCGCAGCCGAAGTCATGGGCGATGCGCACGGCGGCGATGTACATTTTGCACTGTTCCAGAATCTGGCGGTCGGTCAGGTCGGTTTCTTCGTTCGGGCCGGTGACGAAGGTCACACCGCGCGCGTCGAGCCAGTCGCGCACGCGCTGCGCTTCGGCATCGCTGACCTGGCGCATTCCTGCCACCAGCGCCGACTGGCTGAGCCGCTCCTTGTAGACGCCGCTGGGGTTGAGCAGCTCGTCGTCAATGATGGCGTTGTACATGCCCATACAGCCCTCGTCGAAGACGCCGAGGATGGCCTTCTCGTGCCGGAGCTGCGCGGCCAGCGCCTCGCCCAGTTGCCGTTCGGCGGCGGGCAGGCGGGCCGGGTCGAGGGCGCGGACGTGACTGGCGTCGTGGGTGATCGTCCCCTCGCGAATCCATTGACGGATGCCGCGCACGAAGAACTCGTCGTCGAAGGTCTCGCTCCAGATCGTGCTGTATCTGACACCCATCTTGGTTAGCGAGCCGTTCAGGTTGAGCATCCCTACCAGGCCCGGCCATTGCCCGCTCCAGTTGGCGACGGTGAGAATTGGGCCGCGATGGGCGCGCAGCCCGGCCAGTACGTGGTGGCTGTACTGCCACACGGCCTCGGCCACGATCAGGCGGGCGTCGGGGTCGATGCTCTTGAAGACATCCATGCCCGTGCGCTGGCTGGAGATGAAGCCGTGCTTCTCGTCGGGGTCGTAGGGATGGCCGCGTTTGACGGTGATCCCTTCCTTGGCGAAGGCGGCGATGATCGCCTGCTCCATCGCCTCCTGCGCGGGCCAGCAAAGCTGGTTGGCCGCCAGGCGCAGGTCGCCGCTGGCGACGAGGATCGCTTCGTTGGGGCTAGCTTTGGGCGGCGGGGTGAGTTGAGGCAGCGTGTATCCGGTCATAAACATCTCCTTAAACTGTTTGGGCGGGGAAGTCCCGCAATTCTTCTCGGCAACGCATTGGGGCGCGCGTGGCTGCCCGTCCCTATGATACTACAGACTGACGGGCAGAGCGCATCATTCACCGCGCCAGGACAGGCGCATCGGCAGGGGTGACAAGGCACGGTCTGCCTGCGAGAAGACTTCCGAAGTCTGCCAGACTTCGGAAGTCTGAGGCGAGGCGCACGCTGGATACGATGACCTGCTTCTGGCATGTCATGCATTGACTCGTGAGATCGGCTTTGCTACGATTGCTCTGAGGGACGGGGACTCATGCGAGGTATGGATTCGGCGCGTGCAGCGACGTTGGGCCGTGCATCGAGATAGTAGAGGGAAAAGACGATGGTCAGGACTGTTGAGGCGGTCATTGACGAGCAAAACAATGTGCGCCTGCTAGAACCCGTTCAGGTATCAGGTTCGCGGCGAGCATTTGTTATCATCCTGGACGAGCCAGGATTCGATATGCCCGAAACCGCGCTGCTGAGTGAGCCTGCGCTGGCAGAGGACTGGAACAGACCAGAGGAGGATGCCGCGTGGTCACACCTGCAGCCGGCGGTGTAGTGGTCGTGCCCTTTCCTTTCTGGTAGTGCATCTGACCCCGCTTCCCCCCTTTCCTCTCTAGGGCATTCACCTCCGTCCATACACCTGCGGGTTGGCGCAGTGGGGCAGGCGCTCCCCGCGCAGCCCGGCCAGCAGATTCTCCGCCGCCATGACCGCCATGCGCGTCCGCGTGGCGATGCTGGAGCTGGCGATATGCGGCACGATCAGGCAGTTGTCGAGCGCCAGCAGCGGCGAATCCGGCGGGATCGGCTCCGGGTCGGTCACGTCGAGCGCGGCGTAGGCGATCCGCGCGCTGACCAGCGCCTCGTACAGCGCGCGGTGATCCACGATGGGGCCGCGCGCCGTGTTGATCAGCACGGCGGTCGGCTTCATCAGGGCCAGGGCGCGCGCGTCCATGAGGCCCTGCGTCTCCGGCGTCAGGGGGGTGTGCAGGCTGACGAAATCCGCCTGGGCGAGCAGATCGTCCAGTGGACATAACTCCGCGCCGAGCGCCTTCGCGTCCGGGTTTTCGGCGCGGTCGTGGTAGAGCACGCGCATGGCGAATCCCTGCGCCCGCCGTGCGACGGCCAGGCCGATGCGCCCCATGCCGATGATGCCCAGCGTCGCGCCGTGCACGTCCTGGCCCATGAGCAGGGTTGGCCCCCACGTGCGCCAGTGCCCGGCGCGCACGAAACGCTCGGCTTCGCTGACGCGGCGGGCGGCGGCCATCAGCAGGGCGAAGGCGAAATCGGCGGTGGTCTCGGTCAGCACGCCGGGCGTGTGGCCGACGGGGATTCCGCGCGCAGTCGCCGCCGCCAGGTCTATGTTGTCGAAGCCGACCGCCATCTGGCTGATGACCTTCAGGCGCGGCGCGGCAGCGAGCAAGGGGGCGTCCACCCGATCCGAGAGCAGGGTGAGCAGGCCGTCGGCGCGGGCGGCTTCGGCCCGCAGCACGTTGTAGGGCGGGGGGAGTTCGTCTTCCCAGATGGTCACAGCGCACGCCTGGCGGATCATCGCCAGGCCCTGGTCGGGGATGCGGCGGGTGACGAAGACGTTGGGTTGGGTCATCAGACACCTTTCGGGGGCGCTTCAGGTTTGCGACATTTCGCAATCCGCAATCCGAGATTCATACCGCATCCGCATCTGTGTCCTCTGCGTCTAGTATGATAGAAAGGAGAAGGACACGGCAGATCGATT
>DYGW01000213.1 GCA_020724485.1 Thermoflexus sp. | reverse complement strand
CAAACACGTTCACGACTTGTTCGTGGACCCGCCGGCAGGCCAAGTTTGACGCCCCAGACTCCCCGCGCTAGACTCCGCCACTATGACCTTTGACGAAGCAACCATTCACGTGCGCAGCGGAGATGGCGGTGCCGGCCTCGTCCATTTCCGGCGCGAAAAGTTCGTCCCGCGCGGCGGTCCCAGTGGCGGGGATGGGGGGCGCGGTGGTGATGTTTATCTGGTGGTCAAGCCCACGCTCAACACGCTGATCGCCTTCTCACGGCAGTCGCATTTCCGGGCCGGGAATGGCGCGCCCGGCGGGTCGAGCAACAAGACCGGGCGCAGCGCCGCCGACCTGCTCATTGAGGTGCCCCCCGGCACGATTGTGCGCGATGCAGCGACCGGTGGCCTGCTCGCCGACCTGACGCAGCCCGGCCAGCGCGTGCTTGTTGTGCGGGGCGGACGCGGCGGGCGCGGCAACGCGCGCTTCGCCACCAGCACCAACCAGGCCCCGCGCATCGCCGAAAAGGGTGAGCCGGGCGAGGAGCGCACGCTTCACCTGGAACTCAAGCTGCTGGCCGATGTCGGCATTGTTGGCGTGCCCAACGCCGGCAAGTCCACCCTGCTCTCGGTGATCAGCAACGCCAGGCCCAAGATCGCCGACTATCCTTTCACCACGCTCCAGCCGAATCTGGGCGTGGTCGTGCTCGACGACCGCGATCTGGTCTTCGCCGACATTCCTGGCCTGATCGAAGGGGCGCACGCCGGGGCTGGGCTGGGCCACGATTTTCTGCGCCACATCCAGCGCACGCGGGTGCTGATTCACCTGCTCGATGGCACCGCCGCCGACCCAATCGCCGACTTCCACCAGATCAACACTGAACTGGCCCTTTTCGACGACGCGCTCAGCGCCAAGCCGCAGATCGTCGCGCTCAACAAGCTCGACCTGCCGGACGTGCAGGAGCGTTGGCCGCAGATCAGCGGGGAGATGGCCCGGCTCGGCTACGAAGTGATGGCCATTTCTGCGGCGACCGGACAGAATGTGCGCGCCGTGCTCAACCGCGCCGTGCAGGTCTTGGATAGCCTGCCAGCCGCCCCGCCCGAACCCGCCGAGCGTCCCGTCTACCAGCTTGACGAGGATCCGCTCGCCTTCACCGTCACACCCCTGCGCCAGGGCGAGTTCCGCGTCGCGGGCAAGCGCATCGAGCGCGCCGTCGCCATGACCTACTGGGACTACGATCAGGCCGTCACGCGCTTCCAGCGCATTCTCGAGTCGATGGGCGTGACCGCCGCGCTGCGAGAAGCTGGTGTCAAACCCGGCGACACTGTCTTCATCGGCGACATGGAGCTTGAGTGGGGCGACTGAGCCAGCCTGCCCGGCCTCTTGGGATTGGCACTGCACACCCTTGTGGAGGATACCCGGCCCATGCGTGCCCAGGCCGTGATCGGCGTTTTGCTCGCGCTTGTCCTGGTGCTTGCCGCGTGCGAAGACTCGGCCAGCGGTGAGCTGGTGCTGGAGCAGGAAAAGGAAGTCCAGACGCTGACCGTGCGCATCAACGCCAGCGGCAGGATCACCTTTCGCACGCCAGACCAGGTCGAGCTACCCGCGCTGCTGGGAGTGCGCGAGCCGGACGATGCCTTCAACCCCACGTCCTACTATGGGGTGCCCAACACGCTGACCATTCGCATCAACGGGCAAGACCTGTTCTTCGACCTGCACAACACCGTCTTCCGGCTCGAATACCGCTCGACGGCCTATGTGACCAGCGACCTCACCCAATATGGCAAGGACCTGATCCTCGTCGTCGAACCGGGCCAACGCACCTCCGAGACGGTGATGCTCATTGCCATGAACGAGCGCATCAAGACGGAGAGCACGCGCATCACCCTCGAATATGTCGAGTTGGACAGCGCGACTGTCCGCGTCTTCTTCGAGGCGCAGCGCGAGCCACACGCCAGCCTGACCGGCTCCGACCCCGGCATCCTGGAACCGCGTGCAAGCTGCCTGCACGAAGTGGACAGCGGTTTTCTCGGCATTGCCGAGGGGGAGCGTTTCGAGTACCTCCCGGCGCAGGTCGTCCTGACGACCGATGAGCCAGGCGAGCATGTGCGCGGCTATGCCGAGTACCCGCGCCACCTGCTGCGCCCGGATTACGACTACGAGTTCCGCTATGCGTGTGTCGAGAGCTATGCGTTCCAACTGCCGTTCAAGATTGGCTAGCGCCCGCCGCCCGAAGCCCGGTGCCTATGATTCCACCCCCTGAGCGCCTGGGAGTCTTCGGCGGGACGTTCGACCCGCCGCACCTGGGCCACCTGGTTCTCGCCGAGGCCGCCGCTGATCATCTGGGGCTGGCGCGCGTGCTGTTTGTGCCCGCTGGCGCTCCGCCGCACAAAGAGGCGTCCGCCGTGCGCGCGGGGGCGGATCACCGCCTGGCTATGACGCGGCTGGCTATTGCCAGTAACCCGCGCTTTGCGCTGGCTCGTACCGACATAGACCGGCCCGGCCCGCATTACACGGTGGACATGCTGCGCCTGCTGCGTGACGAACACCCGCGCAGCGACCTCGTGCTGCTCGTCGGTGGGGACTCGCTGCGCGATCTGCCTACCTGGTCGCGCCCGCAGGAGTTGATCGCGCTGGCCAGCCTGGGCGTGCTGCGCCGCCCCGCCGATGACCTAGATTTGGCTGCCCTGGAACGCGCCATCCCCGGCCTGGCGGCGCGCGTGGAATGGATTCCCGCCCCGCGTCTGGATATCGCTTCCTCGGCCATCGCCGCAGCGATTGCCGCCGGGCGCAGCGTCCGCTACCTGGTGCCAGATGCCGTCCTCGCTTACATCGAAGCGCATGGCCTATACAAGGAATAGCTTATGTCTCTCACCGCTCACCTGCACACACGACGCCTGTCCCTGCTCGCCGGAGGCGCGGCAGCGGGGCTGATCGCGCTGCTGGCTGTCTGCGCCGCACCGCTGGTGGGTACGGCGGCAGCCCAGGACGGCCCGCCCGTCTCTACCGCCACCGAGACACCCGTCCCCACCGCGACGCAGACTCCCCCCCCGACGGCATTCCCGACGGCGACGCCGACCCTGGCCGCGCCGACGCTCGTCCCGCCGACGCCGCTGCCTACGCTGACGGCCACGCCGTTCACCCCGCCGACAGAGTCCGGGCTGGCCGCCATCCAGCGCAACCGCGTGCTGCGCGTGGGCACCTACTTCAACGCTTACCCGTTCGCCTGGCTCAACGAGCAGGGCGCGGTCACTGGCTATGAGGTTGAGATTCTGGAGGCGATTGCCATCGAGCTGGGGATCGAGCTGGAATTCGTCCAGGTGACGCGGCACAACGCGCTCGATACGCTGCTCAGCGGCCAGGTGGATGTGCTCGTCGGCCAGCAGATTCACACCCGCGACCGCGAGAGTCTGGTGGACTTCTCGCACCCGTACTACGCTAACGCCGAGCGTATGGTCGTGCTGACCGGCGCGCCTTATGTCACGCTGCGCGACCTGGCCGGGCAGCCCGTCGCCGTCGAGGTCGGCAGCCGCAGCGAGCGCGCCTTGCGCGCCTGGAGCGAGCGCAACGGCGTGACCTTCGACGTGCGCCCGTTCTTCACCGAGAGCGCGGCGCTCGACGCGCTGGCTAATGGCGAGGTGCAGGGCATGACCGGCGTGCTGGACAGCCTGCGCCGCGCCGGTCGGCAGGGGATGCGCCTGATTGACGAGCCGGTGCTGGACGAGTATTACGCGATGGTCGTCCGCCGCTGGGACGTGAACCTGCGCGATGTGCTCAACCGCTCGTTGCAGCGGCTCAAAGCTAGCGGGCGGCTGGAAGAAATCTACAGCGCATGGTTCACTGAGGACAGCGTGCTATTCGACGCGCTCGTGCCCGTCTACGAACGGCTATACGAGGACGAGCGGGCGCTCGCCGACTTTCCGACCGAGGTGCCGGTGCCTGACCGCTCGGTCGCCGAGCGCCTCACCAGCGGCCAACCGCTGCGCGTGGCTGGCATAGTCCCTGCCGGGCAGGATGCGCCCGCCCTGATCGCCACCATGAACGAGCTAAACCGCGCCCTGGTGGGGGAGATGGCCCGTCGCTGGAACGTCCAGGTAGACTACCTGCCCGACTCCGCGCAGAACGCGGCGGCGCTCGTCGCCGGGGGGCAGGCTGACTTGGCGGTGGGCGTCAGCCCGGTATGGGATGCCACGTTGCGCGTCGAGTACTCGCTGCCTTACCTGACACACGGCGACCGGCTGATGGTCGCCCAGCCGTCGCAGATCGCCAGCGGGTTCGCCGATATGCTTGGCACCGGCTGGTGGATCGGTTACTTCGCCGACGACCCGGCAGACGCCGACCTGATCCGCAAATATGCCGAGGTCTTCGGCGTCAGCGCCAACGTCAACGAGCCGTTCGCCATCCGACGCGAGGACGATGCCATCTCCGCGCTGACCGTCGGGCGCAACGTAGACGCCATCTTCGGCGATAGCCTGCGCCTGCTGGGGTTGCTGCGCGAGTCCGGCGAGACGGGCGTCAAGATTCTGCCCACCGAGTATGGCGACGACCGCCCGATCACGTTCGCCGTGCCACACGCCGACGCCGATTTCCGCGCCTTGGTGGACGCCACACTGCAAGATATGGCCCTCGACGGCACGTTCCAGACTCTGTGGACTACTCACTTCGGGGAGGGCGAGCCGCTGTCCATCATCACCTACGCGCCAACCAGCCCAGACGCGCCGCTCGAATAGGCGCGCCGCCCGTGCAGCGCACTGACCCCACCCTGTGGTCCCTCGCCGCTGGCCGGGAGGGACAGCTTGCTCCCCTTTCCCTGCTGGCGGGGAAAGGGGCCGGGGGATAGGGGTTGAGAAATGCGCCATACGCGCTAGTGGTCGCGGGTGACGACCTGCCTGGCGAGCGCCCGCAACTCGTCGCGGGCCGGAGATGGCGGCAAGGTCTCCAGGTTGGTCAGGGCACGCTCCACCAGTTCGCGGGCCTTGGCGCGGCCCATCTCGATGGCGATCTCTGGCGATTGCTCGGAGAGCAGGGATTCCTTGAGCGGGCCGGGGGCTGTATCCGGCGTGACCTGCACCGCCGCCATAGAGCGAGCGTCCGCTCCGTCGTCGCGCACGGCGGCAATGCCGCGTCCCTGCGCGAGGTCTATCCCGGCGTTCTTGCCCAGGGTTTGAGCATCGCCTGACAGGTCGAGCACGTCGTCAATGATCTGGAAGGCGAGACCCAGGTTGAAGGCATAGGCGCTCAGCGCCGCGATCCATTCGCGCGGCGCGCCGGCGACGGTTGCGCCCAACTCAGTGCAGGCGACGAAGAGGGCGGCGGTCTTCTTGGAGATGATCTGATGATAAGTGTCGCGGTCGAGCACGCCCTGGCGGGCGGCCTGAATCTGGAGAGTCTCGCCCTCGACCAGCTCGATGGCCGCGCGCGCCAGGATCAGGTTTAGCTCGGCGGAGTAGGGGGCCATGATCTCATACGTGCGGGTGAACATGTAGTCCCCGGTGAGCAGAGCGAAAGTGCTGCCCCAGCGCGAGTTGACTGTCTCGCGACCCCGCCGCAGCGTGCCGTGATCGTTGATGTCGTCGTGGACGAGGGTGGCCGTGTGGATGATCTCAACGGCGGCGGCCAGCGGGACGGCCTCGGCGATGTTCTGGCCGCCCACTGCCGCGTGGGCGAGCAGCACCAGGCGCGGGCGCAAACGCTTGCCACCGGCTGATAGAATGTGGATGCTCGTCTCGCTGAGCAGCGGCACCGAACTGCGCGCGACGGAGAGCAGGAGTTCTTCTACAGCCTGGAGGGACGTGTTAATGCTCATGCTGCCTCGCGCTTTGAGTCTGCTGGCGGTGATGACGGCGACCGTTCGAATCTCGATAAACAGGTTGTGAGTCTGGCGCGATGAGTCGTGAGAGTGTACCTGCTGTAGACTCACGACTCCCGGCTCAGGACTCACAACCGAAGCAGTCGTGCGCTAGTCTTGTACCGCTTTTGAGGGCACCGGGACGGCGGCTGCCCAGCCCGCGTTCGATTTGTGTCTTTCATAACTTTCTGAACTGATTATATCAACGCCCTCGCCGGGGCGGCAATGGCGGCCTGCCGCGCGGGTCCACGAACAAGTCGTGAACGTGTTTGTCCCCCCCCCCCCCCCCCCCCCCC
>DYGW01000212.1 GCA_020724485.1 Thermoflexus sp. | reverse complement strand
TTGTTCGTGGACCCGCGCACACCTGCGGGGTGGGGGCGCGCCGGGCGATGCGGTAGACTCGACGTGCTTGAGCAGGGACAGGGCGATGTGATGGCGGACAAGGTGCGACTGGACGTGCTGGTCGCCGAGCGGGGGCTGGCCCCCAGCCGCGAGGCGGCGCGGCGCATGATCATGGCCGGGGAGGTGCGCGTCGAGGGTGAGGTGCGCGACAAACCCGGAATGCGCGTCGCGCGCCAGGCGGCAGTCGAAGTGCGCCAGACGCCGCGCTTTGTCAGCCGCGGCGGGGAGAAGCTGGCGACTGCGCTGGCGGCCTTTGCGGTGGACGTGCGCGACCGGGTGTGCGCCGACGTTGGCGCGAGCACCGGCGGGTTCACCGACTGTCTGCTACAGCATGGCGCGCGGCGCGTCTACGCCATTGATGTGGGCTATGGACAGCTTGACTACCGGCTGCGTTCCGACCCGCGCGTGGTGGTGATGGAGCGCACCAACGCGCGCTACGTGGCGGCGCTGGACGAGCCGGTGAGTCTGGTGGTGGCCGACGTGTCGTTCATCTCGCTGCGCTACCTGCTGCCGGTGGTGCGTGGCTGGCTGAGCAGCCCGGCAGACCTCATTCTGCTGATCAAGCCGCAGTTCGAGGCCGGCAGGGGGCAGGTGGGCAAGGGGGGAGTCGTGCGCGACCCGGAGACGCATCGCCACGTGCTGGCTGGCGTACTGGACGCGGCGCAGGCGGACGGGTTCGCGGTGGGTGGGCTGATTCGCTCGCCGCTGAAAGGGCCTGCGGGCAATGTCGAGTTCCTGGTATGGCTGCGCACCGGCCAGGGAATCCCGGTTGCCCCGGTGCAGGATTTGATCGCGGGGGTGGTAGCGGACGACAGCGGGCTGGCGGACGGCGAGAGTCCGGGCTGATGAGGCGTGTTAGCTCCTCGCATCCTATGAGGGAGCATTCCAGGTTTGAGGCGAGATTCTCTTACGACGGGCAATTGTATTTTCGCTGCCTACCACGTATCATAGGTGTATCGTGATGCCTGTGGTGTCTCCTTGCGTGAAGGATGATCGGTCCATGCAAGTCTGCCCCCATTGTGGCCGCCAGAATCCAGATGAAGAAGCCTACTGCTATTCCTGCGGCCATATCTTGCCCAGCGCCCTGGCTGACGCCGAGCGTGGTACAACCAGTCTGCTGAGCGATGGGCTGTATGACACGCTTGAGCCGCGCCGCCGCTGGGGGACAGCATACTTCGACCGCCAGAGCAAGCTCCGCCTGCATTTCCGGGATTCGGATGCTGTGATGATCCTGGACGTTGACCGCGAGATCATTCTGGGGCGTGCGCATAGCGAGCCGAGCGTTCCTCTGCCGGACGTGGATCTCTCGCCACACGGAGCGCTGGAAAAGGGCGTGTCGCGCAATCACCTGGCGCTGATGCGCGACCACGATACGGTGGTGGTCAGCGATATGGGCAGCGCCAACAGCACCTACCTGAACGGGCAGCGCCTGATGCCCTACGAGCCGCGCATCTTGCGCGACAATGACGAGCTACGGCTGGGGCGACTGGTCATCCGTGTCTCATTTACCTAGAGGTGGATCGTATGGGCGCTTGCCATGCCCGGATTTGAGACGCGCTCCTCAGCGAGCGCCTGCTGAGTCTGGGCTGCGCCTGCACCTCGCCGCAAACACTCGCAAACACCTATGACCGAGTTGACCAGGGTTCAAGAACGGCTGAACGTCGAGTTTCGCAATCTCTCGCTGTTGCAGCGCGCGCTCACCCACCGATCGTACCTGAACGAGCACCCCGAACACTCCCTTGAAGACAACGAGCGGCTGGAGTTCCTGGGCGACGCCGTGCTGGATTTCATCGCCGGGGCGTGGCTCTATGACCGCTTCCCGGAGATGGACGAAGGACGCCTGACTCGCCTGCGCGCCGGACTCGTGCGGACGGAGACGCTGGCCTCGTTCGCCCTGCGCTACCGCCTGGGCGAGGCGCTGCTGCTGGGCAAGGGCGAGGACGACTCCGGCGGGCGCAATCGCCTGAAGAACTTGTGCGGCGCGTTCGAGGCGCTGATTGGCGCGCTGTACCTGGATCAGGGGATGCCCGCCGCGCGCGCTTTTGTCGAGCCGCTGCTGGAACCGGCTTTGACGGATATGCTCGACCGCGACGCCGAGAAAGACGCCAAGAGCCTGTTGCAAGAATGGAGCCAGGCGACGCTCGGCGCGACGCCGGCCTACCGCACCGTCGAGAGCTACGGCCCGGATCACGCCAAGCAGTTCACGGTTCAGGTCTTAATTGGGACAACGGTATGCGGAGTGGGAGTCGGCCACAGCAAGCAGCTTGCCGCGCAAGACGCGGCGCAGCGCGCGCTGGCCGCCATTGAGGCAGGCGAAGTCGTCTTGGAGGGACGCTGACGGCGGGCCAGCTCAGTACGGCGGGTGCAGGAAGGCCGTCAGTGGCGGGAAGAGCACGTCGGCAAACAACTGCGCCTCTCCCCAGATGCCCACATCCGGGCAGGCGGCCGCCAGCGCTGTGCGGTCCCGCCAACCGAGCACCAGTGGCGCAAGCAGATTAGGCGGCAGCGCCAGGCGCACTGCCCCCTCGAGGTCCCTGGCTGAATCTCGATCCACGAGAGTCACTCTTCCCTCGCACAGGTGCAGGGCGATCTGCTCGCGGTACAGGTCAAGACAGATCGCTCGCGTGGTCCCTGCCAGAAAGCTCGCGGCTAGCCGGCGCTCCAGAACTGGCGCAATCTGGCGCAGCAGGCGGACGGGGTCCGGCACGTGAATCTGCCAGGCATAGCGCCCGACGCTCTGCGCGCCCCAGGCCTGCCCCAGAGCGACGAGGGGACTGCTGTCCAGGGCGGACAGGCGGATGAAGGGCTTGCCGCGCTCCATCGCCTGCGCCCTAACCTGGCCGAGGACTGCTTGTGCTGTGCCCAGCGGGAGCCAGGAAGCCTCGCCGACAGTCAGCCCTTCGCCAAACCCGAATCGCTCCACACGCCAGTAGCCGAGCGGCTCGCCGGTCGGTTTGAGGATCAGCCAGGTCTCGGACGCGGTCCCAGAGAGTGGCTCGTGCTCCAACAGAAAACGCCAGGCGGATTCGTTGCGCAGCGCGCTGATGTCCAGATGGTGCGCGGCTTCGTCGTACAGGCGGGCAAGAGCGGGCACATCATCCGGCGTGGCCCGGCGGAAAACGCTCCGCTCGGCGAGCGCCGCCGCTCCGTCCGGCACCTGATCGAGGCGCAAGTGCCAGCCGCCTTCGAGCGGGAGCGCGTATTCGTAGCCAAGCTGGCGGTAGAAGTAGGGGATGCCCTGGATATGGCTGAGGTGAAAACCCCCTTCGTCGAGCAGGGTCTTGAAGCGCTGATCGAGCGCGCGGACCAGCCCACGCCGGCGGTAGCCCTGCTCTGTCCCGACGATGCCCATCTCCGCGCTGCGCAGCGTCACGTCAGCGTAGCGCCATGTCCAGGGGATGAGGCACAGCGACGAGACGATCTGCCCGGTCGCCGCGTCCTCAATGATCAGCCAGTGTTCCGGGCGCGAATCGGGATGGTGCAGGGCCAGACCGCGCGTCAGGCTGGCAGCGTGCTCGTCCTTGTGGACGGCAGCGTTGAATGTAGCCAGGCGCTCGACATCGGCGGGCGAGGCAAGCGACCGCAAGACGAGGCCATCGCCTAGCGGCCTGCTATAGGATTGGGCAGGGCTGAACAAGAAGGCTGCTCCTCACAGGCGCGCCGGTGTGGTAGACTAGCCGCCTACGGCGGGCAGACGATCCCCTCGCGGCGGCTGACCGCGACAATGGTCGAGCGGTGATCGGACGTGCGGGCCGCTTCAGGACTCTGGTCCACCATCGCGCCGGTGAGCGGCAGCCGGTAGGTCCAGAGGTAGTCGAAGCGGGCGGCGGTGCCATCAACCAGGAAGACGGTCATCGCTTCTTCCGCGCGCAGGCTGGCGATCGGGTCTTGCAGGGCCGGGTTGCCCAACGCCGCATAGAGCGGCGAGTCCGGGCCGCGATAGAGCGGCGAGTCTGGGCCAAAGTTGAAGGTGCCGCCGACGACGATGCGGTCGCTCCAGGCGGGGTTGTGCCAGGCCGCGATCCAGTCGAGCATACGCCGGTACTGCCGGTTCTGATCCTGCCCGCCTTCGGGGATCGGCAGGCCGTCGCGCTCGGCGACGCGAAAGCCGAGCCAGGCGTTGTAGACGTACAGCGGCCCCAGCCCGCCAGCGAGCGGGTCGGCGACGAGGCGCTCCGGGTTGAGCGTGACCTGCATGACTGCTGCCTGGTTACCGTCGCTGGGCAGGCGCAGGCCGCGCACAGTCTCGATGGGCACGCGGCTGAGCACAGCGATGCCCTGCAGGGCCTCATTCTGCGGGAAGAAGGCGGATTCCATGCGCAGCCGCCGGGCCAGCCACAACACCTGATCCACGCCGAAGCTGGCCATGCGCCCGGTGTCTACTTCTTGTAGCAGCAGGACATCCACGCCGTTTAGCTCCACAAGCTGGGCCACGCGCTCCAGGTTGGGGTCGAAGAACTGCGAGTAGCCGCCGTGAATGTTGAAGGTGGCGATGCGCAGGCAATCGGCGTTTGCCGGGCGGCGGACGATACTGCCCGACGCCGCGACAGCCCCGGCGTAGCTGGCACCGACGACCAGTAGCAACCCCGCCAGGGTGTAGAGGCCGCGTCCGCCGCGCCAGGGGATGCGTCGCCGCCACAGGATCATGGGGATGGACAGCACGAGCGCGGCGACCAGCGCCAGGCCCAACCCCATGCCCCGGAAGGAGCGCAGCAAGTCGTCCACGTTCTGATATGGCTCGGCCAGGTCGCGCACGAAAGCGTAGTCGTAGGTGAAGTAGTCGCCGACGGCCAGCGCCCCAAAACCGATCGGGCAGAGCAGTATGGCGATGCCGGTCAGGTTGCGGCGGGGCAGCCCCACGTCGAACAGCCACCACAGCGTGAGACCGACCAGGAATTGGGCAAAAACCAGGGCCAGGCCAGCCAGCAGGCCGTCGTAGCGACGGCCCGCGACGAGCAGCAGGCCGAGCAGCAGCATCCACAGCCAGCCGCGCCAGACCGTGTCGAACATGCCGGCGAAGCGCCGTGCCTGGTCGCGCACCTCCGGCGCGAGCGGCAGCGTGGTCGCCGCCAGCAGCCAGGGCACCAGCGCGCTATAGCCCAATCCAGACCAACGGGCGGCGGCATTGGGCAGGGCCAGCACGGTGAATTCGAGGAAGAGCAGTGCGCCCAGCGCCAGGCCGCCCCAGGCGTTCATCTGCCCGGCGAGCGGGGGCGCGTAGCCCTCCTCGCGGCGCGCGGCCTCGGCAGAGCGCCGCTCCAGGTACCACAGCAGCACCGAGAGCAGGATGAGGGCGATGGTCGCCCCGGCGATCAGGGTGCCCATCTCCAGGTCTATCTGCCCGGCGATGTCCAGGCGGTAGTTGCGCTGCCAGGTGCGGTCGAAGGTGTCGCCCAGCGCGCGGATGATCTGGTCGCCGGCGAAGCCAAGCAGCAGCGCCGACGGGAAGAACGCGGGCCGCCGCGTCACGAGCAGGGCCAGGTAGAGCAGTCCGCCCCCGACGACCAACGACGCGGCGGGCACCTGCAAATCAGCCGCTTGCAGGGCCATCGAGCGGCCCAATGCCACCAGGATCACAGCCAGAGGCAGGCTCCAGCGCCAGCGGCGAATGATCAGGCTGAGCAGGGGCAGGAGCAGCAGTCCGGCGAGGAGGGCGATCTCCTCCTGGACAGTTGCCAACTGGACGACTCCCGGCACGCCGGTGATCGCCGCCGGGTCGGGCACGCGCCCGACGAGGTCGGCGCTGCTGGCGCGGGCGTAGAGCGCGGCATAGGTGAAGCGCACGGCCTGGACGAAGAACAGGCCGACGGTGCCGGCTTCCAGGGTGCGAAGAAAGTCTTGTCGTATATGCGACATGGGGCGGATTGCCTCGTGTATGCGGGTAAGAGTAATTCGGTACTGCTGCGCTTTACCCCCGTATTGTACGCACAGTTCCCGTTCTTGCCAGCCGTTATGACGGGGAGGCGTGCGAAGGTCATGTAGGGACGTAGCAGAGCCGCACCTCTACCACGCATCCAGGAGACGGGGTCCACGAACGACCTGTTAGGGCTGGGCACTTGGGCGCTGGGATTGCCCCC
>DYGW01000211.1 GCA_020724485.1 Thermoflexus sp. | reverse complement strand
TCTTCCGTAACCTATCATTAACCGTCAACGCAATCTTATTTGTCCATCCCTCCGTGTGTGGAGAGGGGGACAGGCCGAGCGTAGCAAGGCCAGGGGGTGAGGTAAACGCCCCAGGGTCAGGCGATTCGCTGACAGCCTTTGCACGCTCCCGTGATTGAGATGTATTTCGCGTGGAGGGTTGCCCTGGTGCGAATCGCGTGCACCTAAGCGAGCGCCCCCTGCGGCGACTGGACGTATAGCTCGCCGGCCAACTCGTTGCCGACCACCAGCCGCTCGCCGGCATATTCGAGGTGAACCGGCCCGTTGAATGGGCTGCGATGACGCACCATCAGCGGGGTGCCGGGAACCAGGCGGACGCTGGCCAGGTAGCGCAGCTTCGCCGGGTCGTGAGTCTTCACGCGGCTGACCTGGGCCTCGGTCTGCTCCGGCCACTCTGCCAGCGGCTTGTCGTCGAGGGGGGGCATGACGCCGTCTGCGGAGGGGATCGGCTCGCCGTGCGGGCAGCGCGTCGGGTGGCCGGTCATGGCGTCCATGCGCTCAATCAGCCGGTCATCCACGCCGCGCTCCAGCGTCTCGACCATGTCGTGCACTTCTTCCCAGCCGAAGCCCATGATCTGCACCATGAAGACTTCCAGGATGCGGTGCCGCCGGATGACACGCAGGGCGATGGCTTCACCGGCGGGGGTCAGGCGCACGCCCCGGTACGGCTCGTGCTCGATATGCCCGTTCTCGACCATGCGGCGGATCATGCGCGAGGCCGCCTGCAAGGAGACGCCCATGCTGTCCGCCACCATAGACAGCGTCGGCCAGGGAGTCGCCTCTTGCAAGCGGTAGATTTCGCCGAGATAGAGCCAGACGGTCGGGCACATGCCGGGTCTTCCTTTGCCGGGTCAGGATGGGATGGCGGGCGCGCGGCTGCCGGGTGGCCGGGCCAGCCAGTCGGTTTCTCTCATATCCATCATGAAAAATATAACCGTTTCGCGCGCTATTGCACAACGGGCCGCGCCGTGCGCTCCGCCAACTTTCAACCCGGTTGAAAACCAGGATGCGCCCCAGGCGAAGGTGAGGTTAAACCGCCGGGCCTTGTTGGGCGGGGAGCGGCCCAGTTAGAATAGCGATAAATGAGAACAATTCGCAATAACTCGTGAGGGTGATCATGCCACGTATCCGCCTGATGCTGGCCGCTGCGCTCGTCGCGGCGGCGCTCCTGTCCATCGTCCTGCCCCTGCCGGACAACCGGGCCGGGCACCTGCTCGCGCCCGCCGAAGCGCAGGGCACCACGCTGACCATCTACTCCGGGCGCAGCGAAGAACTGGTCGGGCCGGTCATCGCCCAGTTCGAGCGCGACACGGGCATCGCGGTCGAAGTGCGCTACGGCGACACGACCGCCCTGGCGCTGACCATCCTGGAAGAGGGGGCGCGCACCCCCGCCGATGTCTTCTTCGCTCAGGACGCGGGTGCGCTGGGTCTGCTGGCTAAGGAAGGCGTGCTCGCCGCGCTGCCCGCGTACATCCTGGACAGTGTCGAGCCGCGCTTCCGCTCGCCGGAGGGCCTGTGGGTGGGCATCAGCGGGCGCGCCCGCGTGATCGCCTACAACACGGACGCGCTCGACGAAACAGACCTGCCCGCCAGCCTGTTCGACTTCCTCGCGCCGCAGTGGGCCGGGCGGCTCGGCTTCGCCCCGACCAACGCCTCTTTCCACGCGCACCTGACCGCTATCCGCATCAGCGCGGGCGATGACGCGGCGCGGGCGTTCGTGGCCGGGCTGCTGGCCAACGGCGCGCGGCAGTACGAGCGCAACTCGGCGGCGGTCGCGGCGGTCGCTGCTGGGGAGATTGACGCGGCGCTCGTCAACCATTATTACCTGTTCCGGCACCTTGCCGAGCACCCCGATGCTCCCGTCGCCAACTACTACTTCCCCGGCGACGACATCGGCAACCTGGTCAATGTGGCCGGGCTGGGCATCCTGGCCTCGTCCGACAGCAAGCCGCTGGCCCAGCAGTTCGCCGCTTATCTGCTCTCGCGCAGCGCGCAAAGCTACTTCGCCCAGGAGACGTTCGAGTACCCGCTGCTGATCGGCATGGATGCCGACCCGCGCCTGAGGCCGCTGAGCAAAATTGAGACGCCCGCGCTGGACCTGAGCGACCTGGACGACCTGGGGGGCACGCTCGACCTGCTGGACGACGTTCTGGTTCAGTAGGCTGGGCGGCGCGCCGCCAGCCGTGCGCCGCCTGTCATCGCCCTGCGCTCACCTCATGACTCAGCGCCGCTTCGCTCTCATCCTGTTCGCCGTCAGCCTGCCGCTGGCGGCTTTGCTGCTGCTGCCGGTCGGTTATTTGATCGTCCGCGCCGGCGCGGTTGAGCCGGAGCGCGCCATCACCTACCTCACTCGGCCAGGCACGCTGCGCGTCGCCGGGCGCAGCCTGCTGCTGATGGCGACGGTCGCGGCGGCGGCCTGCGCGGTGGCTATTCCGGCGGCGTGGCTGACGGTGCGCAGCGACCTGCGGGGGCGGCGGGCGTGGACGGTGCTGCTGACCATGCCGCTGGTCATCCCCTCCTACGTGGGGGCGCTGGCCCTGGTGAGCGCGCTCGGCCAGCGGGGAACTGTGCGGGGATGGCTGGCCCCGTTGGGCGTGGAGCGGCTGCCGTCGCTCTACGGGTTCTGGGGGGCGTGGCTGGCGCTGACGCTGTTCTCCTATCCCTATGTGTTCCTGAGCGTGCGCGCGGGCCTGCGCGGGCTGGACCCGGCGCTGGAAGAAGCGTCGTACACGCTGGGCCGCTCGCAGTTGGCGACCTTCTGGCACGTCACGCTGCGCCAGTTGCTCCCATCTATTTCGGCGGGCGCGCTGCTGGTGGCCCTCTACACGCTGAGCGATTTCGGCGCGGTGGCGATCATGCAGTACAACGTCTTCACCCGCGCCATCTACCTGCGGCTGAGCCTCGACCTGGAGCTGGCGGCGCTGCTGTCCGTCGTGCTGATCGCCCTGACGGCGGGGCTGCTGGCAGCGGTGGCCCTGGCCGAGCGTCGCGGGACGTACTACACCCGACGGACGCCGCGCCCGCCGCGCCGCGTCCGGCTGGGGCGCTGGCAGGCGGCGGCGCAGGCGTTCTGCGGGCTGGTGGTGCTGCTGGCGCTGGTCGCGCCGATGGGCGTGCTGGCCCTATGGCTGGTCAATGGCCTGCAGCAGGGTGAGGCGCTGCGCGACGTGCTCGCCCCGCTACAACGGTCGCTGCGCGCGGCGGGGCTGGCGGCAGCGGTGAGCGGCGTGGCCGCGCTGCCGTTTGTGTTCCTCCAGGTGCGCTACCCCGGCCCGCTGACCGGCCTGCTGGCGCGCGGCGCGTACCTGGGCTATGCCCTGCCGGGCGTGGTGGTGGGGCTGGCTTTCGTCTTCCTGGGGGCCAACGTCCTGCACGAGCTGGGCGCGCGCGTCGGGCAGGCCGACTACCGCAGCCTGGGGCTGCTCGTCTTCGCCTATACGGTGCGCTTCCTGCCGCAGGCGCTCGGCCCGGCGCGGGCCAGTTTGCTGCAGGTCAACCCGCACCTGGAGGAGAGCGCGCTCACGCTGGGGCGGAGTTACCCGCGCGCGCTGATCAGCGTCACGCTGCCGCTGATGCGCTCCGGCGTGTTGGCGGGGGCGGCGCTGGTCTTCCTGACCGTCATGAAGGAGCTGCCGATCACGCTGCTGCTGGCCCCCACCGGCTACGACACGCTGGCGACGCGCATCTGGTCGGCCAGCAGCGAGGCGTTCTACGCGCGGGCGGCGGCTCCGGCGCTGATCCTGGTCGTGATCTCGGCTGTGTCTCTCGTCTACATCCTGGAACCCGATGGCTGATCTTGTCTTGATTGCCAGCCATTGACCTCACCCCCGTTTCGCTTCGCTCAACTTCCCCCTCTCTGCTGGCGGAGAGGGGGGGTCAGGGGGTGAGGTTGTGAGCGGGAAGAAATGGCGGTCATGGTGATACCTGATTCTATCTCTGATCCAGTCCCTGATCCGGCCCCGGATCGCGACGCGGTCGTGTGCCGCGACCTGCGCAAGTCGTTTGGCAGCGTGCGCGCCGTCGAGGCGGTGAGCTTCACGCTGCGGCGCGGCGAATTGTTGGCGCTGCTGGGGCCGAGCGGGTGCGGCAAGACCACTGTGCTGCGCCTGATCGCCGGGCTTGAGCGGCCCGACGGCGGCACGATTCACCTGGGCGGGCGGATGGTCAGCGGGCCGGGCGTCTTCGTCCGGGCCAACCGGCGGCGGGTGGGTCTCGTCTTCCAGGATTACGCGCTGTTCCCGCACATGACGGTCGAGAAGAACATCGCCTATGGCCTGGCCGGGCGGGATAACCGCCGCCAGCGCGTCGCGGAGATGCTCGCCCTGGTCGGGCTAGACGGGCTGGGCGGGCGCTACCCGCACGCGCTCTCCGGCGGGCAGCAGCAGCGCGTGGCCCTGGCCCGCGCCCTCGCCCCCCAGCCGGGCATGGTGCTGCTTGACGAGCCGTTTTCGAACCTGGACGTGGCGCTGCGCCGCCAGGTGCGCGAGGACGTGCAGCGCATTCTCCGCGACGCGGGGGTGTCAGCCATCCTGGTGACGCACGACCAGGAAGAGGCGATGAGCCTGGCCGACCGCATCGGGCTGCTGTTCGACGGGGCGCTGCACCAGCTTGGCACGCCCCGCGACCTCTACGAGCGCCCGGCTTCGCGCCGCGCCGCGCTGTTCATGGGCGCGGCGAATCTGGTCCCCGGCCACGCACAAGGCACACTCGCCCGGACTCCGCTGGGCGAGGTGCGCCTGATCCAGCCCTGCCGGGGCGCGGTCGAAGTCGTGCTGCGCCCGGAAGAGTTGATCCTCAGCGGAGCGGGGGACGGCGCGCCGGCGGTCGTGGCCCGGCAGACGTACACCGGCGCGCGGCAGGACGTGTGGGTGACGCTGCGCGATGCTGCGCTGTCCCTACACGTCACCTGTCACGCGGGTGCACTCTGGCAGGCCGGGCAGCCGGTGAGCGTGCACGTGGACGGGGCAGCGCTGGCTTTTCCAGCCCTGCCGGACTCCACCAGCGCGGTCTGAGTAGGCGGATTGGGTACCGGCTGGCGCTGGCTCAACGCTGGCCGGATTGGGTCACCAGCCAGACGCCGCCGAGGATCGCCGCGCCGCCCAGCAAGGCCAGCGGG
Organism: Thermoflexus sp.; assembly: GCA_020724485.1. GTDB lineage: Bacteria > Chloroflexota > Anaerolineae > Aggregatilineales > Aggregatilineaceae > UBA2029. Next base: position 1,042 of record DYGW01000211.1, on the reverse strand, counting down.
CGCAGCGGCTCGGCCAGCAGCAGGGCGGCCAGCAGCACTGTCACCAGCGGCTCGATGTACAGGAAGACTCCCACCTGCGAGGCGTTGAGCGTGGATAGCGCGTCGTACCAGAACAGGTAAGCCAGCGACGATACGAGCAGCACCGTGAAGGCCAGAGCCAGCCAGCCCCGCGCGTCCAGCAGGGCCAGCTCGTTCCAGCCTTCCCGCGCGACGAACAGGGGCAGCGTCATCAGGCAGCCGAGGGCCATCACCTGCACCATGAGCACAGCGGGGCGTCCCTGGCCGATGACGCGCTTGCTGAGCACCGAGAACACCGCCCAGGTGATCGCGCTGGAAAAGGCCAGCCCGTCGCCGAGGGTGCTCGGCAGGCTGAAGATGTTCAGTCCGCCCGCCTGGGCGATGACGATGAGCAGTGCGCCGCTCATGGCGCTGGCGAACCCGGCGGTTTGCAGCGGCCCGAAACGCTCGCCGAGGAAACGCCAGGCCAGCAGGGCGATGAAGATGGGCGTCAGCGACACCATCCAGCCGGTGTTGCTGGCCGAAGTCAGGCTGAGGCCGACCGCCTGGATGGTCAGGTGCAGAGCGACGCCGACGAATCCCAGCACGGCCAGCGCGCCCAACAGCCGCCCCCGCGCGAAGCCCGTCCACTCGCCGCGCCGCCGCAGCAGCAGAAAGAGCAGCAGCGCCCCGGCGCTGGTGCGCACGGGCACCAGGACGAGCGGATCCATCTGCTCGACGATGATCTTGGTCGTGACGAACGACGCGCCCCAGATGATCACCGTGACGAGCGCCTTCAGGCGGGCCAGAGCGCGCTGCCGGCTGAGTTCCTGAGTGGGGGCGCTGGGCGAAGGTGCGTTGACGGCAGCATTGCTCATGGTGCGGCGATCCTTTCGTGGTGCGGTGAGAGGTCGTTGGCAGGCGCGCGCCCTGCCGGGCCTACTGGCCCATCCTGGGCGTCAGCTCGACGATCAGGCCGTCGCTCCACTCGTATTTGGCATCCATCAGCGCCGACACCGCGGCGGCCAGACCCGGCTCCTGGGCG
>DYGW01000210.1 GCA_020724485.1 Thermoflexus sp. | reverse complement strand
GGGTTCGAGCAGCAGCAGGCACATGGAGATGGAATTCTAAGGCTGGTCTTTCGGGCCGTTCATATGTTACTCGAATCCAAGATGACGGACCAGAACAGCCTTGATGTACTGTTGCAAGGTTTCTTCGTTGAGTTCGGCTCGTCTCTTAAGTTCGTCGAAGGTCAGCACTTCGTCTTGTGACCACGCAATTTCCAATCTTCGGACGGGCTTCATCGCAACATGTTCATATGAGTCCGGGTTTGCCCAATAGCAGGATGCACAGACCTCAAGTGATTTCAGGGTTTCCCAGTTTTCACAGTGTTCACAAACCCACGATTTCGCCCGATTGCATGATCCACAGAGCAACATGTAGTCGTCAACAAGACGTGTAGAACTCTGCTCCCCACTGGCTTGGTACGGAATTCGATGGTCAACCTGAAGATAGTTGGCCGCGTATTCTTCAAGGCAGATAGCACACTGGGAGCCACTGATCTTCACAAGCTCTTTCTTGAGGTGTTTCGGAATATTCTTGCGTCCGCCAAGCTTATCCCTGCGGACTTCAGCAGGATCGCCAAACCGATAAGCGGCGATTTTCCGCCCATCACTTCCTACGACCCGAAATGTCACCAACGGGACTCCCTGTTCCCGAACATCACGAGCGGCTCGTGGGGGGTGGTTATAGCCATAGCGTTCTTTGAGTTCTTCGGTGGTTATATAGCCATGCCTCAGAATGTGTTCGACGACGGTTCGCGGGCGCTTGCTGGTGATGCTTCTCAAGAATTCTAAAAACTCTGGGGGAAGGTCTTGTGCGGTCATGATTTCAAGACCATAGCGCCATCTGGCACAAGTTGGTGGGCTGGCCCTCGATGCGAGCGCACAGGGCCGGAGACAGGTACAAAGACTCAAAGGTGATTGTGTTGCGTCCCAGAAGCGTTTCTTGGGATGATCTCCCTACTTCGATCTCAAGATGTCTCAGATCAAGCGATTTGGGAAGCGCCTTACCATGCGTTTTAGTGCCTGTTCGCCCGTCGTAGCTGACAATGTACGAGATGTCTTTCAGATTGAGAGTGCGGAGAGATTCGACGAACGATTCGAACGATAGGCTTTGCAGATAACGCGGGTCTTGTTTCTTGCATACTCCTTGATAAGGCGGATCCATGTAAATCACATCGCGCGCGCGCGCCTCATAGATGATTTCTCGGTAGTCAAGCGCGTGAATGGTCGTCTTGCCTTTCAGAAGTTGCGATGTAAATAGAATATTCCGGCGCATCGTGGCAGGATGCATACCTTTTCTTCTATTGTCCGGGCTTTGATTAAAATCCCCATCCGTGTTGTAACGAATTGATGCTTTCACACACCTTGCGAGCAGATAGAGGAAGTGGTGGGGCTGGCGAGTCCGGTTGAATTCATCTCTGATATAGAAGTAGTATTCTTTCTCCCGCCCTCTCTGGGCAGTCCACAGGTGCTCATACTGAGTAGCCAGCCAATCAGGCTGATTGATTATCTTGTTCCAAAGGGCCATTAGGGGAGAATTCACGTCGTTGAGCACAAAATGCTTAGCCTTCGCCTTGTATGCTGCCGCTACTGAGATAGCCGCTGAACCAGCGAAAGGCTCGATCAGAGTATCCACATCATCGGGAAGCTGTGCGATGATGGTATCTGCAATTTTCCTTTTGCTTCCCTGGTATGGAAAGGGCTGAGGAATGCTCATTCTGGTTCTCAGTTCAAGTTGGGTGAGAACTGTTTCAGTATCTCACCTAGCTTTGTTGCTGCGAATACTCTGCCTACGCGCAGTATACCGATGAGAGGCACCCGCCGCTAATAGGAGTTGTGAGTCGTGAGTTCAGAGTCGTAAGCTTGTCCTCTGTTCCAGCCTCCGGACTCCAATCTCATGACTCCAGACTCATCACTCAATCATACTTAATCACCTCGCGCGGCTTGCTGCCCTCCTGCGCCGGGCCGATGATGCCGTCCTCCTCCATGCGATCAATCAACCGCGCCGCGCGCGTATAGCCGATGCGCAACTGGCGCTGCAACAGCGAGATAGACGCCTTGCGCAGGCTCTGCACCAGTTCAACGGCCTGATCGTACAATTCGTCCTCACCGCTGCCGTCCCCGTCCCCCATGTCTTCCGTGTCCCACAGAGCGGCCTGCTGGACAGCGGGCTGGCTGGAGCGGCGGCCCGCGCGCACCCCGCGCCCTTCGTCGGCGCCGAGCGCGATCTCGCGGCCCGGCGAGGCCAGCGCGTCGGGGCCAGCCTTCTGGACAAGCTGCGTGCGCCAGAAGCTGGTGATGCGCGCGATCTCCTCGTCAGAAACATAGACGCCCTGCATACGCTGCGGAGCGGCGGCGTCCGGCGACTGGAAGAGCATGTCGCCGCGCCCCAGCAGCTTCTCCGCGCCCGGCTGGTCGAGAATGACCCGCGAGTCCACCGACGAGGCGACCATGAAGGCGATGCGTGCCGGGAAGTTGGCCTTGATCAGCCCGGTGATGATGTCCACGCTGGGCCGCTGCGTGCTGATGATCAGGTGAATGCCGGTCGCGCGGGCCATCTGCGCCAGGCGGGCCAACAGCCGCTCCGTCTCGTCGGGGGCGAGCATCATCAGGTCGGCCAGCTCGTCAATGACCACGACGTAGTAGGGCATCCGCCGCTGGTCGGGGCCGATCTTCTTGTTGTAGTCGAGGATGTTACGCGCGCCGATGGCGGCGAACTTGTGGTAGCGCGACTCCATTTCGCGCTGCACCCACTGCAGCACGCCGACGATGCGCTCCAGGTCCACCACCACTGGCGCGACCAGGTGCGGGATGCCGTTGTAGCCGGTTAGCTCGACGCGCTTGGGGTCTACCATGATGAATTGCACGTCGTCCGGCGTGTTCTGCAGCAGCAGGCAGGCGATGATGGCGTTGACGCACACCGACTTGCCGGAGCCGGTCGTGCCGGCGATGAGCAGGTGTGGCATGGCGGTGAGGTCGGCGGCGACCGGCGTCCCATCCACGCCCAGGCCCAGGGCCAGGCGCAGCTTGGAGTCAATGCGCGTGAACTCCGGCGCTTCCATGATATCCAGCAGGCTGACCAGGGCCACCTCGTCGTTGGGCACTTCGATGCCGACCATGCTCTTGCCAGGCACCGGTGCTTCGATGCGAATGGACTTGGCGGCCAGGGCCAGAGCCAGGTCGGCGTCCAGGCGGGCGATGGCCCCCACCTTGACGCGCTGCTTCTTGCCGCTGCGCGTGATCAGGTAGTCCGGCTCGATGCCGAACTGGGTGATGACCGGGCCGGGGTTGACCTCGACGACCTTGCCGGGCGCGCTGAAGCTGGCCAGCGTGTCCTCGATGACGCGCGCCTTTTCGAGCAGCACGTCGTCGTTGACGCGCCGCTCCTCGCCCCGCTTGAGCAGCCGCCGAAAGTCGGGCAGTTCATAGGCGATCTGGCGGGGGGCGGGCGCGGCGGCGCGGCGTTCCGGGGCGCTGCTGCCAGTCCCTACGGCTGCCACCGGCTGCGATGAGCGGCGCGGTGTGGGACGGCGCACAACCGGCGGGGCGGTGCGCTCCGCCGGGGGCTGCCCGGCTTTGGCAGCGTCGCGCGGGGCCGGCGCGACGGGCCGGGACTCGGTGAGGTGCGCCGGGCCAGGCGTCTTGGTCGGGCCGGGATCGGCTTCCGGCTCCAGCGCAGCCTCCGGCAGCAGTTCGGCGCGGCGGGTAGGGGCAGGTTCTTCGGCGGGCGGCTTCGGCTCCGCCGCAGGCACGCCAGGCGCGGGCCGCGCGCCGCCGCGCCCCTCCACCTGCTCGCGGCGGCGCAGTAATTCGGGGTGCGTCGGGCGCGCCATCCGCTCGCTGAACGGCAGAGGCGAGTCATCTTGCGGTAACTGTTCGCTCGTGGGCGCTTCATCCGCCGTTGTGGGAATATCGCGGGGCAGGCGCGACCCACCCTCGCGCGGGGCGGCGGGCGGAGTCGCGCTGTGGAGGGGGGCGCGAGGGACGGTTTTGTCGGCAGCGTTGCTTTCGTCTGCCAGCGGCACGCGCATCGGCTCGTCATCACCGGATAGGTCGCGGTTCAGGGCGCGGCCCAACAGGGCAGCGGCCCCCAACGCTCCCGCAGCAGCAGCCGTATCGCCCAGCCCGCCGCGCTCGGAACGGCGGTCGTCGTCGGGAGTGGGCGGTGTGACCGGGGCGGGTTCGGCGGGCGCGCGGCGCGGCTCAACCGGGCTGACCGGCGGCTGCGCTCCCCGTCCAAAGAAGGGGCGCATACGCTCGGCTGGCGCGCCCGGCGACTCGGCGGCTTTCTGTTCCGCGCCGCTCTCGGCGATGTCGTCGGCGTCGCGTGGGGCACGTTCCAGCGGACTCTGCGCGAAGGGCAATCGTCCGCGCTCGCTCGGCGCGCCCGGCGACTCGGCGGCTTTCTGTTCCGCGCTGCTCTCGGCAATGTCTTCGGCGTCGCGCGGCCTGCGTCCGAGCGGCAGGCGTCTGCGCGCCGGTGACTGGTCTTCCAGTTTGGCAGCGGGGGCGTCTGTTTGCGCACCGGCGGGCGGGATCTCCTCACCCTCCGGCGTGCGCCGTCCGAGCAGTCCAAAACGGCGGCGCGGGGCGGCGGGTGGCTCAGTGGCGCTGGCTTCGCTAGCGGGCATCTCGGCGGGGAGCGCGGCTTCGCCTGCGGGTGTGCCCTCTTCATCGCCTTCATCACCCCGCCCGCGCCGCAGGAATCTGCCGAACCGCCCGCTACGCTCCGGCTTAGCCTCCGGCTCGGCGCTCTCTTCCCCTGGCGCACCAACCGGCGACTCCGGCGGGCGGCGGCGCGCAGGCAGCGGGAGTACCGGGCGATCCTCGCCGTCCTCGCCTTCGGCGACAGGCCGCGCGAATGGGGTGCGCTCCGGCCTGTCGGGGGTCATGGTGCGCGTAGTGAGGCGATCCAGCGGCTCGTCGCCCGGCTTGCGGTGAGCGGGCGGCTCATCACGACCAAACGCCCGGAACGGACGGCGCGCCGCGTCATCGCCCGCCAGATCTGCGCCCGGCAAGGGCGCTGCGTCAGCGGCGGGCAGCGGGCGGCGGAGCCGCTCGGCCCCTTCGTCGCCGGGCTGATCCCCCGGCCCGGCGATCCCCGGCCTGCTCATGTGCGGCAGCGGTCGCCGCGAGGGTTGGCGCGGCGTCTGATCCAGCGTCGCGCCCCCGGCTGGAGCGGCCTGATCCAGTATTCCCGGCAGCGGGGAACGTCCCTCATGGCCTGGCGGGCCGGGCGTCTCGCCGATCTCGTCACCGGCCATCATGCCCCGCCGCGCGATACGCGGCGCGGGGCGCGCCGAAGCGTTGGCGGCAGGGGCTGCTTCGCCCGCGCGCCCGCTGGTGGCCGCGCCGCCGATCGCTGCCCCTACGGCTGCGCCCGCTGCCAGAGCCGCTCCTTCCGCGCCGGGGCGCAGCGCCTCGACGTGCGGCGCTTTGAGCATCGCGCGCGCCTCGCGCTTGCGCGCGCGCTCCTCCGGACTCAGGCGCATGGTGGCGAAAGCAAGCGACACTCGCGCCCATAACTCGACCACCGACAGGTCGAAGGCGAGCATCAGGCTCATGATTAGCCAGGCGATCAGCACGGACAGCGTGCCCCAGTCCAGAAGTTGGCCGAGCAGGAATACGTAAATCTGGTGGCCGACCCACCCGCCGCCGCTCTGCTGCTCCATCGCCAGGTCGTAAGAGATGGAGCGGAACGCCTCAACAGTGGGAGCCGTGTCGTCCACGAGGAACAACATGTGCAGCCAGGTCAGCACACAGGCGTAGAGCATCACGCCGCCGACCACGCGCATGAAGTTTAGCTCGATGCCCGAATGCTCGAAGCTGCGCACCATCAGCCAGACGCCAGCCCCGAAAGCGATGACCGGCCAAGCCAGCTTGCCCCACCCGAACAACTGCCCCAGCAGCTTGTTCAGTGCGCCGGTGAGTCCCGACTGCGGCTCTGGCAGCAGCCCGAACGACACCGAAGGAATGACCGAGAAGAAGGCGACCAGGGCGAACCCGATCAGCGCCACGCCGATCAGGTCGAGCTTGCGGTCGAAGTTGAGGCCCTGGTGAATGGTGAAAGCGCCTTTGTCGCGCCCGCCCGGCAATGGCCGGGCCGCAGCGCGGGGGTCGGGCGTCGCCGCCCGCGAGCGGCGGAGCGGCTCGGCGGGCGCGGGCGCGCCGCGCGCGCGGCTGGCCCCTTGAGCGGGCGGCACCGGCTCGCGCCCCCGCCCCACCGGCGGACCCTGCGGCTCGGCGGGCGGACGGCGCGCGCCACGCGGCGGA
>DYGW01000209.1 GCA_020724485.1 Thermoflexus sp. | reverse complement strand
GCCCCTCGCTGATGGCGTTGCCGTACTTGTCCTGCATACCCGGCAGGATGGTGATGGTGTACTCGGTGCTCGGCTCGGTATCGAAGGCGAGAGTATAGCTACGGTCCCAGTCGTAGTAGTACGAGTCAAACTCGCGCCAGGGTTCCGGCTTGATGATCACCTTGTCTTCGAGCGAGTCCAGTTCCATCGGCGTGTTGAAGTAGATGGTGAAGCCACCATAGGGCGAGGCATCCCGCTCGCCGTCGAAGGGCGAGGTGCGCACGATCTGCGGGTAGGGGGCGGTGACAAAGAAACTGCTGGCATCCCCGCGCAGGGAAGCGCCGGTGCTGCTCTGCGCCTTGTCGGCGAAGACCTGCGCCCGGTAGGCCGAGCCAAGCTCCAGCCGCTCATCGGGCGCGAAGGTCAGCGTGCGCCCGTCCTTGCTCCAGGTGAATACGCCTTCCACCGGCTGTGGCGCTGGCTGTTCCGCGCCTTCGGGCAGCGGGAACGGCCCCAGGTTTTCCAGCACGAAACCGCCCGCCTCCAGCGAAGCCGCGTCCATTGCCTGGCTGAAGCGCACCTTGATGGGCGAGTCGAGCGGGATGGTGTCTGCGCCGTCGCGTGGCGTGATCTCGATCACGTCCGGGCGCACGGTGCTGAACTGCCAGCGGAAGTCCTCGGCCAGCACGCCGCCGGTCACGTCGGTCAGGCCGGCGGCGATGGTCGCCGTGTAGGTCGTGCCGCCGCGTAGCTCAGTCTCCGGCGTGAACAGATAGATCGAGGTGTTCAGCCACTCGCCGCGACCTGCGACGGGCGGGTCGAGGGCAAGCGGACTCGGCAGCGAATCCATCTGCTCGACGGTCAGCAGGGGCACGACCGGGCGGTTGAAGATGACGGTGATCACGCTGTCGGTGTCCACCGCCTCAGACCCGTCGGCGGGCAGCACTTCGGCCACTTCCAGGTAGCCGATGGTGCGCAGGGCCAGCGTGAACGGCTCTTCCAGGGCGACGCCCGCCGCCGAAGTCGCGCCCGTGCCGATGGTGAAGGTGTATTCGGTGGCGCGGGCGAGCGGCGCGTCGGGCGTGAAGGTGAGCACGCTGGCGTCAGCCGACCAGGTCAGCGCGCCGTCCACTGCCGGCTCGACGCTGAACGCATCGGGGAACGTTGCTTCGTCCATCGGCTGGTCGAAATAGAAGACGACCGGCCCTTCCAGCGGCAGTTCCTCGCCGGGCAGCGGCACAGTATCGTACACCTGGGGCGGCAGCGCCTCGCCCTGCGCGCCGGACGCTGCGGGCAGATGGCCCCCGGCGGCGCCCAGCGTCAGGGCGAGCAGCAGCAGCGCGCCCAGGCCACCCAATAACCAGACTCTTTGCGCTCGCATAGATTTTTTCTCCCCACGGCTATTGGCTGCCATCATGCGTTGATTTCGTTGATCTGCTTCGGAACAGGTCTGCAGGCTGTCTTGCTGCCTGGCCGCGCCGGGGCGTGGCGGTGCATTGGGACAGGGCGCGGCGCATCCCGGCGATCATTACCGGGACTCTTATTATAGGGCATTCGGGGATGCCGGGGAACACGCCTCAATGACGGCTGGCCTACGCCAAGGGGGCGACCGTCAGCCGCGCAGCACGTCGGCGATCTGGGCGACGATCTGGGCCATCGTGACCGGCTTGACGAGGAAGGCGCGGGCGCCCAGCGCAGTGACGGCGGCGCGCCAGCGCTCGTTGGCCGAGACGACGACGATCGGCACGTGGCGCAGGCGCACGTCGTCGCGGGCGAACTCGATGACGCGCTGGCCGGGCATGTCCGGCATCTGCAAGTCGAGGATGATCGCGTCGAAATCCCCGTTGGTCAGGTGGAGCATGGCCTCGACGGTGTTGGGGGCCGCAATGACCTCGTGCCCCAGGCGGGCGAAGGTAGTCTCGTAGAGGAAGCGCAGGTCGTTGTCATCTTCGACGACCAGGAGTCTCGACATAGCGGCTCTGCCTCCTGTTTCGGCCCCGCTGACGCGCGGACCTGCACCACTCAGCGGCCAAGCTGGGCGCGGACTTCGCCCCAGCCCCAGGCTGCGATCTCGCGCAGCACTGCGTAGACCTGTTCGGTGGGAGCGAGCGGCCCGCTGGTGTGCTGGGCCGGGCTGGGGTACACGCGCACACCCTGCCGGTCGAACAGCCAGCGCGCCCGCCACAAGCGAAAATCATCGCTGACCAGCACGGCGTCACGCCAGCCGTGCGCGGCCATGATCGCCGCCGTAGCGCGGGCGTTTTCGGCGGTACTGCGGCTGTTCCGCTCCAGAGTGATGGCGTCTGCCGGGACGTTCGCGGCCCGCACCACCTGGGCGCAGCGTTCCGCTTCGATCTCCGCTCCGCCGGCGCTGTAGCCGCCGGTGCACAGCACGTGCGGGGCGTATCCGGCATGGTAGAGCGCTGCCGCGTGCTCCGCCCGGCGCGTAGTGCCCTCGTCGCCGCCGCCGAGCACGATGATCACATCGGCGGGGCGGGCGCGATCCGTTGCCCCATAGCGGACGATGGTCACGGCCAGCGCCCCCAGAACGATGACCAGGGCGGCCACGCCAAGCGCGGCACCGCGCGCCGCCCACCGTCGCAGCCAATGCCGGGCGCGCGACGGTCTGTTGCTTTGAGGCCGGATACCCATGATTCGCTCCTGCCCGCTGATTATAGCGGCAGCAGGGGCGATCTCGAAAGCGGCGGGGGCAAGGCGCGCTGTGCGGCCTGGCCAGATCGAGTACAATGGGGGCAGGTTCACGGCACGCACGGCGCGGAGAGGAGCGGAGGACATGGACCTGCTGGAACACGCTTCACCACAGGCGCAAGCCTATGTCACGGTGCTGCTGCGCGGGTTCCAGGCGCGCGGCCAGTTGGCGATTGTCGGGCTATTGCAGACTTTCCTCAACGACGAGCAGAAAGACACCTTCTCGCTGCACGGCGTCACGCTCTATGGCCTGGAGCCGGGCAACCCGGCGCGCAGTATGCAGCTCAACGGCCTCTTCGTCCGCAAGGCCGCCTGCCAGGTGATCGCCTTCGATACGATGCTCCCGCACGAGCAGACGGGCCTGCTCCCGCGCACCGAGCGGCTGGCGGTCTACACGTCGCACTATTGCCTCCAGGGCGACTTTCACATGGGGGCGGACGCGCTGCTCGCCGAGTTCATCGCCGGGTCGCGGGCGCAGTTCGTCGGCGCCAGCAATGTGCAGGTTTTCCCGCTGTTCCACCCGCAGGCGGAGATGATCCAGGCCGCGCCGCTGGCCTTCCTGCATCGCGACGCCGTGCGGATGCACCATCTGGTCTGAGGCCAACATCCACGCCAGGGAGTTGTTCATGCTCACATCCGCCGACACCGTCCGGGGCCGGACGGTAATCTTCCTGCACATACCCAAAGCGGGCGGCAGCACGCTCAATCACCTGATGGACTGGCACTACGAGCGGGTGTTCACCGCGTCCACCTACAACCAGTTGCCCGCGCTGCTGGCCCTGCCCGACGACGAGAAGCGCCGCCTGGAGTGCGTCAAGGGCATGGTCTACTACGGCATTCACCGCGCGCTGCCGCGCGAGTGCGTCTATGTGACCGTGCTGCGCCATCCGGTCGAGCGCGTGATCTCGAATTACTACTACCAGTTCGAGCGCTCGCACCGGCTAGGCGAGCCGATTCCCACCTGGACGGTGGACGAATGGCTCGGCCTCGCGCCGTTCCAGCCCACGTACCAACTGCGGCTGCTCGTCGGCGGCGACGACATCCAGCGCGTGCTGCACGACCCGCTGCCCGCCGACGCCGTGGACATCGCCCGGCGCCACCTGGCCGAGCACTTCGCCGTCACCGGGACGCTGGCGCGCTACGACGAGTCGCTGCTGCTGATCAAGCGCGCGCTCGGCTGGACGCGCACCGCCTACGCCCGGCAGAACGTGGGCGTTCGCCGCGAAGCGCGCGAGACCCTGCCCCCGGAGACACTGGCCCGGCTGGAGCGCGAGTGCGCGCCGGAGATGGCGCTCTACGAGCATGTCGCGCGCGAGCTTGAGGCGCAGATCGCCGCCCAGGGGCCGGACTTCGCGGCGGAAGTAGCGGCGTTGCGCCGGGCCAGCCGCCGCTTCGAGCGGCTGTGGCACCTGGCCGGGCCGCTGCGCAGGACGCCGCTGTGGAACGCGGCCAAGCGCGCCATCCGCCTGACAACCCTGCGGCGGTGAGGGGCGCAACGCGGCGGGACGCGGGCGCGTATAGCGAGATAGACCTGTCAACTGAGCGCAATCGGAGGACGACCATGGGCTGCCTGCGTGCGGTGTTGTGCGTGCTGTTCCCGCCGCTGAGCGTACTGGATCGCGGCTGTGGGGTGATCCTGGTGGTGACGGTGCTGACCATCGCCGGATGGATTCCGGGGGTGATCGCCGCGCTGCTGATCAACGTGCTGGCGGAGGGGTAGCAGCCTGTACGCAGCCAAGTTGTGCCGGCACCAAGGTGATTTACCGAGACTTGTCGCTTTGGATGAGGTTCCTAGCCTTAGGTAGGTATTTTACCAACACGTAGAGAAGTATAAGTTGTAGAAGAAACGGCCACACCAGATAGTTTACCCATATGGACCCCAATGTAGGCAGTATATATCCTACCAGTCCCATCATTATGCCAAAGAATATTCCCGCGACCACAGTGTTTTTCCAGTCACCTTTTCCTTTACGCTTTTCCGAGAATCCCACAATGATCATCAACCAGCCAAGCCATCCGCTCGAAAGAAACTTAAAGAATCCTTCTGAAGACCGCATTTCCGAAGGTATCGTTGAGATGGGATGTACTTTATGTCTAGTGAGATCTTCTACAGAGTCCTCATACAACTGCTTCAACTCTGGATTGTCGGTGATTCCGGTTCTCTCAAGCTCGTGCAATCTCTCGAGGATAGAGATTTTCCGATCCAGGCTACCGTAATACAGATAGCCAGTTGTCCAGTCCCATACAAATAGACCCATGATGATGAGGACAACAAGCACGATCAATGAGAAGAGCCGAGAAAATGAGAACTGCTCGAACAGCTGCTGAATATGCCCCAAGAGATCGCCGAAGTTTTGCATTTGGGTCTTCCCTCTACGATCTATTTCGACTCCAAGAATATCATAGAACCGTCGAGAGTTCGGTTTTTGAGTTTCATTAAGACTTCTTCACCTAAACTTGTGTGCATTCATTACCCCCTCCTCATCGCCGCCACTACGCGCGGCATAACGCGCTTGTAGAGCCAGTACAGTGGTAGGCGTCACCCCGTCCGCGCTGGCTCGTAGCGCAGCACCAGCATTTGCTCGGCTTTCAGGGGCAGCAGAGCGTAGGTGCGCCCTTCGCTGTCGCTGAATTCCACCTCAAAGACGCCGGGGGCGAGTTCTTCCACCACCGTCCCGACCTGCCCGCGTTGCAGCCCGTGTTCGGGCAAGTTCTCCAACAGGGCAACGTCGTCCAGCAATTTGATCATGAGCCTGGCCCTTTCTACCGCTATTCCCCTCTCCCCCTCCTCATCACCGCCAGCACGCGCGGCATGAGGCGCTCGTACAGCGCGTACAGCGCGCGCGAGGGCGCGTAGTCCCACGCGCCAATATGCCGCACCACCGTCCCCCCGAAGCCGTCCTTGAAGCGGTACACGCCCCACATCGGCGCGTCGGGGCGGAACTCGTCCGGCGCGCCCCAGAAGTCGTAGGTCGGGTAGCCATGCGCCCGCGCCCAGCGGATCGCCTCCCACTGCAACAGGTAGGTGGGCATCCGCTCGCGTTCCTCGTTGCTGCTCATGCCGTAGAAGTACCACGCCTTGGGGCCGAAGTGGAACAGCACCAGCCCGGCCAGGGTGCGCCCCTCGTGCTCGGCCAGGAACGCCTGCGCCAGCCCCGTCGCGATGAAGCGCGACCAGGCCGCCCGGTAATAGTCCGGCGGACGGATGAGGAAACCCTGCCGCTCGCCCGTGACGCGGTAGAGCGCGTAGAGCGTCTCGAAGTCGCCGGCTGAGTCGGCCAGGCGCACGGTCACGCCGTGTTTGGTCGCCAGGCGGATTTTGCGCCGCGTGCTCTGATTCATGCCCGCCAGCAGCGCCTCTTCGCTCTGCGTCAGGTCGAGCGTCAGCGTGTTGCGGAACTGCACCTGCGCCGCGCTGAAGCGCCAGCCGCGCGCCCGCAGCAGGTCGAGCGCCCGCTGCCCAGCGGGATCGTCGTGCGGGGGGCGGTCGGGGTCGGCCCCGCCGGGGATGCCCGTCCCGGCGACCACGTCCGGATCGATCTTCAGCCAGACGGCGCGACGTTGGCGGGCGAGCGCTTCCAGAT
>DYGW01000208.1 GCA_020724485.1 Thermoflexus sp. | reverse complement strand
CAACACTGTCTAATATGTCCGGCCCTCCGCTGCGGAGAGGGGGAAAGGCCGAGCGCAGCGAGGCCAGGGGGTGAGGTCTATGCCCCGGTGTCAGGTGAGTCACTGACAACCTTTGCACACCCCCAATGAGAACTCGCGCGATCCACTCTCCCGCGCTATAGTGATCGCCTGCTGTCAACGAGCGGGTATGCGCCTTGCCCTAGCGATGACAAGGCGCGCCTGGCTGCTTGGGCGATGCAGGACGTCCTGGAAAGCGGTGCCTGGCAGCAGCACGCGGGCGGGCCTTGGTGAGGTGATGCGCCCGGCCAGAAACGAGAGTACCCTTGATGGGCACCCCGCGCCTGTATGACATCAGCCGGACGGTGTCGCCGGCGCTGGCCGTGTGGCCCGGCGACACGCCCTTCGCCGCCGAGCACGTCCTGCGCCTGCGCGACGGCGCATCGGTCAACCTGACCACGCTCACGCTCAGCGCGCACACGGGCAGTCACGCCGACGCGCCCTACCATTTCGTGGACGGCGGGCCGCACCCCGCCGATCTGCCGCTCGACCCGTACCTCGGCCCGGCCCACCTGGTGACGGTCGCCCGGCGCGCGGGCGGCCTCGTTCCCGACGACCTGGCCGGACACGATCTGAGCGGGATGCGCCGCCTGCTGATCCGCACCTGGGTCAGCGACCTGCCCGACGACGCCTGGCCGAACGGCTTCTCGCACCCGACCGTCGCCCTGGTGGACTGGCTGGCCGCGCGCGGAGTCGTCCTGCTGGGGCTGGATAGCCCGTCAGTGGACGCCTTCGATAGCACGGACTTACCCTGCCATCACCGGCTATGGGAGCAGGGCATGGCGCACCTGGAGTCGCTGCGCCTGGCGGGGATGGCGGATGGGGTGTATGAGTTGATTGCGCTGCCACTCAAGCTGGCGGGCGTATGCGGCAGCCCCGTGCGCGCCGTCCTGCGCGAGCTGCCCGTGCCGTCTGGCGAGTCAGGGGAAAGGTAAGCTGCGTTGGCCGAGCCATTGGTGCTGATCGTTGACGATGAGCAGGGCCTGCTGGAGCTATTCGCGGCGATGGTGCGCCCGTTGGGCTGCCGCGTGCAGCTTGCGCATGGCGGCCAGCAGGCGATCGCCATGCTCAACGAGCAGACGCCCGATCTGCTCATCCTGGATTTGGCGATGCCCGGCGTGAACGGCTATGACGTGCTGCGTCACGTCAAGGAAGTGCCCCGGCTGGACGCCATGCGGGTGATGGTCTTGACCGCGACCGGGCCGCGTGCCGCCCCTGCCACGATGGACCCGCGCATTAACCGCTGGTCGAGCAAGCCGGTATCCCCGCGCGAGTTTCGGGAGATGGTCGCGGCGCTGCTGGCCGAAGGCTGAGCCGCGCGTTGCCGCGCAATCGCTGCGAGTCGGGAGTTGTGAGTCAGGAGTCAAGAGATAACCCTTCGCTCTAGACTCCCGACTCATGACTCACCACCTTGTCGCCCAGACCCGAACTCTCTCCCCACAAACTGCTGACGGCTGATCGCTACACCGCCGCCAACACGCGCGCCCCTTCCGTCGAGACGCAGGTCGCGCGGGCCATGTGGCCGATGCCCGCCTCGTCGTAGAGCGCGCCCAGCGCCGCCGCGACACGCCCCGCCGTCTCATCCCCGGCGCAGACGGCGGCCAGCGTCGGCCCGGCCCCGCTGATGACCAGGCTGAGCGCCCCGGCTCGCTTGGCAGCGGCGCGCGCCTCAGCCAGCAGGGGGATCAGGTGGGCGCGCGCCGGCTCGATGATCCCGTCGCGCTCCATCGCCTCGGCCATCGCTTCGAGATCGCCGCGATGCAGGGCGTCCACCAGCCGGGCGACCGCTCCCGTCTGCGCGACCATCGCGCGCAGCGGCACGGCTCTGGGCAACAGGGCGCGCGCCGCCGCCGTAGACACGGAGAGGTCTGGTGTGACCAGGGCGAAACGCAGCCCATCCGGGACGGGCATCCGGCGAATCTCGGTCAGATGAGCGCCAGTGATCAGCGTGATGCCGCCGAGCAGGCTCGGCCCGGCGTTGTCGGGATGATAGCCGCTGATCAGCGCCTCACCGTCCAGGCAGGCTGGCAGCAACTCCTCGCGCGCCAGCGGCTCGCCGGCCAGGGCGTTAATGGCAACCACCGCCGCGACCGCGCTGGCCGCGCTGCTGCCCAGGCCGCTGCCCAACGGCAGGCCCTTCTGCAGCGCCAGGCTGACGCCCCGCGTCATGCCCAGGCGCTTGAGCAGGCTGTTGGCGGCGACCGTCGCCGTATTCAGGGCGGGGTCGAGCGGGAGCCGCCCCCCGTCCCCCTTAATCGAAGCGATCACCGCGCCGGGCTGGTCGCGCCACTCCGCGCTGACCACATCCCCCGGCTCGGCGAAGGCCACGCCGATTACGTCGAACGCCACGCCGTAGTTGCCCATGCTGGCGGGCGCGAAGGCTTCTGCTCTGGCAATCCCCATGATCAGTGCTATCCTTGTGGCGGTTGGCGGCCTGTAGGCACACCACGAGGCGGACACGATGATAAGCTTGCTTAAGTGTATGGACTGCGGACGAGAATACCCCATAAACGCCGTGCTGTACACCTGCAAAACATGCGGCGGCCTGCTCGACGTGCAGCACGACCTGGACGCGCTGCGGGCGACGGTCTTGCGCGAGCTGTTCGACCGGCGGCTGGGGGTGCCCGACGCACCGCACAGCAGCGGCGTGTGGCGCTATAAGGAACTGATCGCCCCCGGCCTAGCCGACGCGCAGATCGTCACGCGCAGCGAGGGCAATACCAACCTCTATCCCGCGCCCGCGCTGGCGGCGTGGGCGGGCGTGCGCGCGCTGTACCTCAAGCACGAGGGCGAGAACCCCACCGGCTCGTTCAAAGACCGGGGCATGACCAGCGGCGTGACCCAGGCGCGCGCCCTGGGCATGAGCCGCGTGGCCTGCGCCTCCACCGGCAACACGTCGGCGTCCATGGCCGCTTACGCGGCCTATGCCGGGATGGAGGGCATCGTCTTCTTTCAAGACCGGCAGATCGCGCTGGGCAAGTTGTCGCAGGCCATCGCCTACGGCGCGACGTGCGTGCAGATCAGCGCCGACTTCGACCGCAACATGGCCCTGGTGCGCGAGATCGCCGACGCGCTGGGCATCTACGTGCTCAACTCGGTCAACCCCTTCCGGCTGGAGGGGCAGAAGTCCATCATCTTCGAGACGATCCAGCAGCTTCGCTGGCGGGTGCCCGACTGGGTCGTGTGTCCCGGCGGCAACCTGGGCAATAGCTCGGCCTTTGGCAAGGCGCTGCACGAGCTGCACCAGCTCGGCCTGATTGACCGCCTGCCGCGCCTGGCGATCATCCAGGCGGAGGGGGCCAACCCGCTCTACCGCGCCTACCAGAGCGGCTTCGCCCGCTATGAAGCAGTGCACGCCGAGACCATCGCCACCGCGATCAAGATCGGCAACCCGGTCAACTACCCCAAGGCCGTGCGCGCCCTGCGCTGGACGGAGGGCGTCGTCGCCCAGGTGAGCGACCAGGCGATCATGGACGCCAAGGCGCTGATTGACCGGCAGGGCATCGGCTGCGAGCCGGCGTCGGCGTGCTCGCTGGCCGGGACACGCGCCCTGGTCGAGGCGGGCGTCATTGGCCCCCAGGAGACCGTCGTCGGCATCCTGACCGGGCACGTCCTCAAAGATCCCGACGCGACCATCGGCTACCACCGCGACGCGCTGGCGGGCATCCAGGCCGCGTACCCCAACCGCCTGTACCAGGCGGAGCCATCGGCGGCGGCGATCACGGCCATTCTGCAGGGCGCGGGGTGAGAGTCGCGCCCCGCGTATTCGCAACCCCCGCCGACAGCGCAACCTCCGCGCACCGCGCGCATCCAACGGGATAGTGCCGTGCACACGCGGAGGACACCATGACACTGGCAGCAAGTCTGTCCCTGCTCAAGGTCGGGCTAACCGGGCTGGCCGTCGTCGCGTTGGCGGGCTTCGTGCTGATCCACATCGTGTGGTATATCAGGCCGAGCAATGTCAAGACGATGGACGACCTGCAGGCCCGCCTGACCAGCGGCAAGCCGACCATCGTCGAGTGGTACTCGAACCTTTGAACGGCTTGCACGCTGACAAAGCCCATCGTGGATGGGTTGGAGCGTGATGTGAAAGGGCGGGCGACCGTCCTGCGGCTCGACCTGCTGAGCGGGATCGGGCGCGAGGCGGCGCGCGCCTATGACGTGACGATTGTGCCCACCACGCTGCTTTTCGACGGCGAGGGGCGCGTCGTGCTGCGCGAGACGGGATTGCCCGATGCCGGGCGGTTCCGCGCCAAAGTGAGCGAGCTGGCCGGGGCCGGAGAGTAGGGCCGGTTCAAGGAGCGGGGCGTCGCGGTGGTCGCCCCGCGCTGTTTACGGGCAGGAGTGAGAGGAATTGGGGCTTGTAGGGGAGAGTTCGATGCGCGTGCCGACAGATGCCACTCACGGCGCGTAGGAGCGCGGGGCGGGCGCGTCGTAGTCGTAGAAGCCGCGCCCGGTCTTGCGGCCCAGGTGCCCGGCGTACACCTTCTGGCGCAGCAGCGGCGCGGGGTGGTAGCGCTCGTCGCCCCAGGCACGCCACAGCCCTTCCAGCGTGCCGACCACCACGTCCAGCCCGATCTCGTCGGCCCACGAAAGCGGGCCGCGCGGGTGATTCAGGCCAAGCTGCACGGCGCTGTCCAGCGCTTCTACGCTCAGGTTGTGGGCGGTCATGGTCTGCACCGTCTCGTTGATCAGGGCGCAGACCATGCGCGGGCGCACCAGGCCCGCGCCATCGGGCACGCGCACGACGGTGAAGCCCAGTTCTTCCCAGAAGCGGCGGGCGCGCGCCGCCGTGTCGAAGTCGGCCTGCAGCGCGGGCGCGAACTCCACCAGCCCGGTGACGGCGATGGGCGGCAGCAGGCCGTAGCCGGCCACGCGCGCCGGGCGCTCTGTCCAACTGGCGACCTCGGTGGCGCTGGCGGCCAGTGCGCTGACCAGCAGGATCGCTTCGGCGGAAATGTTCGCCTCGATCCCCTCGACCAGCCACTGCTTGCTCTCGCGCGAGTCGTTGAGCGACTCGATGGCGACCTGGCAGCGGCTGGCGGCGCGCACCATCTTGTCGAGCGTGCCCTGGTCTTCCAGGTCGTCGGCCACGAACAGGTCTACCTTGTGGTTCTTGGCCAGACACAGCCCGGCCAGCGTATCCACGAAAGGCACTTCGCCCACGATCAGCACGCGCATGGTCTACAAGCCGTCCTTCGGCGGAGTGGGGAAGAAGCCGCCCAGCGGGTTGCCGCGACCGGTGCGCCCGGCCTCGACCAGACGTTGCAGGCGCGGCTGCGGGCGGTAGCGCGGCGCGTGGAAAGTCGCCTCGTACAGCGACTCGGTCATCTCCAACACGCGATCAATGCCCAGGAAGTCCATCAGGCGGAACGGCCCCATCGGGAAGCCCGCCGCTTCCAGCAGGCGGTCTATGGTCGCCTCGTCCAGGCCGCCGCCGTCCAGCAGGTGCAGCGCCTCGCTGAAGTACGCCTGGGCGACACAGTTGACGATCAGGCCGGGCGTGTCGTCCACCAGCACCGGCGTCTTGGCGAAGCCGCGCGCCAGCAGCATGGCCCGGTCGAGGACGTCCTGGCGCGTGGTTGGCGTGCGCACGACTTCCACCAGGCGCATGACATGGGCGGGTCGCGGGAAGTGCAGCCCGATCACGCGCTGGGGATGGCGCGTGGGGGCCGCCAGCCGGGTGACCGACAGCGTGTTCGTGCTCGTCGCCAGGATCGCGTCCGGGCTGACCAGTGCATCGAGCGCCTGAAAGAGCACCCCCTTCAGGCCCATGCGATCCTGGATGGCTTCGATGACCAGTCCGGCGGGCGCGCACGCGGCCAGGTCGGTGCTCAGCGTGAAGACGCGCCTAGCCCGCCGCGCCTGCTGCGCGCTGATGCGGCCCAGGCGGGTGGCTTTCTCCAGGCGGCGGCTGATTCGCCCGACGGCGCGGCGCAGCGCCGGCTCGTCGGTGTCGTGCAGCACGACGGGCCAGCCCCCCAGCGCGACGGCCTGGGCGATCTCCACGCCCAGTTCGCCCGCGCCGACGATGGCGATCACGGTGGCGGATTGCATGATGGCTCCTGGTGTGCGCGTCTCTGCCCTGACTCTAGTGAAAAGCGGCGCACCTGGCAAGGGTGTATCTGGGCTGGGAGTTCATGCCGGGTTTGGGGCGAGATTTCCTGAACCATAGAGACGCAGAAAGCGGGGAGGAAAATAACAGAAGAATCCTCCAGGTTCTTCTCTGTGTCCTCTGTGTCTCTGCGGTGAAGCTCTCCTCCAGGA
>DYGW01000207.1 GCA_020724485.1 Thermoflexus sp. | reverse complement strand
GGAAGGGGAGCCGGCCCGCCGCTTGTCTCCCTTCCCCCCTCGTGGGGGAAGGGCCGGGGATGGGGGGGGACAAACACCTTCACGACTTGTTCGTGGACCCTCCGCCGGGGGAGCATGGCTTTTCTGATCGTTTGGGGGTATCTTCAGGTTGGTTTGTTGCGGGTTGTGAGTCGGGAGTCGGGAGTTTGCCCCTCGCCCTTGACTCAAGACTCCCGACTCACAACCCATCCTATGCGGGATTATAGACTTCTCCGTTAAGGTAACCTGCCCATGCCCACTGCCCTCTGGCGACCCGGCCCCCTGATCTACGAGATCAACACCTGGACCTGGCTGCACGACCTGAGCACTGCCCGCCAGGAGCCGGTCACGCTGGGCACTGTGCCCGACGACGCGCTCGACGCGCTGGCCGCCTGGGGCTTCGATGCTGTGTGGCTGATGGGCGTCTGGGAGCGCAGCCCTGTTGGTCGCCAGGTGGCGCGGGAGCATCCCGATCTGCAAGAGGGCTACCGCCGCGCCCTGCCCGACTTCACGGCGGAGGATGTCATCGGCTCGCCCTACGCGGTGCGCCGCTACGCCGTTGACCCGGCACTGGGCGGGCCGGACGAACTGGCCGCGCTGCGAGCGCGGCTGGCAGCGCGCGGGCTGAAGCTGATCCTCGACTACGTGCCCAATCACGTCGCCCGCGACCATGAGTGGCTGCACACCGCGCCGGAATGCATCGTCCAGGGGACGCCCGACGACCTGGTAGCGCAGCCCGACCACTTCTTCGCCGGGCCGGGCGGGCACGTCTTCGCGCATGGCCGCGATCCCCACTTCCCCGCCTGGACTGACACCGCGCAGATCAACGCCTTCAGCCCCGCCGCGCGCAACCGCGCTGCCACGACTCTGCTGGAGATCGCCGGGCAGTGTGACGGGCTGCGCTGCGACATGGCCATGCTGGTCACCAACCGCGTCTTCGGGCAGACGTGGGGCGAGCGCGCCGGCTCCGTCCCGGAGACCGAGTTCTGGGACGTGGTCATCCCCGCCGTCAAGGGACAGAACCCCGATTTTCTGTTCCTGGCCGAAGTCTACTGGGACATGGAATGGGAATTGCTGGCTCAGGGATTCGATTGCGCCTACGACAAGCGGCTGTACGACCGGCTGGTTGAAGGGTCGGCGCGGACCGTCGGCGAGCACCTGCGCGCTGGCCTGGCCTACCAGTGGCACATGGTGCGTTTTACCGAGAATCACGACGAGCGCCGCGCGGTCGAGGCGCTGGGGCCGGGCCGCGACTGGGCCGCCGCCGTGCTGATCGCGACGCTGCCCGGCGCGACGCTGCTGCATGAGGGCCAGCTTGCCGGGCACCGCGTCAGGCTGCCGGTGCAGCTTCGCCGCCGCCCTGCCGAGCCGGACGACGCCGCAACGCTCGCCTTCTACCGCGCGCTGCTCACCGAAGTGAGGCACTCCGCCTACCACCAGGGCGCGTGGCGGCTGCGCGAGGCAACGCCCGCCTGGGACCTCAACGCCACGCACCGCAGCCTGATCGCCTTCACCTGGCAGGCAGGCGAGGAGCGGCGGCTGGTCGTGGTCAATTACTCGGCGGCGTCGGCGCAAGGGCGGGTGCGTCTGCCCGACTTTGGGCTGGAAGGGCGGGCGTGGGCGCTGCACGACGCGCTGGACGGGGCCGACTACCAGCGGGGCGGCGACGAGATGGTCTACGACGGGCTGTACGTGGATTTGCGGCCCTGGGGGGCGCACGTCTTCAGCTTCAGCGCTTGATCTGGTTCAGGAGATTGAGCGATGACTAGCCAAGTCAAACCGTTGGCAGAGATCAATCAGCAAGCGATTCGTCTGCTCTATCGAGTATCACACGTCTGACCCTGACCGGTGAGCCGCCGTCAGTCGCGTGGCAGGTTCAGCCACGCCAACAGTGCTTCGGCGATGGCGTCCACCCGCCCGCCGTAGGACTCCCCGAACAGGTTGAGGTGGGCCAGGATGTAGTAGGGCCGGAAAAGCGCACCGCTCCGGGCAATCCTGACCCCGCCTACAGAATCTTGCTCAGGAAGAGCTTGGTGCGGTCGTGCGACGGGTTGCTGAACAGCACGTCGGGCGTGTCTTCCTCGATGATCACGCCCTCGTCCATGAACACCGCCCGGTCCGCCGCCGCCCGCGCGAAGCCCATCTCGTGCGAGACGACGACCATCGTCATGCCCTCTTTAGCCAGGGCGAGCATCACGTCGAGCACTTCCTTGATCATCTCCGGGTCGAGCGCGCTGGTCGGCTCGTCGAAGAGCATGATCTTGGGGTCCATGGCCAGGGCGCGGGCAATGGCCACGCGCTGCTGCTGCCCGCCCGAAAGCTGCGCCGGGTACGAGTCCGCTTTTTCGGGAATGCCCACTTTCGCCAGCAGGTCGTGCGCCTTGGCGATGGCTTCGGCCTTTTTGCGGCGGCGCACCACACGCTGGGCCAGGACGATGTTGCCCAGCGCCGTGCGATCGGGGAACAGGTTGAACTGCTGGAAGACCATGCCCACTTCGGCGCGCACTTTGTTGATGTTGCGCGCGCCTTTCAGCGGGATGCCGTCCACGGTGATCGAGCCGCCGTCGAGCGTCTCCAGGCGGTTGATGCAGCGCAGCAGCGTGCTCTTGCCCGAACCGCTCGGCCCGACAATGACCACGACTTCGCCAGACTTGACGTTCAGGCTGACGCCGTTGAGGGCATGAACCGTCCCGCGCAGGGTGTGGAAGCGCTTGTGGGCGTTCTCAATCTTGATGATCGGTTCTGAGTGGTGGCTCATGGCATCACCTCCACGCGCTTAACGGGGCAGCCGCGTGCGCCGCTCGATGACGCGGACGACCATCGAGAGGAACAGCGTCATCAGCAGGTACAGGATGGCGACGGTATTGTAGCCTTCGAAGGCGCGGAACGTGCGCGAGACGTACAGGCGGCCCAGTTGCAGCAGGTCTGGTAGGGCCAGCACCGAGATCAGCGCCGAGTCTTTGAGCATGGCGATGAAGTCGTTGCCCAACGGCGGCAGCACCACGCGCACGGCCTGGGGCAGCACCACGTAGCGCATCCCCTGCGGGTAGCTCATGCCCAGGCTGCGCGCCGCTTCCATCTGCCCCCGGCTGATGCTCTGGATGCCAGCGCGGAAGATCTCGGCGATGAATGCCCCATAGCCGAAGGCCAGGCCGAGCACCGCTTCCTGCTCGTCGCTGAGATTCACCCCGAAGGTGTCGCGTATCTGCGGGCTGACTACGAAACCGGCGTAGAGCAGGATCACCAGCAGTGGGATGCCGCGCACGACCTCGACGTAGAGTGTCGAGACGGCGTAGAGCACCGGGTTGGTCTGCACGCGCAGCAGCCCGAAGATCAGGCCGAGCAGCAGGGCCAGCGCGTAGGCCTGGAAGGTCACGCGCAGCGTCAGAAAGATGCCAGCGTTGCAGCCGCGCAGGTTGTTCAGCGCGCACACGCCCGGCTCCATGCGCCGGTTTTCGACGATCTTGGAGCGGTCTAGCTCGATGAACTCGGCCTCGGTCGTGACCAGGCGAATCTCGTCATCAGTCTCCCACGCGACACGCCCGGTGAGCACGTCATCGTTGAGCTTGACGGTCACCTTGCAGCCCTTCTGGCACTCGCGCGGCGGCGTGGGCAGGACGACGCCCGCATTGGGATTCTCCTCCACCCAGGTCTCGACATAGCGCCGGTCGGGGCCGTCGTCCAGGTAGAGCAGGGCGTCTGCTTCGCCCGCGCCGGTCGCGGCCAGGGCCTCGTCGAGCGTGCCATAGCCGATCAGCACTACGCGAGACTGACCGTTGGCATAGCGCAACGGAACCGGCACATCGTCCAATGTCTCTAGCTCGTCGAGCGCCTGGATGATGTCGGTGCCCTGCACGAATGCGATGCGCACCTCATCGCCCGGCACAATCGAGCGCGTTGCGCTGCGCGCGTTGAGCGCCACTGTCAGCGTGGGCACATCGAAGCGATCCACATCGCTGCGCCGGATTTCGCGCGTGCCGCCATCGGGGAGCGAGAGACTCAGGTTGGTGTTGGACAGTGTGTTGAGCGTGCCGGCAATGACCTCGCCCTGGCGCTCGATGGTGACGTACTCGCCCTCTTCGCAACCCGCCGCTGCCGCCTGATCGCATGGGATGACGGTACGGCTGAGGATACGCGAGGTGGCAAACGTCTGCGCTACCTCGTCTACGGTGCGGATGGTCATGAAGTCATCGTTTTGCTTGGTGAGCATTCCGGTGACGGTGACACGCTCGACGTAGGTGAGCGTGATCTGTTCGCTGCCCCCCACCGTCTCGCGCTGCTCGTCCACGATGCGGTCTTTGGGGATGGTGACCAGGCCGCGATCGGTGCGCAGGGTGATGGACGCCGGGTCTTCGGCCAGCAAGAAGCCGGTCCGCGTGACCTGGGCGGTGTCAATGACCGCGCCCAACAGCCGGTCTACCACCGTCGTGACCGAGTCCTGGGTCTCGCCGACGTAGCTCCCCACAATCATGGTCGGCTCGCCGACGACCTGGACGACGTTGTACAGGTCTTCGGTGGATGTCTGGGGATTATCGGTCAACGACTGGATGACGCGCCGGTATGCTTCCGACGTGAGCATCGAGTACAGCACAGCGACCGCAACCACGCCCAGGATGATCGCCCACCAGGGAAGTCCGGCCATCCAGTTGATGAAACGCTCGTAGGGGCCGGGCGGGGTGAGGCCTGCGCCAGACTCGTCCGGCGGCGGCAGGTGGATCGGTTGGCTTTGCTCAGTGCGCGTTCTTTCGTCCATGAGCCTGTCTCGCTTGGATTCCCAATGGCAACATGCTTGCCGGTACAGGCAGGGAGAGGTTCGCGCGGACTCCCCGTGTGTGTGACAGCAGACTCCGTCGTTCCTCTCGGCGACACACCGCCCCCCTGAGAGGACAGCGTGAAACGATGACACCACCCGCACAGCGCCAGTAGCGCCCTGTTAAACGCAGCGCGGTGTATGCCACACGGGACGGAAAACCTCCAGCAGCACACACCGCGCCAGTTCGGCTAAGGAGAGGCAGCGGGGACTACCTCTCCCCCTACCATGCGTCGCGTCACTCCTGGGGCAGGAACATGTCCGGCGGGTTGACGCCGAACCACTTCAGGTAGAGTTCGAGATAGGTGCCATCGGCGATGATCTCAGCCAGGGCCTTGTTGACGGCGTCGAGCAGTTCCGGCTTGGTTGGCTGGACGGCCATGCCGTAGTACTCCTCGCTGAGCGGCGGGCCGACCAGCACCGCGCCCAGTTCGGGGTTCTTCTCGATGATGTCGGCGCTCACCGGGCCATCGTTGATGATGGCATCGGCGTCACCGGAGGCCAGCGCCTGGAAAGCCAGCGTGATCTCGTCGTAGCGCAGCATCTCCACGCCGGGGATTTCGCTGGCGAAGATGTCGCCGGTCGTCCCCGCCTGGACGGCGACCTTCAGCCCGGCCAGGTCGTCCACGTCCTGGATCTCATCGGCGCGTGAAGCCAGCACCGCGATGCGCTGGTTGGCGTAGAAGTAGGGGTTGGTGAAGTCCACGATTTCTTCGCGCTCGTCGGTGATCGTCGCTGCCGAGGCGACCATGTCGAACTCACCGGAAGCCAGGGCCACGAAAATGCCGTCCCAGCGCGTGTTGACCAGCTCGTAGTCAAAGCCCGCGCGCTCGGCAATCAACGCCACCAAGTCGGGGTCGAAGCCGACAATCGCGCCCGACTCGTCCACAAACTCGAACGGCTGGTACTCGGCGTTCATGCCCACCTTGATCACGCCCAGGTCTGCCTCCGCGCCGACCGTCGTCGTTTCCTCGGTCGCCTCAGGTGCGGGCGTCGGCTCGGCAGCAGGCGCTTCGGCGGCGGGCAGCAACAGCACGCCGTCAATAGCGTGAATGACGCCGTTGGAAGCCTCGATGTCCGCCGCGATGACCTTGATCGTGCCGTTGAGGATCACGTTGCCGTCAGCGTCCACCGAAACGGCGATCTCGGTGCCTTCGAGCGTGGTCAGCGTCTCCGTGCCGGCGAGGTCCGCCGCCATCAGTTTGCCGGGCACGACATGGTACTTGAGCGTCGCCACCAGCACTGCGGGGTCGGCCATCAGGCCGCCGACCACGTCTGCGGGCACACCGGCGAACGCTTCGTCAGTCGGGGAGAAGATGGTGAACGGGCCTTCGGCGCTGAGCGCCTCGGTCAGGCCGCCCATGTCCACCGCCAGGCCGAGCGTGCTGAAGCGCCCGTCCGCCGCGGCAACCGCGAGCAGGTTCTGGGGGCCTTCCTCGGCTACTGGCTCTTCCGTGACTTCCTCAGCGGGAGCCTCTTCGGTGACACCGTAGCCGGTGGAGATGGAGCCATCGAGCAGGCCAGCGGCGACTTCTTGCAGTT
>DYGW01000206.1 GCA_020724485.1 Thermoflexus sp. | reverse complement strand
GGGAAGGGGAGCCGGCCCGCCGCTTTTCTCCCTTCCCCCCTCGTGGGGGAAGGGCCGGGGATGGGGGGGACAAACACATTCACGACTTGTTCGTGGACCCAGCGGCGCATCAACCATTGACGCTCGGCACGCGCTCTATTACAATTGCTGCCGCTGTGTGCCGCCTTACTTGCCCCTGGCTGGTCTGCTGCGTATGGCTTCCTGGAGACTGCGCACGACCGGCGCGCACGACGATGGTGATGCTGGTAGGGGGGGCCTGGGCGGCATATCTGGCAAGAGCGCAAAGTGACGGGCGTGGCGGGCCGGCTCGACACGCTGGTAGATCGAGGAGAATGTATTTCGATGGCTAACCCAATCGTGCTCGAAGCGACCAAGCGTGAGCTGACCGGCAAACAGGTCAAGCAGATGCGCGCTGAAGGGATGATCCCCGGCGTGCTGTACGGCCCAACGTTCGACGCGCTGCCGCTCCAGGCGAACTGGCTCGAGCTGCGCCCTGTGCTGCGCGAAGCCGGTGGCTCCCACCTGATCCTGTTGAACGTTGATGGCGAGCAGCACAACGCCCTGGTGCGCCAGGTTCAGCGCGACCCCATTCGCGGCGACGTGCTGCACGTGGACTTCTATCGCGTGCGCATGGACGTGGCTATCCGCACCGAGGTGCCGGTCGTGCTGGTCGGCAGCGCGGAAGCGATTGAAGAGGCAGGCGGTGTGGTTAACCATGAGGTGATCAGCGTCATGGTTGAGTGTCTGCCGGGCAATCTGCCTGCGCAGGTGGAAGTGGACGTGACGTCGCTGCAGGAAGTCGGCGACAGCATCCTGGCGTCGGCGCTGCCGGAGCTCCCCGGCGTGACCTACCTGGTGGACAGCGGTGATCTGCTCGTTTCCACCTCGTACCTGGCTGCAGCGGAGGAAGAAGAGGCTAAAGGCGAGGTTTCTGCCGAGCCTGAGCTGATCCGCCGCCGCGAAGAGGAAGAAGACAAAGACTAGTCGCGCCTGCGCTCGACGAAGTGTGCCTGACCTATGGCGGGGGTCGCTCAGCGGCCCCCGCTGTTTTTCCCGCGCCTGCTCACTCGTCCAGCGCGTCCGCGTCCAGGGCGTCATCCTGCGCGGACTCGCCGCTGCTTTCCGGCTCGCCCCGCTCTTCGCGCTCGACGGCGCGGGCGAAGATCAGAAAGCCCGTGTGCCCGACCATCTGATCGTCGGGGCGGATGCGCTCCGGGATGGTCTTGTAGGTGCGGCGGATGATCTCTTCGATCTCCATGAAATACCAGGGACCGTCGTAGAGCCGCTCGGCGAGGGCGATCACCTGGTTGACGGTCGGCAGGATCGCGCCGAAGAACCCGCCGCCGCGCAGGGCCGCGCGCGCCTGATCCAGGTACAGCCACGGCTCGCGCACGTCCAGAAACAGGGCGTGCGCCTCGCGCTCGAAAAACCCCTCAGCAATGTCGTGCAGGTGGAACGTGACGCGATCGAGCAGCCCCAGGCGGCGCAGGTTGGCGATGGCCCGCGCCTGCATCCGCTCGCGCCGCTCGTAGCTGAAGACGTGGCCCCCCTCGCCGACAAGCTGGGCCAGGGTCAGGGTCAGCGCGCCGCTGCCCGTGCCCGCCTCAATGACCTGCACGCCGGGGCGGATGCCCAGCTTGAGCGCGATGTAGCCCAGGTCTTTGGGGAAGATGATCTGTCCTTCGCGCTGCAGGTGGCGGATCAGGTCGTCGGTGTGCGGGGTCAGCACGAACATCTTGTGCCCCAGGTGCGTGGGCACCTGCGCACCATAAGCGACGCCAACCAGATCGTCGAAGGCGATGATGCCCAGGTGACATTGGAAGCGCTCGCTAGGGGTCACCGTGCGCAGGAAAGTGCGGCGGTCTTTGCCGACGAGCATCACCAGGTCACCGTAGCATACCGTAGGGGTCAGGGCGAGGGGCACCGGCGTCTCCTTCTGCGCGTCAAAGTGCAGCGGTTATTATAGGGGACGGGCGCGTGGCTGCAAAGTCCGGCGGCGGAGCGAGACGAGGCCCAGAAAGAGACTTCCGAACCTGTCAGGTAGTATAGGAGCGTCGCTCTGTTGCGCCCTGGCTTGATCTCACCCCCGCTCGGCGCTGACGCGCCTCACTTCCCCCTCTCCGTTAACGGAGAGGGGGAAAGGCCGAGCGCAGCGAGGCCAGGGGGTGAGGTTGATGTTTCAGCGTCAAGCGAGTCACTGACAACTTTTGCACGCACCCCACGCTGCGCCCCAGTAGCGCACGGGCTGAAAGCGTTGTATAACACGGGCGTGCGAACCGAGTCTGCGCAGTGCTTGCGGGGCGGGGGTTTGCTGCTAAACTAAAGCGTACAGCATGGCGACGAGCTTGGGGGCGCAGCGAGCAATGGAGAAGTCGGCATGAAACGGATTCTTGTAGTGGATGATGAGATTGGCGCGCTGACGCTGATCGGAATCATGCTTGAGCGCGGCGGGTTTGAGGTGCTCAAGGCCAAAGATGCCGACCAGGCGCTGGCAGTCTTGGAGTTAAACACGCCAGACCTGATCATTCTCGATGTGATGATGCCCGGCATGGACGGCATTGAGCTGTGCCGCGTGCTGCGCGAGCGGTCGGATACGGCGGCGCTGCCCATCCTGATCCTGTCCGCGCGCGGCGACGCCAAGAGCGTCATGAGCGGCATGGACGCCGGGGCCAGCGACTACCTGCCCAAGCCGATCCTGCACCACGACCTGGTCGCCAAGGTGCGCCGCATGTTGGATATGGGCGAGGCAGATGCCGATCTGCGAGCGAGCTTATAAGCGCGCCGCACCCACTCTGTCCGCTGAAAGCCGCGCTCTGCGCGCCCGCCGGATGTCTGCGCCGGGGGCGCGTTTTTGCTATGCGCCGGGTGTGAGGGCGCTGTGCTAGAATCGGGTGCGGGGCGATGTATGGCGGCAGTTGCCTGGGACGTTGCATTGCTGCGCCCCACGAGTTGGGCGCAATGAGGAGAGCACATGTTCCCCATCGGGGATGACAATCACGGGGCGCGGGGCATCCCAGTGGTGACAGTCGGGCTGATCGTGGTCAATGTGCTGGTCTACTTGTACCAGACGATGCTCAACCTGCCCGACCTGCAGAGCTTCATTTACGCCTACGGGGCAATCCCCGCCGAAATCGAGCGCGGCACCGACCTCTACACCCTGTTCACGTCCATGTTCGTGCACGGCGGTTTTGCCCACATCGCCGGCAACATGCTCTTCCTGTGGATTTTCGGCGACAACATCGAGCAGCGCTTCGGCCCGGTGCTGTACCTGGCTTTCTACCTGGGAACTGGCCTGGCGGCGTCCGGCGCGCATATCCTGACCGACCCCGGTTCGCAGGTGCCGACGGTTGGGGCAAGCGGCGCTATCTCCGGCGTGATGGGCGCGTATATCTTGCTCTACCCGCTCAACCGGGTGCGCACTTTCATCTGGTACCTGGGCGTGATCTATATCCCCGCTTACATCTACCTGGGCATCTGGTTTCTGACGCAACTGATTAACGGCGCGGCGGCGCTCAGCGTCCCGACGGCGCAGAGCACGGGCGTGGCCTTCTGGGCGCACATCGGCGGGTTCGCCGCCGGGGGGGTCGTGGCGCTGCTGCTCAAGCCGCTGCGCCCGGAGCCACCGCGTCGCCGCCAGGAAGTGATCTTCACGCGCGATTCTGGAGGGCGTTGGGGCGGCTGGCGGTAAGCCTGTTTGCTAAGACGGCGCGTGAATTCGACGCGCGCTGGGCGACTGAGTAGAATAACGGGCCGTTGGCCCGCGCCGGTTGCGCAGAGCGTGGCCGGGCGCAGTTGCATGAATTGGGAGGGAACCGTGCGAACGCCGTTACTGGTTATCCTGGCGGGCGGGGCAAGCTCGCGCTTGTGGCCCCTGGAAGAGAAATCGCTGATCAAGTTTATGGGACGCCCGCTGCTAAGCTGGCAGTTGGAGAGCTACGCGCAACTGGGCCTGGATCGGGCGGTGATCGTCGCCAACCCGGAGAATGAAGCGCAGATTCGGGCGTATGTCGCCTCGCTGACGAGCACGCAGGTAGACGTGGTCGTGCAGCGCGCGCCGCGCGGCATGGGCGACGCGCTGCTCCAGCTTGAGGACTACCTAGCGGCCAACGGCAACCAGACCATCTACGTCACCCAGGTGCACGACCTGACCGATGTGTTGCTCCACCAGCGGATGCTGACCGAGTACCAGTCGGAGACGGCGCTCTCCTACCTGGCCGGGTACCGCGTCAAGGAGTATTTCCCCGGCGGCTATCTGGAGGTCGACAGCGAAGGGCGCATCACCAATGTGATCGAGAAACCGGGCGCGGGCAACGAGCCAAGCGATCTAGTCAGCATCGTCGCCCACATCCACACCGACGCCGCGCTGCTGCTGGACGCCATCCGCGCCGAATACGCCAGGCCGGAGAAGACCGACGATCACTACGAGCGGGCGATGGCCCGCCTGATGCAGCAGCACATCTTCCGTGTGGTGCCCTACGAGGGTCCCTGGCAGGCGCTCAAGTTCCCCTGGCACGTCCTCGACGTGATGGACGCCTTCCTGGGCCAGATTGACAACCAACGCATCGCGCCGGACGCTTTCATCGAGGATGGCGTGTTGGTCAAGGGGGACGTGATCATTGAGTCCGGGGCGCGGCTGTTTCACGGGGCGACGGTCATCGGCCCGGCCTACATTGGCCAAGGGGCCATCGTCGGCAACGGGGCGCTGGTGCGCGGCTCGATGATCGGCGCGGGGGCGGTGGTCGGCTTCGCCACCGAGGTGGCGCGCAGCTACCTGGCCGACCGCGCGCACACCCACGCCTGCCAGGTGCTCGATTCCGTGCTGGACGAGGACGTGAATTTCTCGGCGGCCTGCACGACGGCCAACCTGCGCATTGACCAGGGGCCGGTCTGGTCAACGGTCAAGGGGCAGCGCATGGATACCGGGCGCAGCAAGCTGGGGCTGATCGCCGGCAAGCGCGCCTTCATCGGCGTGAACGTGATGACCATGCCCGGCGTCAAGATCGGGCGTGACGCCGAGATCGGCCCGACGACGGTTGTGCGCGAGGATGTGCCGGACGGCACGCGCGTCTGGGTCGAGCAGACGTTGGGGCGCAGCGCGCGCAAGGATGCGTGAGGGAAGTGAGGATTTCAAGACTTCCGAAGTCTTCGAAGACTTCGGAAGTCTCTCGTTTGATAGGGGAGCGTTCCTATGAAACTGAGACTGCCCGCCCGCCGCCGCTTGCTGCGCTGGATCGCCATTGTGATCCCGGTGGTGATCGTCTTGCTATACCTGGTCGTCCCAGCCGGTTTCGGCGTGGCGGTTGTGTTCCCCTATAAGGAATCGGTCGGCGCGCCGCCCGCTGGCTTCGCGGAAGTGACCCTGACCACAGAGGACGGGGTGAGGCTGGCCGCCTGGTGCGCGCCCCCGGCGAACGGCGCGGCGATCATCCTCATTCACGGCGGAGGCGGCTCGCGCGAAGGCGTGCGCGATCATGCGGCGATGCTGCTCCGGCGCGGCTATGGCGTGCTGGCGCTGGATTTGCGCGGGCACGGAGAGAGTGGGGGACGCACGAATCGCCTGGGCTGGCAGGGCACGCGCGACGTGCGCGCGGCGGCAGCCTACTTGCAGGCGCAGCCAGATGTCTCGGCCATCGGCGGGCTGGGGCTGTCGCTGGGCGGCGAAGTGTTGCTCGGCGCGGCGTCGGAAGTCCCGGCGCTGGCGGCCATCGTCGCTGACGGGGCGACGCAGCGTTCGCTGGACGAACTACGCGCCCTGCCGTCCGAGCGTCCGCTGGTGCACAATTTCACCGCGCGGGTGATGTTCGCCACCGTGCAACTGCTCAGCGGCGACGACCCGCCCAAGCCGCTGCTGGACTCCATGACTGAGGCGCAGAGCACGGCCTTCCTGCTGATCGCGGCGGGCAGCAACGCCCTCGAAGTAGATTTCAATGCCCTGTTCGCCGAGACGGTCGGCGAGCGGGCGGTGCTGTGGGTTGCGCCGGGCGCTTCGCATACGGGCGCGTTCAAGCGCTACCCCGACGAGTACGAGCAGCGGGTGATGGGGTTCTTTGACGCAGTGTTGCGGTGAGAGAGACGGACAGAGAGACTTCCGAAGTCTCAGAGACTTCGGAAGTCTGGTGGGAGATGAGTCATGGTGGATGCGAGCCTGTTCAAACGCTACGACATTCGCGGCGAAGTGGGCCGCGCGCTAACCGAGGACGCCGCCGAGCAGATCGGGCGGGCGTTCGGCACGCACCTGGCGCGCGCAGGCGTGAGCCAGGCCGTGATCGGCCACGACAACCGGATTAGCTCGCGCGGGCTGGCCGACGCCGCCATCCGCGGGCTGACCGTCACCGGCTGCCAGGTGACGGACATCGGGCAGGCGGCGACGCCGGTCGTTTACTGGTGCGCGGTCGAGG
>DYGW01000205.1 GCA_020724485.1 Thermoflexus sp. | reverse complement strand
CGCGCCGTGCGCACGAAGTCCTGGGCCGCCGCCCGGCGGATGCTGCGCGCCGTCACCTGGGCGATGCTGCCCGCCGCGTGAAAACCCAACACCGTCGCTGGCAGGATCAGGTGGCGCGGACCGCCGCCGCCCACGCCGGGCAGCACAGCGAGCGCCACCGTGAACGTGTAGATCGCCAGCGTCGCCGTCCAATAGACCGGCATGGACAGCGCCAGCGCCGCCGCCCCTTCCGCCAGCCAACCGGGGGCGCGCCGGGGGGCCAGCCCGGCGACCAGGCCCAGCGCCAGACCCAGCGTCACGCCGACCAGCAGGGCGCTCCCCGCCAGCGCCACTGTCGCGCCGAGGTTCTGCCCGATCATCTGCACGACAGGCTGGCCCGTCACCAGCGACTCCCCCAGATCGCCGCGCACGGCCCCGCCCAGGTAAGCCGCGTACTGCTGCCAAAGCGGGTCGGCCAGGCCGAGCGCCTGCCGCCGCGCAGCGACCTCAGCGGGCGACGCGCCGGCGCGGGCCAGCGTCGCGTCAACAGCATCGCCGGGCAGCGCGCGCAGCGCCACGAAGGCGGCGCTCAGCGCAATCCAGGCGACTACCAGCGCCGCTCCCACTCGCTGAAGGATGAATTTGCCCATACGTCAGGGATTTCGTCAGGGGCGCAATTGCAGGTTGCGCAGCAGGGGCCACCAGCCCTGGGCGCTGAAGATCACCCCATCGAGCCGCGCCGTCGTGCCGTTGAGGTTGACGTATTCGCGGATGGGCAGCACAACCGCCTGCTCCATGATGCGTTGCTGCGCCGACGAGTACAGCGCCGCGCGCGTCCCCGCGTCCACCTGGCGCACGGCCTCGTGCAGCCAGCCGTCCAGTTCAGGATCGCTGAAGCCAGACCAGTTATTGGCCCCACCGGTCATGTAGAAGCGGTTCAGCAGGCTGGCCTCCACGCCAAAGTCGTAGAAGGCGATGAGGTTGAAGTCGCCCTCCAGCGCGTAGCTGCGCAGCGTGGGGAAGTCCGGCACGCGGATCAGCTCGACCTCGATGCCGATGTCGCGCCATTCGCTCTGGATCAATTGGGCGACCTCCGGCGTCTGGTTCCACGAGGCGAAGACCATCGTCAGGCGCAGCGGTTCGCCATCCCGATCCCAGATACCGTCGTTGTCGCTGTCGCCATAGCCCGCGCCTTGCAGCAGGCTCTGGGCGAAAGTCGGGTCGAACGGGTAGAGTGTCTCGACTGCCGGATCGTAGAATGGCGTCACGGCGGTCAGCGGCCCGTGCGCCACTGGCGACTGCCCCTGAAAGACCGCGTCCACGATCTCCGTGCGGTTCGTGGCGTAGAGCAGCGCCTGGCGCA
The DNA here is from genome assembly GCA_020724485.1 of Thermoflexus sp. Lineage (GTDB taxonomy): Bacteria > Chloroflexota > Anaerolineae > Aggregatilineales > Aggregatilineaceae > UBA2029. Next base: position 5,090 of record DYGW01000205.1, on the reverse strand, counting down.
CGGCCAGTTCATCGGTGGGCGCGCGCTTCACGTTGAAGAAAAACTGTTGCGGCTGGCCGGGGATGGGCACCCGCAAAACTCGTAGCTGCGTGTTGCCCAGCAGCAGTTCGACATCGGTCGGCAGCAATTCGCCGATCATCTGCACTTCGCCGCTCTCCAGGGCCAGGCTGCGCGTCGCCGGGTCCGTGTAGAAGCGAAACTCCACCGTGTCCACTGACTGGCCGGTGGCCTCAGCGTAGAACACGGGTCCCCAGGCGTAGTCGGGGTTGCGCCGCAGGACGATGTGGTCGCCGGGCACGACCTCCTCCAGCCGGTAGGGACCGGTGCCCACCTGGTGCCACTGGTAGGTGTTCTTGGAGTGTTCGCGCAGCGCCGCCGGGCTGGCTATGCCCAGGTAAACCTGGCTCAGGCCGTCGAGCAGCGGCGCGTATGGCTCAGACAGATGCAGCGTGATCGTGTAGTCGTCCACGATCGTGTAGCCCGTGTATGGGCCGAGCAGCGCCCGTGCCTTGCCCGACGCCAACTCCGGGTCGGTGATGCGATCCAGGTTGGCGGCGACCGCCTGGGCGTTGAAGGGCGTGCCATCGTGGAAAGTCACGTCCCGGCGCAGACTGAACGTCCAGTTCAGGCCGTCCGGGGCCATCTCCCACCGCTCGGCCAGGCCCGGCACGAAGTCCATCGTCTGCGGGTGGCGGTAGACCAGCGTGTCGTAGACCGAGAAGAAGGGGATGCCTAACTCGTTGGAGATGTGAATGTGCGGGTCAAGCCCGGACGGGTTGAGCGTCAGCCCATAGACGATCCGGTTGCCTTCGTCCTCGTCGCCCAGGCCCGCGCGCAGCGCCAGCAGCGCCACAACTGCGCCGGCCAGACACAGGATGGCGATCAGCACGCCGAGAACGCCGAGACTCACCGGCAGTCGCCGGCGCGTAGAAGCAGGGGTCAACACGTCAGCACCCTCACTTAGCCCGGTTCAGTGCACCGCGCCCCCAGCAAGACGGTGGGCGCGATTCCAGGGCTGCGGTAGAATCGCCGTGAGTGTACCATAGGCCTGGGCCGCGATCCAAATCAAGGAGCGCAGTCGTGTCGTTCGAGCCTATCCTGCTGGCTCCCGAACCGGAAGTCGAGGAAATCTACCCCTACCGGCGCGTGTGGCGCACCGCCTGGTTTGAGGTGCTGGCGCTATTCAGTGTGGCTCTCGCCCTGTACGTGCTCACCGTGTTTTTCGGCGTCCTGCCCCGCGACCTACGCGATCCGCTGCTCCGGGTGGGAGTGGCGCTGTTGCCGCTGGCGCTGTGGCTCGTCTCCTACGGGGGCGAGCGCCGCGCGCTGCGCCCCCGCCCCGACCTGCTGCGCGTGCTCGTCCTGGGCGCGCTGGTCGCCAACGCGGTCGCCGTACCGCTGGAGGAACACGTCTTCCTGCCAGAACGATGGCTGCCGGGCGCGGGATTCGGCGGGCGCTTGCTCGGCTACGCAGTGACCATCGGTTTCACCGCCGAGTTCCTCAAGTATCTCGTGCTGCGCTACACGGTCTGGCCGCGCCACATCACGCAGCGCCTCGACGGCGTTGCTTACAGCCTGGCGGCCTCGGTCGGCTACGCCGTCGTGCTCAACGTGCGCTTTGCCCTGTTCACCGACGCCACCCTGGTGGCGACCGCGCTGCGCGTGGCGAGCATCACCCTGCCCCATTTGGCTGTGGGGGTGATCATCGGCTTCTTCCTGGCCGAGTTATGGATCGGGCGCACGGCTATCTTCTGGCTACCGGTCGGCTTGGGGATCGCGGCCTTCGTCAGCGGCGCGCATTACGCCTTCCGCGCCATCGCCATCACCGGCAGCCCCAGCGTCGCCGGTACCGGCAGTTCCCCCTTACTCGGCCTGCTGCTGGCCTTCGGCCTCGTCGCCGTCCTGTTCGCCATCTTCGCCTTCCTCATCGCCAACGCCGATGCCCGCACACAGGCGCTCACCAGCCCCAGGCGCGCCCTATGACCGGCTTCATCACCTCCGACGACACGCCCAGCCTGAGCTTCGTCCAGCGTTGGAACACCTACCTCGCCCTGCTCATGGCGGCGGGAATACTGCTGCTGGGCATCACGCTGCGCGACTCGGCTCTCAGCGCCACCCAGACCTTTGAAGACCTGGAGGCGGGCGTCCGCGCGCAGTTGCCCAGCGGGTGGCTGCTTGAGACAGGGGGAGAGGGCTTCGTCGTGCGCGCCCAAGACCCCGACGCCCTGCCTTTCAAGACCACGCTGCAGATCGCGGTGCTGCCCATCGGCCCGGACGCCACGCCGAACACTGTGCTCGACCTGCTGACCATGCAGCGCGCGCCGCGCTTCTCGACCTACAAAGAGATCGCGCGTAGCGATGAGACGCTGCGCGGTGACCCGGCCAAGCGTATGACCTACGCCTACACGCAGGATGAGCGTAATCCCTTCCAGGCCAGCGTGCCCCTCGTCGTCGAGGGCGTGGACGTGGTCGTGCTGCGGCGCGGGCAGGCGGTGATCATCACCTACCGCGAGGAGCGCACTGCCTTCGCCGCCAACCTCTACCGGTTCGAGGACTTATTGCAGACTGTGGAGATCTTCTGATGCCGCGCCGCTTCACCTGGCTCGCCCTGGCGCTGAGTCTGATCGCCTTCGTGCTGGCCGAGACCCTGGCCCTGTCGCTCAACGCGCCCGCCATCGCCCAAGACGATGAAAACGAGGAGGTGCCGCCCCCACCGCTCGTCGAGCTAAACGAAGACATCATCAAGCGGGCGACGGTGTTCATCATGCAGACCTACCAGAGTCGCGGCCAGCCGGTCATCTCCTGCATCGGATCGGGGACGCTGATCAGCGCCGACGGGTTGATCCTGACCAACGCGCACATCGCCTTGCCCAGCGAGACCTGCCGCGCCGACATCATCGCTATCGCCATCACCGTGCGCCTGAACGAACCACCCATCCCCACCTACACCGCCGAGATCGTGGACGCCAGTCGCGGCCTGGACCTCGCCGTCCTGCGCATCACCGGCTACCTGGATGGCCGCATTATCGAGCCAGGGACGCTCACCCTGCCCTTTGTCGAACTGGGCGATTCGCTGCGAGTCGCGCTCGATGAGACGATCACCGTCGTCGGCTACCCGGACTTCGGCGACGCGCCGGTGGAGGTCACGCGCGGCACGGTCAGCGGCTTCACCGCCGAGGCGCGCGCCGGTGACCGCGCCTGGATTCGCACGCGGGCGACCATCCCCGGCACGATGAGCGGCGGCGGTGCCTACAACCGCGACGGCAAGCTCATCGGCATCCCAACCATCGCCCCGGCGCGGGTCGGCGGCACAACCGTAGACTGCCGCATCATCCAGGACTCCAACGCGGACGGGCGCGCTGACGCCAGCGACCAATGCGTGCCGGTCGGCGGGTTCATCAGCGCGCTGCGCCCGTCACGGTTGGCGCGCGGCCTGGTGCGCGCGGCTACGCTCGGCATCCGCCAGGGCGACGAGTATCCGCGCCCGCCGACTACGCTGCCAACGGAGTCGCCACGCTTCAGCCGGCTCTTTTTCACCACGCGCATCAACGAGGGCGGAGTAGCGACCAATGTCGTGACCGGCGTCCCCACCGGCACGACCAGCCTCTACCTGATGTTCGACTACGAGAATATGGCAGATGGTATGGTCTATGAGCTACGTGTCACAGTGGACGACGTGCCCAACGCCACCTACAGCCTCCCCCCCACCACCTGGAGCGGCGGCAGGCGTGGCACGTGGTACATTGGCAGTTCCGGCACGCCCTGGGAAAACGGTCTCTACAACTTCCGCCTGTTCATTGAAGGTCGCGAGTCGGCCAGCCAGAGCCTCATCGTGGGCGGCGGCCCGCGCGAAACCCCGCAGTTCACCGACGTGGTCTTTGGCTTCCTGAACCCCGACGGCAGCCTGGTCGGCACTAACTATCTACTGCCGGAGGGCAGCGCCATCCAGGCCCGCTTCAACTACCGCAACATGACGCCGGGCATCTCGTGGAGCTATATCTGGTACTTCGAGCGATCCGAGATTCTGCGCGACACGCAAAGCTGGGAAGGCGACGCCCAGGGCGTGTGGGTGATGCCTGCTGCCGGTGAGTTCGTGCCCGGCCAGTACCGGCTGGAGCTGTACATCGAGAATGCGCTCAGCGCGACCGCTGATTTCATCGTCGCGGGTGGCGCTCAGGCGGCCAGCACCCTCATCTTCAGCAACTTCCGCTTCACCAACGAGCAGATCAGCGGCGTGCCCACCGGCTCCATCCGCAGCGAGTTTCCCGCCGGCATCGAGCAGCTTTACGCTTTCTTCAACTGGCGTCTGCTCGCGCCCGGCACGCCCTGGACTCGCCGCTGGCTCGTGGACGGCGATGTGCTGTTCGAAGTCACTGAGCCATGGAACGCCGCGTCCGAGGGTGAGGATTTCTTCCTCGGCCTGGACAGCCTGGCCGCCTTGCCCGATGGCACCTATGGCGTTGAGATTCTGATCGGCAACATCTCAGTCGGCACCGTCACGGCCAAAGTGGGCCTGGGCCAGCTTCCGGTCGGTGTTTTCGCCAGCGCCGCCGGCGTGCAGATGAGCGGGCGCATCACCGACGCCGAGACTGGCCAGGGCATTCCGGGGGCTATGTTCGTCGTGCTGCAATCCGAGTTCAGCGTTGAGGACTTTCTGTGGACACAGAGCCAGGTGCTCGGCGTTTCGCTGGCCGACAGCGAGGGGCGCTTCCTGGTCTCCAATCTGCTCCCGCGCGGCACCGACGAAGAACCCCTGCTGTACAGCGTGCTCGTGCGCGCCGAAGGTTACCTGCCCGTCAGCGCCGACGGCATCATCGTCGGGGAGAGCACCGAGAGTCCAGTCACCATCAACGTTGAGCTATCGCGCAACTGACGTCCATGCTGCCTGCCCCAGGCAGGCGAGCGTCCCATCTCCGGGGCAAAGCATCTCGCCCCCATCGCGAAAAGCCCCGGTCACGCCAGAGCGACTTGACGAGACGGAAATCCGCCAGTTTAATTAGACCATTGGCTGGTCACGTCACCGAGGGGTTCCGGTCGCGCAGCGTATCGGGTCCACGAACAACCTGTTAGGGCTGGGCACTTGGGCGCTG
>DYGW01000204.1 GCA_020724485.1 Thermoflexus sp. | reverse complement strand
GCGACTGGGGCTACGCCGGGGATTACGTGCGCGCCATGTGGCTGATGCTCCAGCAGGATAAGGCCGAGGACTACGTGATCGCCACCGGCGAGACGCACTCCGTCGAAGAACTGGTCACCGTCGCCTTCGAGTACGTGGGGCTGGACTGGCGGCGGTACGTCGTGCAAGACCCGCGCTTCATGCGCCCCGCCGAGGTTGATCTGCTGGTCGGCGACGCCTCCAAAGCGGGCAAGGTGCTCGGCTGGGAGCCAAAGATCACCTTCACCCGGCTGATCCACATGATGGTGGATGCCGACCTGGAACTGCTCAAATCCGGCGGGCAGGCGAAATAGCCGCGAGTGGTCAGTGATCAGTAGTCGGTGATCAGTGATTGGCAGTTGGTAATCAGCGTTTGCTCAGTGATCGGCTTGCACAGCCGGGCGTGATTGCGGTGTGACGTGACTTCTACGCCACCGTCAGCCAATAACCAATGACCAGAAACTAATAACTGAAAACCGACCACTGACCACCTATGACCCTCATTGACACCCACTGCCACCTGGACTTCAACGCCTACGACGGTTTGCGCGACGAGATCATCGCCGAGGCAGCGGCGAGCGGCGTGACGCGCATCCTCAACCCCGGCACCGACCTGGAGCGTTCGCGCGCCGCGATCCTGCTCGCTGAGACGTACCCCGGCGTCTACGCGGCTACCGGCGTGCACCCCAACAGCACCGCCGAATTCTCCGCCGCGCACCTCGACGCGCTGCGCGACCTGGCTGCGCACCCAAAGGTAGTCGCCATCGGCGAGATTGGTCTGGACTACTACTGGGAGGACTCGCCGAAGGACGTGCAGTGGGCCGCCTTCGAGGCGCAGCTAGACCTGGCCGCCGCGCTGGAACTGCCCGTCATCATCCACAACCGCGACGCCAGCGACGACGTGCTGGCCGTCCTCGCCGCGTGGAGCGCAGCGCTGCCCGCCGCGCTGCGCGACCGTCCCGGCGTGCTCCATTCTTTCTCCGCCCCGCAGAGCGCGGCGGAGCGCGGGCTGGCGCTGGGCTTCTATCTCGGCTTCACCGGCCCGGTGACCTTCAAGAATGCCGACGACCTGCGCCACATCGCCGCGCGCGTCCCCGCCGACCGCCTGCTCGTCGAGACGGACGGCCCTTTCCTCACCCCGCACCCTTACCGGGGCCGCCGCCCCAACCGCCCCGCCTATGTGCGCTTCATCGCCGAGCGGCTGGCCGCCCTGCGCGCCGTCCCCTACGATGACTTCGCGGCGCAGACGACGGCCAACGCTGCGCGCCTGTTCGCGCGGCTGGGCCAGGCATGAGATCGCTTGTAGCGCGCCGTTTCCTATGCACCGCCCAATCGGCATCTTTTTTACAGATATTAATATTTTACATTTGCATCAATTATGGATAAAATGAGCGCCGAAGCACGTGGGGCGCTCGCGTGTCGGGGCACACGAGCAGCAGTAACTGGTTCGGGGACGCTCCCCATTCCAGCATTCAATTCAAGGTTAGCTCACCAGAGCCAGCCGCCGCCGCGACCGGACTACTATTGCTCAGCCTGCCCCCGACAGATCGCTTCGACTGCAAGCGATGATTCGCCCCTCCCGCAGCGATGGAGGAGACTCATGCACCCACTCAGACACCTGATCGCCAAGTCCGCCCGCGAATGGCATGTACCCGTGCGCATGGCCTACGTGGTATTCCTCGCCCCGCTCGTCATCAGCCTGCTCTTGATTCCACTGCGCTTCGAGAAAACCGTGTACAAGTTCTTGCTCGACGAAGACCATGTTTTCGAGTGGGCGACATTCGCCTGCTTCGCGCTCGGCGGGGTGATCGGGCTGGCAATCGCCTGGTCGCAGCGTCGCGCGGGCAATCGCTGGGCGGCTGCGTTGTACCTGCTCTTCGCTGCGATGATGGTCTTCTCCGCCGGAGAGGAGATTTCCTGGGGGCAGCGTGTCGTGGGCTTCGAGACACCCACCGATCTGCTCGACATCAACAAGCAGGACGAGTTCACCCTGCACAACGTGGGCGAGACGCTCAGCCTGTTCAAGGCAGCGATGATGGTCATTGGGCTGTTCGGCTCGGTTGCTTTCCTCGCCAACCAGGGAGTGCGCATTGAGCAGTACTGGAACGGGGCGGACGCCTTGCTGGTGCCGCCGTTCTTCCTGGCGACATCTTTCTTTGTGGTCTTTGTCTACCGCCTGTTTCGCCTGCTCGTCTGGCGCAAGTCGGGTTTCACCATCACCGCATACGGCGAATCCATCGAGTTCTGGCTGGCCTTCGGCTTGCTTGGCTTCAGCGTCCTGGTCTGGCGTCGGCAGCGGGTCGAGCAGCGCGAGCGCGTCCTGGTTCACGCCGTGCAGCGCACCAGGGCATCCAATGGCTAGCGCCTCGTAAGCTGGCAGAATATTCAGGGGGCGCATAGCCAACCCATACGCCCCCTGAGCGGTTGTATCACCGTCCGCCGCACGGCATTAGAAGACGGAGCCAGGCGACCAGTCCCCCATGCCTCCGCCCATCCCGCCGAAGCGCCCCGGCATCCGGTCACGGAAGCCGCCGAAGTGACGCGGCATCATGCCGGAACGCATCCCTGGCCCGGCGAACCAGAACGGTGCGTCGAAGCGATTCGCCAGCCAATCGGGCAGCGCAGCCAGCAGGGCGTCCGCCTGTTCCTGGGTCAGCGTGCCGTCGGCGACGCGCTCGTTGATCGCTTCGGTGATGCGCGCCTCGGCCTCAGCGCTGACGGCCTCCACGTTCAGCCCATAGCCCTCGGCGATCTCGCCCAGCGTCGGCGGCAGCAGCGCCTCGCGCAGCAGATCGCCCGCTTCGACGCCCGCCATCTCAGCGATCACGCCGATCAGCGTCGTTTCTAGCGTCTCCTGCCAGCGGTCGTGCAGGCGGTCGCGCAGCGCGTCCGGCCACAGCGGGAATATGTCGGTGAAAGCGCGCTCCAGCGCCGTGTCGAGCTGTTCGAGCAGCACATCGGCCCGCTCCTGGGTCAGCGTGCCATTGGCGACCGCCTCCTCGATCTCCGCCGTCACAGCCGCCTGCACCGCGTCGCGCACTTCCTGGGGATCGGCGCCGTTCGCCTCCAGAATCTCCGTCAGCGTCTGGCCGGCGCGCAGTTCCGGCAGCACATCGCTCCACGCCAGCCCGGTCATCTCTTTGACGGTCTGCACCAGCGTGTCCACAAAACGAACGCGGTACGCGCGGGGATAGTCCGGCTGCGCAGGCCCCTGGGCAGCGGCGAAACCCACCGCCCCCAGCGCCACCACCACAGCCAGGCTCAGGCTTATCACTCGCTTGGTCCAGATGTTCATAGGTCACTACCTCCAGTTATGTCCTCACAGGCCTTGCGCGGTGAATTCCACGCAACTGCCCCCATTGTCGGGCATAGTTGTTACCCATTCATGACCGGACTGCGTTCAAGCTGTAAAATCCTGGTAAAATGACCGCAGTGGGCGGCGATGAGATGCCGAAGCCAGAGCACAGCCTGCACGTAGCGCAACAGCCCCTCAGCGCGGAGGAACTGGCCGACCTGTTGGGATTTGCGCCGGATACGCTGGCCGCCAACCGCGCCGGTCGGCTGAGCGACCGCCAGCGCCAGGATTTGTTGTACCGCAGCATCGGGCACCTGGTGCGCGGCGCGGTCATGCTGGTAACGGGCGTGGTGCTGATCGCGGCGGTCTATCCCCTGGCGGAGGCCGTGTGGGAGCGCGCCCTGTTGATCGGTGTGTGCGCGCTGTGGCTGGCGCTCGGTATCTTGTGGCTGGCGGCAGCGCACGACGTGGCGCGCCCCACTGTCCGCGCCGCAACGGGGGCGCTGTGCCGCGCCGGCCATCCGTCGCACCCGGCGATTGCCGTCAACGGCGTGACGCTGCGCGTCTCCTACCGGCGCTGGAAACGGCTGAGCGCCGCCTATCCTGGCCGCTACCGCGCATATTACGGGCCGGCGCGCACCCTGTTGAGCATCGAGCCGGCCCCTGAGGATACCGATCCGTGACCGAGCATTCGCCCGCCGCGCCCGCTGCCATCCCTGCCATTGACCTGTCCATCCTCATCGTCTCGTGGAACGTGCGCGACCTGCTCGCCGCCTGCCTGGAGAGCATCGCCGCCAGCCCGGTGACGCGCATCGCGCCGTCCGGCGACGCGCTCGGCGCTGACGGGCCGTGCATCGAGGTCATCGTCGTGGACTCGGCCAGCACGGACGGCACCCCGGCGCTGATCGCCGGGCGATTCCCCTGGGTGCGGCTGTTTGCGCAGGGTGAGAACGTCGGCTTCACGCGCGGCAACAACCTGGCCCTGGCCCAGGCGCGCGGGCGTCACCTGCTGCTGCTGAACCCCGATACGGTCGTCCACGACGACGCGCTGCCCGCGCTGGTCGCTTACCTGGACGCGCACCCGGAGGTGGGCATCGCCGGGCCGCGCGTGCTAAGCACCGACGGCACCACCCAGTCCACGCGCCGCCGCTTTCCCACGCCGCTGACTGCTTTCTTCGAGAGTACCTGGCTGCAAGGGTACGCGCCGCGTCGCCTGCTCGACCGCTTCTACGCAGCCGACCTACCCGACGACGGCGTCTTCGAGGTGGACTGGGTGCAGGGCTGCGCACTGATCGCCCGCCGCACGGTCTACGAGCAGATCGGCGGGCTGGACGAGGGCTACGTCATGTTCTCCGAGGAACTGGACTGGTGCCGCCGCGCCAAAGAAGCCGGCTGGCGCGTCGCCTATGTAGGCACGGCGCGCATCACCCACTACGGCGGCCAGAGCACGGCTCAGGTGGAGACGCGCAAGCATATTCACTTCCAGCAGAGCAAGCTGCGCTACTTTCGCACGTATCACGGGCGCGCGCTGGCCCTTGCACTGCGCTTGTTCCTGCTGGTAAGCTACGGGCTGCAGATCGCGCTCGAAGGCGCGAAGACCGCACTCGGACACAAGCGGGCGCTGCGCCGCGCGCGCATCCGCACTTACTGGGCGGTGATCCGCGCGCTGGCGCGGGAATAGAGCGGGCGAGCGAGTCGCCCCGGCAGAGCGATCAGGAAGCGACAATGCGCATCGGGCAGATCACAGGTGAATACCCGCCGATGCAGGGCGGCGTGGGCGCGTTCACCCAGGAATTGGCGCGCGCCCTGACCGCGCTTGGCCATGAGCTACACGTCTTCACCGATCACCGCGCCGCCGCTCTCGTCGCCAACGGCCCGGTGCAGGTCACGGCGGACGCTCATTCATGGGGCTGGGGCACGCTCAGCCGCATCCGCCGCTGGGCGCAAGCCCAAAAGCTGGATGTGGTCAACATCCAGTACCAGGCCGCCGCCTTCAACATGGCCGCGTTCGTCCATATTCTGCCGCTGCGCCTGGACAGCGCCCACGTCGTCACCACCTTCCACGACCTGCTCGTGCCCTACCTGTTCCCCAAAGCGGGGCCGCTGCGCTACCAGGCCGTGCTGACCCTGGCCCGCAGCAGCGACGGCGTCATCGTCACCAATCGCGGCGACGAGCGTCGCCTGGCGTCCGAGAAAACTGTCGCCAGCCTGCGCCACATCCCCATCGGCTCCAACATCAAGCCGGAGCTGGCCCCTGACTACAACCGCTCGGTCTGGCGGGCGGCGCTCGGCTTCCAGCCGGATGACATTGTCGTGGGCTATTTCGGCTTCCTCAACGCCTCCAAAGGCATTGACACGCTGCTGCAAGCCCTGCGCATCACCCGCAACAACAATCTGCCCGCCAAGCTGCTCATGATCGGTGGGCGCACCGGCACCAGCGACCCGGCCAACATCGCCTACGCCCGCGAAGTTGACGCGATGGTGGAGGACCTCAACCTGCATGACCACATCCGCTGGACCGGCTTTGTGGACAGCGCCGCCGTCAGCGGGCACCTGGCCGCCTGCGACATCCTCGCCCTGCCCTTCCGCGACGGCGTCTCGTTCCGGCGTGGCAGCCTGATGGCTGCCCTGGCGCACGGCTGCGCCATCATCACCACTCACCCCCAGGTGGACATGCCGGAGCTGGTCGAGGATGTTCACGTTCGCCTCATCCCCCCCGACTCGCCCACTGCCCTGGCCATCGCCATCGAAGACCTGGCCGACAACCCGGAGCTACGCGAGGAGATGGGGCACAACGCCCGCGAATTATCCGGGCGCTTCACCTGGGAGACCATCGCCGCCCAGACCGCCGCTTACTACGCGGAGATTCTAGACACGCCGCGCTGACTGCGCTCCGTCCCCTGTTGACCTCACCCCCGGCCTCGCTGCGCCCGGCTTGCCCCCTCTCCGCTGCGGGAGGGAGAAGCGAGGCGCGTTAGAGACCATTTGAGAAGTTGTTCCCCCCACCCCAAACCCCTCCCCCACAAGGAGGGAGGGGCCTGGAGTGCGCGCTTTTCTCCCTTCCCCCCTCGTGGGGGAAGGGCCGGGGATGGGAGGCAGAGGCAGGCACAAGGCTTCTCAAACGGCCTCTTAG
>DYGW01000378.1 GCA_020724485.1 Thermoflexus sp. | reverse complement strand
GCAGCCAGCGGATCGCCAGATCCTCCAGGGCATGGCCGACCTCGAACACCCGCAGCACCCGCCCGGGCAGCTCGCGGCCGGGATCGACCGGCGCCTGGGCGTACTCGTACTGCAGGGCGCGCTCGCAGGCCACGCCGAGCCGTGACGCGCCGAGATAGCGGCGCGGCGTTTGTGAGGCACGTTCACGCGCCAGCGCGTCGTCGATGACGGCGCCGACGCGCTCGTGGAACCTGGGGCGGTGGTTGTAATCGAGCATGGCCATCACCCTCAGAACGGCACGTCGTCGGGCGTGAGTTCCCGCAGGTTGTCGAAGTAGGCGGTGAGCACCACGTCGACCAGTTGCAGCACCTCCGTGCGGCTGTAGGCCGACAGCGGCCGATCCATGCCGATGGACGCGACATACTCGCCCAGACGAGGCAGCACGGCCTCCATCGCGGCCTTCTCGTTATGGGTGGGATCGATCACGACTCCGTCTCCCTCCTTCAGTCGTTGCAGATGGATGTCCATGCAGCGCATCGAGCAGAAGCGCTTGAACAGTCGCTTGCCGTCCGGCGCACGCGGGCCATCCCTCGGCGATACCCAGCAGAAGCCACGCCCCTCCCGTCCGCAGATCGCGCATATCAAGCTGCCCTCCGGTACTCGTCGTTGGCTGCCAGCACCAGACGCAGGATGGATGACTTGTTGAACTGGAACGCGAGCAGCGCCGATGCTTGGTAACGGGTAAGCCCGAAGTCGGCACGCATGGCCTGCGGCAGGTAGCGCAGTTGCTTCTCGGTAGGCGGCTCGTTGAGCCAGCGGCGGGTCTTGTGGGCGGTATCCAGGGACTCGTTCTCGTTCAGCCAGTCGTCCGCCTTGGCCATGCAGACGGTGCGGTCGCCGACCGCCAGCAGACGGGGCAGCAGGTCCTTGCCGCCGCCGACCGCGTGCCAGCGGCCGTTGAGGATGAAGATCCCGCCCCAGGCACCGAAGCCGGTGGCCATCAAGGCGTCGTCGCAGCCGAAGAGATCGCACCAGCGG
>DYGW01000377.1 GCA_020724485.1 Thermoflexus sp. | reverse complement strand
AGGTGGTCGTGAAGGTCTTGCCCGTCTGGCGGCTCCACATGCCCGCCTTGAAGCGGGCCGTGTCGGCCAGATATCGGCGCTGGTAGGGGTAGAGGATGGGGGTGCTCATGGCGTGATCACGAGCTCCACGTAGTCACGCCGGGCGGCCTGATTCAGCGTGCGCACACGTCGCACCTCCTCGATGTGGCAGTCGCGATAGAGGTCGCGGATGAGGGGATGATCGCCGTAGGTCAATGTCCAGTGACCGCGCACGGATCGCAGACGCTCGCGCAGCGCGGCGTGGTCGTCGGCGCTGAAGGCATGGTCATAGGTCTGCTGGTCGCCGTCCGCATAGGGCGGGTCGAGGAAAAACATCGTCGCCTCCCCGTCGTAGAGGTCGATCACGCGCTGCCATGGCAGCTGCTCGATCATGACGCTTTGCAGACGCTGCGATACGGCGCGCATCTGGTCGACAAGCTTCGGGATCGGCTTGCCTAGGGCTGTCTTACTGACACAGAAGCCTCTCCCGGCTCTACCCTCAAACCCTGAGTGCCGAACCATGATCCAGCGTGCCGCGCGCTGTATGTCAGTCTCGCCTGGATGCAAGTTCATCCACCGCAGCCGTTCGCCGCGGTGCATGAGCATGAAGGACAGCTCGCGCTCGAGCTCATCCTGGTGGTATTTGGCGCAGCGCATCACGTTGGCGAGTCCGCCGTCGATGTCGTTCCAGACCTCGACCTTGCTGCGCGGCTTGGCCAGGAGCACCGCGCCCATGCCGCCGAACGGCTCGACGTAGCAGGTGTGCTCGGGCAGCATGGCGATGATGTGGCGCGCAAGCCAGCGCTTGCCGCCGACGTATTTCAAGAATGGCGCGACTGGCTTGTGCTCACCCGCCATACAACCCCTCCCTTACAGCCTTGAGCGTCTCGGCATCGAGCGTGCGGCCGGCTTTTCCTGCCTCGCGCTCGATGGCGTCCAGTTTCGTTTTCACTTCTTCCGCCCACTTCTTCTGCCCGATGCTGGCGCGGCTGGCCTCGGCCA
>DYGW01000203.1 GCA_020724485.1 Thermoflexus sp. | reverse complement strand
CCAAGCGTACATCTCGCAGCAGCTTATGGTGCTGCGCGACACCGGGCTAGTCGAGTCGCGCCGGGACGGGCTGAAGGTCTTCTACCGGCTGGCAGACGACCCAACCCGCGACCTGCTCGCAGCCGCGCTCGGCCCGGCGAACGAGAGCGGCCCGGCGACCTTCGCCGGCTGCCCGTGCCCCCATTGTGCAGCGGTGGCTGAGAAAGTCTCATAACCCTCAGGAGAAGATAACGCGATGCTCACCATCAAAGTGCTGGGGTCTGGCTGCCCCAACTGCCAGAAAGTCGAGGAAAACGCGCGCCAGGCACTGACCATGCTGCGACCGCCGGGCGGCTACGAGCTGACCCATGTCAAAGACCCGCTCAGCATCAGCGAGTACGTGCTCAAAACGCCGGGGCTGGTCATCAACGAGAAGGTCGTCAGCCAGGGGCGCATCCCCGATCCGTCGGAGATCATGACCTGGCTGGCCGACGCGCTGCTGGCCGCTGAATAGCCCGCGCCGACGACCGCCCTGCCCACAGGCAGGGCCTTTTTCAGGCACGATCCATTCGGTTTTTTGAATATAGAGGCATGCACAGATGAGTCTGATCCTCGATCTGCTCGGCGCCGGCTGGGCCGGCCTGCTCGACTACCTGGCCGCGCACGTGCTGCTCTGCCTGGTGCCGGCGTTTTTCATCGCCGGCTACCTGAGCGGCCTGATGCCCAAAGAAATCGTCACGCGCTATCTCGGCCCCAAGACGCCGAAAGTCATCAGTTACCCGGCCTCGGCCATCGGCGGCTTCGTGCTGGCGGTGTGCTCGTGCACCATCCTGCCCCTGTTTGCCGGAATTTGGAAGCGCGGGGCGGGCCTCGGCCCGGCGGTCACCTTCCTGTTCGTCGGCCCGGCAGTTAATATCCTGGCTATCAGCTACACCGGCTCGGCCATTGGCATGGACATCGCCATTGCCCGCATCGTGCTGGCGATCACCTTCGGCATCGCCATCGGCCTGATCATGGCGGCCATCTTCAAGCAGCCCGCCGCCGATCCGGCCAAAGCCGCCCTGTTCGACCAGACGGCGACGCTGCGCCCGGCGCTGTCGGCGCTGTTCGCTCTGCTGATCGCCGTGCTCATCGCCGGGACGCTGCAGATCGGGCTGCTGAAGAACGCCGTCTTCAGCGTCACGCTGCCGCTCGCGCTCTCGGACGGCGTGCAGGACGCGCTCGACGCGCTCGACCTGACGCTGCAAGGCGCTCTGTTGATCGCGCTGCTGGTCGTGATCGCCCCTGTCGCCTGGAAGGGCCTCAATAACGTGCTGAGCGGCTTCAACCGCTGGACGTGGGCGGCGCTGGGCCTGGTCGCCGTCACGCTGCTGCTGGTCGCGCCCACCACAGACTCCAGCAGCATCGTCATCAACTTCACCGGGCGCTTCTTCGCCGAGATCGCCCTGCTAGGCGGCATCGTCTACGTGGTGACAAAGCACGTCACCCACGACGAGCTAGCCAGTTGGCTGTGGGAGACGTGGCGCTTCGTCAAGCAGATCTTCCCCCTGCTGATCATCGGCGTGTTCGTGGCGGGCATGTTCCGCGAGATCACGCCGGAGGAATGGGTGCAGCAGCTCGCCGGGCGCAACACGATCTGGGCCAACCTGATCGGCGTGACCTTCGGCGTGTTCATGTACTTCCCCACGCTGGTCGAGGTGCCCGTTGCCGCCGCCTTCTTGGACCTGGGGATGCATCGCGGGCCGCTGCTGGCCTACCTGCTGGCCGACCCGGAGTTGAGCCTGCAGAGCATCCTGGTCACCAGCCGGATCATGGGCCGGGCCAAGACCGCGACCTATGTGAGTCTCGTCGCCTTGTTCAGCACGGTTGCCGGGTACCTGTTCGGCGCGGCGCTGGCGGCGTTTTAGCATATCGAGTCCGGGCTTCATCTATCAGGAGAGACTGAGAGATCATGGCAAACCACACCACCGCCGCCGCCCAGACGGGCGCTGTCTTCGGGCGGCTGCCGCTGCTCGACCGCTTCCTGCCGCTGTGGATCGTTCTGGCCATGGCCGCCGGGGTGATCCTGGGGGCGATCTTCCCCGGCATTCAGGACGCCTTCGACTCGCTGCGCATTGACACCGTGTCGTTCCCCATCGCCATCGGCCTGCTGTGGATGATGTACCCCGTGCTGGCCAAAGTGAAATACGAGGAGATGGGCCGCCTGCGCGGGCAGGGGCGGCTCTTCGGCGTCTCGATCCTGCAGAACTGGATCATCGGCCCGGCACTGATGACGGCCCTGGCCTGGCTGTTCCTATCCGACTACCCCGAATACCGCACGGGACTGATCATCGTCGGGCTGGCCCGCTGCATCGCCATGGTGCTGATCTGGAACATGCTCGCGGGCGGCGACAGCGAAGACTGCGCGGCGCTGGTGGCGCTCAACTCCGTCTTCCAGATCGTCATGTACAGCCCACTGGCTTACTTCTACCTGACGGTGCTCCCCAAGTGGTTCGGGGCCGATACCGCCGAGGTGGGCGTGACCATGTGGGAGATCGCCAAAAGCGTGCTCATCTTCCTGGGCATCCCGCTGCTGGCCGGCATCATCACCCGCTTCGCGCTAATCCGCCAGCGCGGGCGGGAGTGGTACGATGGTGAGTTCGCCCCACGCCTGGGCCGCTCGGCGATCATCGGTCTGCTGTTCACCGTCGTGGTGATGTTCTCGATGCAGGGCGAAAAGATCGTGGATAACCCGGTGGACGTGCTGCGCATCGCCGTCCCGCTGCTGGTCTACTTCACGCTGATGTTCCTGATCAGCTTCTCCATCTCGCACCGCATCGGCTTCAAGTACAGCGAGTCGGCCACGCTCTCCTTCACAGCAGCCAGCAACAACTTCGAGCTGGCCATTGCGGTGGCCGTTGGCGCGTTCGGCATTGCTTCGGGACAGGCGCTGGCGACAGTCGTCGGCCCGCTGATCGAGGTGCCGGTGCTGATCGGGCTGGTCTATGTGGCGCTGTGGTTGGGGCGGCGCTATTACAGGGGCGACCCGACCGTGCCGCGCGCCGAGGCGAGTGCCGCCGGCGACTGACCGCTACGCGCCTCTCCCCCTAAATCCCCTCCCGGGCCTGTACACAAGCTAGGGAGGGGGAAAGGGAAAGGGCGTCGCGCAGAAAGAGACTTCCGAAGTTTTGGAAACTTCGGAAGTCTGGCGTCGGTGCGCCTGCGCCCGTAGGGGCGTATCGCCATACGCCCCACCTCACACTGACGGGAGTCTCCCGCTCACAGCCAGCGACGGCGGCGCATCCAGACGATCATGGACGCCGGCACGACAATCAGGATCAGCAGCGTCAGGATGAACACGGGCAGGTCCGTCCAGGCGTCGAGCGCCGTCACCGGCTGGAAGAAGTTCATCCCGAAGAAGCCCACCAGAAACGACAGCGGCATGAACAGCGTGGCGATGACCGTCAGCGTCTTCATCACGTCGTTCATGCGATTGTTGACCACCGACAGGTACGAATCCAGCACGCTGGCGACCAGGTCGCGCAGGCTTTCGGTGATGTCGTAGAGACGCACCAGGTGGTCGTACACGTCGCGGAAAAAGACGCGGTCGTCGTCGAGAATGACCGGGAAATCGCCGCGCGACAGCTTGTTGAGCACCTCGCGCTGCGGGGCGATGATGCGCCGCAGGTGCAGCAGCCCGCGCTTGAGCCGGAAGATATTCTCCGGCACGGCTGTGCCCGCCCCGTCGAACAGGTCGTCCTCGATGCGATCAATCGCCTCGTCAATAGCCTCCACCGCCGGCATGTAGTCGGCGACCAACTCATCGGCCAGCTTGTAGAGCAAATGATCCGGCCCGTGCTGGATATGGCGCACGTCTCGCTGGCACAGCGCCCACACCCGGTCAACGGCGGCGATTGGCTCCGTGCGGTAGGTGATGACGTAGCTCCGCCCCAGAAAAACGTCCAACTCCTGAGTGTGCACCTGCGACTCGCCCTGCCCGTCAAAGACGACGCCGTGCAGCACCACGAGCAGATAGTCGCCCCAGTCGTCAATCTTAGGGTGATGCGATTCGGCCAGGGCGTCGTCTACAGCCAGCGGGTGAAAGCCGAACACGTCGCGCAGGATCGGCTCGCACTGGGCGGGCGGCTCGTCGCACAGGTCGAGCCACAGCAGGCCATCTGCGCTCTGCCGGGCAGCGGCAATCGCCTCCAGCGTCAGGCCAACGCGCAAGGCGCCGTCTTTTCCGTAATGGAGTGAGCGGATCATAGCGCCCCCTTGTTGTTCATCTGGCGCGCCCCAAGCGCACGCTTTCATCCTGGCACAGGTTGTCCCCCCTCAGAACATCCCGCAATGCAAACACCCGCCGCGCAGGTGCGGCGGGTGCCAACGTGTACCACCTGATCGGCCAGCGCCGGCGCGCGCCCTAGGCCAGCCCGGCCCGCGCTGCCCCCTCGCGCAAGAAGCGCAGCCCCTCAGAGGCCAGCACGCCAGGCGGCTGGTTCGGCGGACGCCACAGGCAGGTCGCCGCAGCCAGATCGGGGTTGATCGCCGCGAACGACTCCAGCACCAGCGGCCCGCGATACTTCGCGTCGGTCAGGCCGCGAAACACCTGGTCCCAATTGACCGTGCCCGTGCCAACCAGCCCGCGATGGCTCTCACTCATGTGGATGTAGCCCAGCGTCTCGGCGCAGGCGACGATCGGCTTGTAGAAGCCCTCTTCCTCGATGTTCATGTGGTAGGTGTCGCCGTGCAGCTCGATATTGTCATAACCCAGCGCGCGCAGCGCCTTGACCGCTGCCTGCCCGTCCTCCAGCGCATTGTACAGGTACGTCTCGTAGCGGTTGCAGACTTCCAGCCCCAGCGTGATTCCGCGCCGCCTGGCGTCTTCAGCCACCTCAGCCAGCGTCTCGACGACGACCCGCCGCTCTTCCGGCGTGGGCGCCTTGCCGGTCAGCGTGCCCAGCGAATAGGCGATGCAGCCGCACAGGTACGTGCTGCCGATCTCCTCCATTTTGTCCATCGCGCCCGAAAGGAAGCGCCGCGCCTTCTGGGGCGCGACGGGCATGTGCGCGTCTTTGGGCAGCACGAGCGACGCCGTAGCCTCGATCCCGGCCTCGCGCAGCGCCTTCTTATGCGACGCGGCGTCGAACTGCTCCGGCTTCAGAAGCGGAATCTCGATGAAGTCGAAGCCAGTCCGCCCTGCCTGCTCAATGGCGTGGTTGCCCGTCTCTGTCGTCCAGTCGCCGATCCACAAAAATGCATGTGCTCCGAATTTTGGCATAGTGCCCTCTCCTCAAAGAAGCGTGTGGTTGCACTGGTGACCCCCGCACCGTCTCACCCGTGCGGGGGTGCTCGCTCAACGCCTCCCATTGTACAGGACTTGCCCACTTCTGCCTACGCCCCGCAAGCACCACTCACTCCGCGAAGACCGGGCGTGGCAGCCCCAGCCGCTCGTACTGCTCCGGCGGGGCGTCGTTGGCCTGCATCAAGCGCACCATGTGCGCGATCATCTGCTGCTCTACCGCCACATCGCGGATCGGGCGCTCCTGCCGGGGGTCGGTCGCCAGGTCGAAGAGCAGCGTCTCAAACGGAGTCGGCGTAGACCAGGCGCGCGCGGCGATCTTCATCGTCCGGCAGCCCTTGGTGAAAGAGAACGGCTCGGCAAGCCGAATATCCTGCAGCTCGTCCACCCGGAACAGCCCGCGCAAGTGGGTAGGCATCAGCGTGTACTCGTAGAGCGGCGTGTTGTCCGGCGCAGCCGGCCCGCGCATGTAGACGTAGCGCCCGTCGGTCACGTTGACGTGCGCGCCCATCACCCCCAAAGAGGCACGCTTCGCGCGTGGGGGCGTCGCGGGCCACCGCGTCGCGCAAGGGGATGCCCTGCATGTCCGGGGGCCGCTCCACGCCGAAGAACTCCAGCAGTGTGGCCGGCAGGTCAATCATCTGGGCCAGCGCGCTGCGGCGCACGCCCGCCTGGCGGCTGCGCGGGTCCCACACAAAGAGCGGGATGCACGCCAGTTCGTTGTACCAGGGCTGTAGATTCTTGGCCCACCAGTCGTGCTCGCCGAGCAGAAAGCCGTGATCGGTGGTCACGATCAGCAGCGTGTCGTCCCACAGGTTGAGCGCGTCCATCGCGTCGAGCACCCGCCCCAGCGACGCATCGCACTGGCTGACCAGCGCGGCGTACTCGAAGCGCATATGCTGCACTTCGAGCAGGTCTTCGCGCACGGGCGCGTAGTCCGGCCAGTCGAAGTGCGGCCCGTCGTACTCATGGGGGTAGAGGTCTTTGTAGTGCTGGTAGCTGAAAAACGGCTCGTGCGGGTCGAAGCACTCGATTTGGAGGAACCAGCGATCCTGCTCGTGATTGGTGCGGATGAACTCCAGCCCCCGGTTGAAGGTGACGCGCTGCGGGCAGTTCTCCTCGCTGGTCATGTACAGCCGGTTCACCCAGTCCTGGCGGTACTTGCGCGGCTCGAAGTCGCAGTGCCAGCCCTCAATGGTACGGCTGCCCAGCGTCGGCGGAATGTCTGGGTCGGCGACGCGGCCCTTCCACTGAT
>DYGW01000376.1 GCA_020724485.1 Thermoflexus sp. | reverse complement strand
CTCCGATGTAGGCGGGGCGGCCCTTGGCCCACCAGCACCAGAGCCGCGTCGCCCGCCGCAGCGGCCAGCCGGTGCTGTGAGCGTGGTAGACCCACGCCAGCAGCTTGATTGGGGCGAGCCCTGGGATCGTCCAAAACAGCTTGGCGGCGAACTCTGGGTAGTTCAGGTACAGCAGCGAGCCGCCATCCCGCAGGAGGCCGGTGCCCTCAACCAGGACCGCCCGCTGCCACGCCTCGTACTCCGGCCACGGTCGGCGGTCCCGATAGCCGTCATAGTGGTAGCCGATGTTGTACGGCGGGTCCGTGATGATGGCGTCGACGGAGGTCGCGGGCATCGCCCGCATGACCTCCAAGGCGTCCCCACAGTAGAGCGCCAGACCCTGTGCCTGCCAGTAAGGCGTCATGTCCGGCCCTCCACGGCGAGGATGCGGCGGCCCAGCCACTCGGCGACCTGCGGCACGACGGCGTTGCCCAACGCCTGCAGCCGCTGCCGACGATATGGCTCCTTGCCAGCCACTAGGCGCGGCGGCTCCCACGGATACTGCTCGGGTCCGGGAGGGGCGGGCCAGCGATGGCCGTCCATCCCTGCGGGAGGCCCATCAAGCACTCGACCCACGCAGGGTTCAGCTGTCCGCCAGCGGCAAGGCTTAACGCTGTGCCGCCTTGGTGGTAGCGCGTGTGACGGTACCCCGTGTCGCTGGCGACTGGCGTCGGCCACAGCTGCACCCAGTCGTTCAGGTTGCGTGCGCCGTGCTTTGTGCCGTAACGGCCCACCCGCTTGGCGTCGCCCTTCTGCGCGTCGTGGGCTTGCGGCGTGGGCCAGCACGAAGACCCGGTAACGAAGGTGCGGGGCACCAAAGGCGGCAGCCGGTAGGCAATCCCATTCACAACGGTACCCGAGCGCGGCCAAGTCCCCGAGAACTTCGGCCATGGCGCTGCCTCCGTTGACAGAAAGGAGCCCTGGGATGTTCTCCACAAGCACCCAGCGCGGTCGTACCACGCGAACGATCCGGGCAAACTCGGGCCAGAGCCA
>DYGW01000375.1 GCA_020724485.1 Thermoflexus sp. | reverse complement strand
CCACCTCTTCGACCAGGACGACCAGCGCGCCGCCCAGAACCGCTGGGACAACGTGTTGGAATTCGCCGCGTGGATCGCGAAGAAAGGCGAGGCGGACGAGAAAAACCTGCTGCAGCTGACGCAGACGATCGCGCTCATCACCCTATTGGAGGGTCGCGAAGACGAAGCCCCCAACGTCGTGCGGCTGTCGACCCTGCACGCTGCCAAGGGTCTGGAATTCAGCCATGTCTTCCTGGTCGGCGTCGAGGAAAACATCCTGCCGCACCGCGACGCGGTCGACGAAGGCCGGCTCGAAGAAGAACGCCGGCTGATGTACGTGGGCGTGACGCGGGCGAAAAAATCGCTCACGCTGTCCTACTGTGCGCGTCGCAAGCGGGCGCGCGAAAGCGTGGCCTGCGAGCCCTCGCGCTTCATCGACGAACTCGGCGATGACGTGCGGCTGCCAGACCGGCCAGCCGACGCCGACAGCAAGGCGAGCGGCAGCGACCGCCTGGCGGCGCTCAGGGCGATGCTGGGCTGAGCGCCGCCGGCTCAGGCGATTATAGCGTCAGGATCCATTTCGCCAGCGCCTGGGCGTCGGCCGGCGCGACTTTCTGCGCCGGCATCGGGATCTTGCCCCACTTGCCCTTGGCACCTTTGAGAATGCTGTCGGCGAGCATGCCCTCGGCAGTCTTGTCGCCCTTGTATTTGGCGGCAATCTCCTTGAATGCGGGGCCCAGCGCCTTCTTGTCGACCTGATGGCAGGTCATGCACTTGCTCTTGGTGGCCAGTTCGACGCTGGCGGTGGCGGGCAATGCGGCGAACGATGCGGCGAGGGCGGTCAAAACAACGAGGGTTTTCATCACGGGCTCCTAAGATTGAATAGGACAACACTATCCATAAGTCATTCTAGGAAAGCAAAAGTGCGCTGTCCAGCACGGCACCTCGCCCGGCCGTAAAAAAGGGACGCTGCAGCGTCCCTTTTCGTTTGGCGCCTGCCCGAAAGATCAGTTGACCTTGGGGGCCAGCTCGCCCGACTCGTAGCGCTTGACCATCGCCT
>DYGW01000202.1 GCA_020724485.1 Thermoflexus sp. | reverse complement strand
CTGACCCCCTCTCCGCCAGCGGAGAGGGAGAAGTTGAACGAAGCGAAACGGGAGTGAGGTCAATCACTGACCATCAAAGGCAGACCCTTGGCCTATTTTTCATCCCTTTGATGTGCTGCGCTGGCAGCATGGGTAGCTCTGCGGTTCAAGAATGCCAGCCCCAAACTGAAATGCCCCCAGGCAGCGCCGCGAGCGGCGATCACGGGCAGGTAATCGCGCTGTGTTCGGCCAGCGACGTGGTGAACACGTGGCGCAGGTTGTCGCACGAGCGGAAGTAGAGGTATTCCGTCTGCGCTGGGTTGAGCACAGCGTTGATCGCCGTCAGGCCGGGCGAGCAGATCGGGCCGGGTGGCAGAAGCTCGGCCAGCGGCGCGCCATCTTGCTTGAGGTACGTGTTGTACATGTGGTTGGGCTGGGCGCTGTCCAGGGCGTAGTAGTCGGCTTCACCGCTCAGATCGGGCCACCAGCGCCCGTCGCGCATCCCGATGGCGTACTGCACGGTCGGGTCGGCGTCGAGCTTCATGCCCCGGCGCAGGCGGTTGAGGTACACGGAGGCGATGAGCGGCGCTTCGTCGAGGGCGACGGCCTCGCGCTGGACGATAGAGGCCAGGGTGATCGCCTGGTACATGGTCAATCCCTGGTTCGCTGCCCCCTGGATCATGGCGTCGGTGGTAGCGCTGTTGAAGGCCGCCAGCAGCGTCTCGACCAGGCCCGCCGCGCTCACGTCCGGCGGTAGCTTGTACTCACCGGGGAACATGAATCCCTCCAGCGAAGGCGGGCGTCCGTCGCTGAGCAGGTCGGGGATGCCGAAGCGGGCCTTGAAAGCAGGCGGGATGGCCGCGCCGGGACTGACAGCGGCCATGAAGTCGGCGGCACTGAAGCTGAGCAGCGGGTTGCCACCGACGGCGTTCTGAGCGACTTCTTCCAAGCGCCAACCAGGTAGCGTGCCGAAGGTGATCGAGGCGGCGCTGGCGTCGGTGAGGGCGTAGGCGATCTGCTCCAGCGTGCTCGTCTGCTGCAGGAAGTACGTCCCTGCTTCGAGTTCGCCATCCAGCCGGTAGTAGCGCACGTAGTCCACGAACAGGTCGGCGTCGGTGATCAGCCCGGCAGCGCCCAGGTTGGCGGCGATGCTGTAGGCCGTGTCGCCGGGGCGCACCTCGAAACGGCGGTATTGCGGATCGCTCCCGGCGGGCGAGGTGAGAGCGTCTTCGTGGCGCATCAGGCTGACGCGCAGGCGGATGGCCGTCAGCGGACTCAGCCCTTCCTGGCGCGCCCAGAGGTACACGCCCCCACCGACAACACAGGCGATGAGCAGAATGCCGAGGGCGCTGGTGAAGAGGACAGCGAGGATGCCGCGTGTGATGTCGCGCTGCTGCATGAGAGAGCCTCCGAAGTGGGCCGGGCACTGCCCGCATTATAGGCGCAAATGGGCGGCGGTCAAAGGCGCGCGCCCGCCGCTCGGCCTGCGCGCGGGCGGCGGCGAATGAGGATCACGCCTGCTCTTCGCTGGCGGGGGTGACTGGCTCCGGCCAGGGAACACCCTCGTCGCGCAGCGCGTCCAGGAACGATTGCAGGATCACGGCGGCGGCGACCGCGTCCGCGCGCTCCGGCTGGCTCCGGCCCACCTCGGCCAGCAGGTCGGCGGCTTCCTGCGACGAATAACGCTCGTTCCACAGGTAGACGGGCACGGGGATAGCCGCCGCCAGGCGCGAAGCCCACAGCCGCACGGTGTCCGCCTGGGTGTGGGCGGCAATGTGCGGCGGCGAGAGCGGCAGCCCGACCACGACAGCGATCGCGCCCTGCTCGGCGATGATGCGGGCGATTGCGGCGAAGTCGGCGCGGCGGGAGGTGCGGCGCAGCAGGCGCAGCGGGCGGGCGATCAGTCCGGTCGGGTCACAGACGGCCAGCCCGATGATCTTCAGCCCGTGATCGATCCCCAGCAGCCGCCCTGGAAAAGATCGCTGGCTCACGGCAGGCGCACCTCGACGGCGATGCGCACAGGCAGTACGGGCATACGCGGGTACCAACCGGGCCAGGTGGCAATGCGCGGGGGATGGTTGGGGTCGAGCAGCAGCTCGCTTTCCAGGCGGCGGCGCGCCTCGCTCACGCTGACGCCGCGCGTCCGCGCGCGCACGTACTCCTGGTCAATGGCGACAGCGACACTGCCGCTGACGGTCATCAGGAAGGTCACGCGCCCGTCCGGGGCGATGCTGAGAATGTCGCCGCGCGCGAAGGACAGGGCTTCGGGCGCGATTTCCAGGCCGGGCTGGACGTAGGGGGCCAGGCTGGCATAGGCCACCTGGCGGGCCTGGCGCTCGTCCACGATGACCGCCTGCATGTCGGCGCGCAGGTCGAGGCTGACGCTCTCGGCGGCGTCGCCGGCGTAGGCGCTGAAGACCGTCCATTCCGGGCGCTCGGCGCGAATGGTGATCGAGCCGGGCACAAGGAACTGGTCGCCGTTGAGCTGGTAGAGCAGCGTGTCGCGGGCGCGCTGGAGCACCTGCTGGCGGCCTAGCACGAGCAGGCGCTGGTGATCGTCGGCGGTGACGATGCTCCGCTCCTGGATCGCGCCGCCAAAGGTGGCGTTGGGGTTGGTCACGGTGACCTGCCCGGCCAGGTCGCCTTCGACACGGTTGATCGCGCCGGGGCTGACGTTGCCAGCCGTGCCGGAATGCTCTGGCAGTGCGCGGATGGGCACCTGGACGCTGGCCTGGTCGCCGCTGGGCAGGGTGGCTTCAGCCAGCGTCTCGAAGCGGACGGGGTAGGTATCGCTGGTGGCGATGATCGTGCCGTAAGGAATGAGCAGCGGGCCGTCGGTCAGGTTAGTGAAGGTGACGAGGCCCTGGGCCTGGCTTGCGCCCGCCGATTCGCGCCCCGACGAGGCGACGGTCACGCGGCTGGTCGCCTGCAAGGTGACCACTGTGGCAGGCATCCGGCGGCTCTCGATGTCAATGTCGGTCAGGGCGGGGTCGGCGACGATCTGCACGGTTTCGAACACCTGGCGGCTGGCGGGCGTCAGGGTGACGGTGGCGCTGGGGGCGGCGACGAAGAAGCCCGCTACCAGGGCCAGCACGCTGCCCAGGAAGGCGATCCAGCGGACGAGCCTGTTGCGCTGCGCCTGGGCGGGCGGCAGAGACGCGCGCTGCTGGAGGATGGCGTCGGCCAGCTCGGCGCGGGCGAAGTCGTCGTGCGGCGGGACGAAGACGCGCTCGCGCGGGCGGTGCCAGGTGGCCCGTTGCGCGGCCTCCGCGCTGGCGAAGACAGAGATGTGCAGGTCGCGGGCGTGCTCGATCACCGCGCTGTCCGTCGTGACCAGGGCCAGGCGCATCCCCAGGCGCGTCGCCTGGCGCAGCACGAGCAGCAAGTCCAGCTTGCGCGGCAGGATCGTGCCGGAGGCGGGCCAGACGAGCAGCACACGCCGGGCGCGGACGAAGGTCAGCCGGTCGCGGATGGTGACCGAGTCGTCGTCCGGCTCCAGGTGGAGGATGTGCAGATCGGATGGCATCGCCAGCGGGTGCTCATTCTCAGACTTCCGAAGTCTCCAAGACTTCGGAAGTCTTCCCTTCCGGTCAGGCAGCGCCGAGCGCCGCCGCAATCATGTCGTGCGCGTGCTGCAGCGCCTCGTCGAGCCGGGCCGCGTCCTTGCCGCCCGCCTGGGCCAGGTCGGGACGCCCGCCGCCCCCGCCGCCAACGATCTGCGCGGCGGCCTTGATGATGTTCCCGGCGTGCAGGCGCTTGGTCAGGTCTTTGCTGACGGCGGCGATGAGTTGTGGCTTGCCGCTCTCGGCGACCATGCCCAGCACGACGACGCCGGACTCCACCCTGTCGCGGAACCAGTCGGTCATCTCGCGCAGTGTGTCGGGCGCGGTCGGGCTGACGCGGGCGACCAGCACGGAGACGCCGTTCACGTCGCGCACGCTGCCCAGCAGCCCCTCGAACTCCAGCCGGGCGACGCGGCGGCGCAGGCGGGCGTTCTCGTGCTGCTGCTCGCGCAATTCGTCTTGCAGGGCGGCCAGGCGCGCGCTCACGGCGTCAGGCGTGGTACCCAGGCGCGCTGCCGCTTCGTCGAGGTGGCGCAGGCCACGCCGGATGTACGCTTCGGCCCCGCGCCCGGTGAGCGCCTCGACACGGCGGATGCCCTGGGCGACGCTGCCCTCGGCGGTGAAGACGAAGGGGCCGATGACTCCGGTCTGGTCTACGTGCGTGCCGCCGCACAACTCGTAGCTGATGCGCTGGCCGTCGTGCGCCCAGATGTTGACGGTGCGCACCTCCTCGCCATATTTCTCGCCGAAGAGGGCCATCGCGCCTTCGCTCTTGGCCGTCTCGCGGTCCTTCCACTCAGCGGTGACCGGCAGATTCGCCAGGATCGCTGCGTTGATGTTGCGCTGGATCAGGTCTAGCTCCTCCGGCGTCACCGGCGCGTCGTGGCTGAAGTCGAAGCGCAGACGGTCGGGCGCGACGAGCGAGCCGCGCTGCTGGACGTGCGCGCCCAGCACGGCGCGCAGTTGGGCGTGAAGCAGGTGGGTGGCGGTGTGGTTGCGCATGATGTCCAGGCGGCGCTCGGCGTCCACGGTGGCGATGCAGGGGCCGCCGGAGGCGGGCGTCCCTTCCACGACCTCGCCGCTGTGCACGATCAGGCCGCCGACTGGCTGGCGCGCGTCCTCCACGTCCACCGTCCAGCCGTCGCCCTGGATGGCGCCCGTGTCGCTGACCTGCCCGCCGGATTCGACGTAGAACGGCGTCACGTCGAGCACGATTTCGACGCGGTCGCCGGCGTTCGCCCGCTCGACCATCTCGCCGTCGCGCAGGATGGCCAGCACGCGCGCCTGCCTGCTCAGCGGGCCGTGCTGATCCTGGCGCACGCTGTCGGCGATCAGCCCCTGTTCGTGCAGGGAAGCCAGCGCGCGGCGGTAGGCTTCGCCCATGTCAATTACGCCGAACGCGCCGCCGTCTTTGCCGCGACTGATCGCCTCGTGCGCCTTTTGCGCCGCGCGGAAGCCGACCTCGTCCACGGTGAAGCCGCGCTCGCGGGCGATGTCGCGGGTGATCTCCAGCGGCAGCCCTTTCTCGGCGTGCAGACGGAAGGCCTGGTCGCCGGGGAGTTGGCCGGCCAATGCCAGCGTGTCGCGCAGGTCGCTGGCGGGCGCGAGCGCGTCAATGATGTCGCTCAGCTTCACGTCCTGGCCCAGCCGGTCAATGAGGCCGCCGAGCACCTTCTGCGCGCCGGAGGCGGCGATCATCTGGTCAATCTGCGCGATCTGCGCGGCGAAATCACCGTCGCCCGGCTCGGCTGCGGGGGCGGGCCTGCCACCGCCAAACATGGGCGCGAGCAGGTCGTTGAGCGTCTGTTTGGTGCTCTCCGCGAGGTCGGCGAGCATGGCGTCTAGCTCGTCCAGCGCGCGATCCATCGCCCGGCGGAAGCGCACTTCTTCGCTGGTGATGGTGCGGCGGATGGTCTCGCGGGCCTCGTCTAGCTCCGGATAGGCGCTGCGCATGGTGTCAATCACGGCGTCGGCTACCTCAGCCAGGAAGGGGCCGCTGAAGCCGAGCTTGGTGCCGAAGCGCACCGCGCGGCGGATGACCATGCGGCAGACGTAGTCGCGCCCGGTCGCACCGGGGCGCACGCCGTCGGCGATGAGGAAAGTCGCCGCGCGCATGTGGTCGGCGATGACACGGTATGGGATGATGTTGGCGTCGCGCTCGGCGTCGGAGTGGCCGGTCAATTCCTGCACGCGGGCGATGATCGGCATGAACAGGTCGGTTTCGTAGTTCGCGCCAGCGCCCTGCACCACGCTGACAATGCGCTCTAGCCCCGCGCCTGTGTCCACGCCGGTCGCGGGCAGCGGCTCGTCCCACTGGCCGCTGTGCTCCGGGTCCGGCTGGGTGCGGTTGTACTGCATGAAGACCAGGTTCCAGATTTCCAGGAAGCGGTCGCTTTCGGCTTGCAGCGCGGCGATGATCGTCTCTGGGCCTTCTTCGGGGCGCAGGTCGAAGTGCACTTCGCTGGTGGGGCCGCAGGGGCCGGTCTCGGCCATCTGCCAGAAATTGGTCTTGGGGCCGAGCCTCGCCACGCGCTCAGCAGGGACGCCGATCTCCTTCGTCCAGATGTCGTAGGCTTCGTCGTCGCTCTCGTAGACGGTGAAGGCCAGGCGGTTGGGCGGTAGCTCGTAGACGCGGGTCAGCAGGTCGTAGGCGTAGCGGATGGCGTCGCGCTTGAAGTAGTCGCCGAAGCTGAAGTTGCCGAGCATCTCGAAGAAGGTGTGGTGGCGTGGCGACGGGCCGACGTTTTCCAGGTCGTTGTGCTTGCCGCTGACGCGCATACACTTCTGGGCGGTTGTGGCCCGCGTGTAGGGGCGCTTGTCCAGGCCGAGGAAGACGTCCTTGAACTGCACCATGCCGGCGTTGGTGAAGAGCAGGGTGGGGTCGCTGCCGGGCACGAGCGAGGAGGACGCCACGCGCTTGTGGCCCATTTCCTCGAAGTATTCCAGAAAAGCCTCGCGCACTTCGGCGCTGGTCATTTTTCTCATGGGTGGCGTGTCTTTCGATAACGGCTGTGGACAAGAGTTGTCGGGACGGTGCGATTATAGTGAAGGGGCGGGCGCTTGGCAATGCTCGCCCGGCGCGCGGGTCCACGAACAAGTCGTGAAGGTGTTTGTCCCCCCCATCCCCGGCCCTTCCC
>DYGW01000374.1 GCA_020724485.1 Thermoflexus sp. | reverse complement strand
CTGCCCTGGACAATGGGCGTATTCGGATTTTGGGGCAAAGCATCACCGCAGAGACGCGGAGAGCGCGGAGAAAAGCAAAGAATCTTCATAGTTCTTCTCAAGGTTCTCCTCTGTGTCCTCTGCATCTCTCTGCGGTTCTGCGGTTCAGAGACTCTCGTCCCCAAATCCGGATGCACCCACAACTTTCGCTCCACCCCTGCGTAGAAAAGAACAGACCGACTCGCTCATCACGATCTCTACAGGATGGGACTATGTGCTGCAATTCCGACCCTGACAAGCGCATCTTCGGGGCGATGGCGCTCATCGCCCTCGGCGTGATTCTGCTGACCGGGCTGGGCGTGTGGTGGCCGCTGTTCATCGTGATGCCGGGCTTGCTCCTGCTGCTCCCCGCGCTGTACGGCGGCCCGACCGGGGCCGTGCTCTTCGCCATCCCCGGCATGATGGTCACCGGGACGGGCGCGCTCTTCGCCGCGATGGCCGTCACCGGTTACTGGCAGGCGTGGACCTACGCCTGGACGCTCTACGGCGCGTTCCTGGGCATGGCCCTCCTGCTGATGAGCCGCCAACTGTCCAACGCCAGCCTGTACGCCGCCGGGCAGGGCCTGATCCAGGCCAGCCTGATCGGTTTCGTCGCGTTTGGGCTGTTCTTCGAGCTAGTCATCGGCTTCGGCTGGCTGGGCGCGCAGGCCGGCCCGCTGGTGCTGATTGCGCTCGGCTTCATGTTGCTGCTGCGCAGTGGGGCGGGTAGACGCCAGTTGGCTGCGCGAGACGACGAGTACAGTAAGCCCAAGCGCAAAGCCAAGCGGGGCGAAGAGGCCCTGTTCACTGGCCCGGTGGTCTATGGCACGCGCGTGCGCTCGCGCGGCGACGCGCTGCGCATCCCTGAGCATGACGAGCGCGAATGAGGGACGGGATGCGCCAACGCAAACGCCACGACCGGCTGAGTCGTGGCGTTGTTGTTCTGGCGGGGAGGACAGGATTCGAACCTGCGAACCGGTTTAAACGCCGGTTAACCGCTTAGCAGGCGGCCCCAATCGTCCACTCTGGC
>DYGW01000373.1 GCA_020724485.1 Thermoflexus sp. | reverse complement strand
CCACCCAGGAATCCATGCAGCCTGCCCGGCCACCACAGACAACAGCCATATACACGCCTACCAGGGTTACCGCGTCTGGCTCCGCTCCCAAGTCAGTCGCTCTTCGGGGGACCGGCAAGCCGGAGCGCACACTCATTGCCGGTACGCCGGGAGTCAGGATGGCTAGAGCAATTGCCACCCAGAATCAAGTTCTGAAACTGATAGGGCGCACAGATGACTGCAAGTGGGTACAGGTGGATCGAGAGTCTGAATCCTGGGTTGAAGCTTCTGACTTGTCCATCGAAGGCGATGTCTCGACATTGCCGGTCAGGTATAACAGCCAGGGCTGAGCGCACCCCCATCACTTCACCCCGTCATACCGGCCACCGCCCGCGCCAGCGCCGCCCACTCCTCCAGGCTCAGCGTCTCGGCGCGGCGCTGCGGATCGATCCCGGCGGCCCGCAGCAGGGCGTCAGCGGCGGCTTTGTCCAGCCCCAGCCCGGCGCTGATCGCATTGCGCAGTTGCTTGCGCTTCTGGCCGAACCCGGCGCGCACCACGCGGAAGAACAGCGCCTCGTTCGGCACGTCTACCGGCGGGCGCTCGTACACGTCAATGCGCACCACCGCCGAGTCCACGTCGGGGCGCGGCCAGAACGCACCCGCGCTCAGCCGCAGGGCAATGCGCGGCTGCCCGTGGAACTGCACGCTGACCGCCAGCAGGCTCATGTCGCCGGGGGTGGCAACCAGCCGCTCGGCGACCTCACGCTGGACGGTGACCACGATCCGCTGCGGGCGCGGCATCCCCTCGAAGACGTGGCGCAGGATGGCGCTGGTGATGTAGTAGGGCAGGTTGGCGACGAGGGTGTACGGCGTGTCGCCCAGCTTGGCGGCCAGGTCGAGCGTCAGGATGTCGCCGTGCACGATCTCGACGTGCGGCTGATCGGCAAAGGTGGCTTCCAGCAGCGGGATCAGCCGGTCGTCCACTTCGACGGCGATCACGCGCGCGGCAGCGCGGGCCAGGGCGCGGGTGAGGTTGCCCGTGCCGGGGCCGATCTCCAGCACCGTCGCGCCGG
>DYGW01000372.1 GCA_020724485.1 Thermoflexus sp. | reverse complement strand
AACATCCCCAACTGCTCCGGCGGCTGATTCTGCTTCAGCGCGCTGGCCTGCTGCTGCACGCCCGGCCACGACTGCACCAGCGCGTTGTAGTCCAGCGCGTACTCGGCCCAGCCCTTACGGTCGCAAATCTGGTACAGCCGGTAGGCCAGCGTCTTGGCTTCGGCGGCCAGGTCGCTGCTCATGCGCAGCAGCAGCGCCGCCGCCCCGGACTCGCCGTGCGTGTGCAGGCGCTCGATCAGATGATGCACGCTCTCCCACACGGTGACGCGACGGTCGCTGGCTGGGTCCCAGCCTGGCTCAAGCTCCTGCCAGTGAAACAGGCGCACCTTCCCCGCCCCGGCGACCAGCACCCCCGCATTGACCAGCCCCTCGACGCTGGTGTTCTTGGCCCGCGCCAGCACGTCCGCCACGCCGAACTCGCCCTCGCGGAAGCCGTACTGCTCGAACCAGGCGATGCAGAAGCGCGTATCGGCATCCACATCGCCCTCGGACTCGGCCAGGAAGGCGTCCAGCTCCTGGTTGATGAGCTGCAGCGCCGTGCGCACGGTCAGCGGGGAGCCGTCGGCTTCGAGCACCTGGCGGTAGCGGCTGTAGACGGCCATGCCCGGCCCGATGGCCGCCTGGGCCAGGTCTACCGGGGCGATGCTGCCGGACTGCATCTCGCGCAGGGCGGGCGGCAATTCGCGGCGCAGGGCGTTGACGAACTCGCGGCGCGAGGTGACGGGCGCATCGTCCGGGCGCGGGCGGCAGACCAGGACGATGGAGGAGGCGAGGGCGTTTGCCTCGAGACTATTCGTTCGTCCGCCTCGCTCAGTTCGCATAGGCCAGGTGCCATCAATCATGAACCCCGAATGCGTCATGCCTTCCAGCATTGTCTCCCAACCTGTACTGCTGACGATGCGTCCATTCTCGCTGTGATCGTCCGCTTCGCTCTCTGCCTGCTTGAAGGCATAGTAAACCGTGAGTGGATAATCAGGATGGACTATGCGCCGCATGTTAACTGTACAACTAGGTTTCTCTCCGAACAAATCGCGTAGATAATAGCAGCAGCAAA
>DYGW01000201.1 GCA_020724485.1 Thermoflexus sp. | reverse complement strand
CGCGGGCGAAGGGCCTCGGCGAAGGTGATGTCGCGGATCACGTCCTGCGCGTGGGCCTGCTGCCGATCATCGCCGTCATTGCCCTGCAGCTCGGCTTCCTGCTGGGCGGGACGGTGATCACCGAGTCGATCTTCGTGCGGCGTGGGCTGGGCCGGCTGCTGTTGGCGGCGATTGACAACCGCGATTTCCCGGTGATCCAGGGCATTGTGACGCTCACAGCGCTGACCTACAGCTTGATCCACGCGCTGGCCGATGTCGTCTACGCGCTGGCTGATCCGCGCGTGCGCGTGGGGGGGTAGCGGCATGGCGAACGGCCCCCGGCGGAGGCGGCTGCGCGCGGCGCTGCTACTGCTGGCGGCGGTGATCGCATTGGCTGCGCTCGCACCCTGGCTGGCGACTCACAACCCGCGCCGCGCTGTACCGGAGGATCAGCTTGCGCCACCCTCGGCTAAGCACTACTTCGGCACTGATCTGCTGGGCCGCGACGTGTTCAGCCGCACGCTGTACGGGGGCCGGCGCACGCTGGGCGTGGCGTTGCTGACCGCCCTGATTGCCTTGGGGCCGGGGCTGGCGATTGGCGTCGCGGCGGGTTACGGCGGGCGCTGGCTCGACGCGAGCCTGATGATGCTGATGGATGCGCTGCTGGCCTTCCCCAGCCTGATCCTGGCCCTGGCGCTGATCGCGCTGCTGGGGAGCGGAGCCGTCCAGGTAGCGCTGGCGGTGGGCATCGCTGGCGTCCCTGCCTACGCCCGTGTGACGCGCGCAGCAGTGATCCAGGCGCGGGCGCTACCGTTTGTCGAGGCGGCGCGGGCGCTCGGCGCGCGACCGCGCGCGATTCTCTGGCGGCACGTCGTCCCGACGGCGGCCCCACCGTTGCTGGCGTTCGCTGGCGTGACGCTCAGTTGGGCGCTGCTCAACGGGGCGGCGCTGATGTTTCTCGGCTATGGGGGCGACATCGCCGCGCCGGAGTGGGGAGTGATGCTGGCCGACGGGCGCGCCGCGTTTCGCAATGTGCCCTGGGTGGCTCTGGCCCCCGGCATCGCGCTGAGCGTGACCGTGCTGGCGATCAACCTGCTGGCGGGCGGGCTGGCCGAGCACCCGTCGGACGGTTGATAGAGGGCAATCGCACGCGGTCAGGCAGGGGCAGCCAGCGGGCGCAGCAGCCCAGCATCCCTACGGCCCGAAGGCCCCGCCGATGGCGAAGCGCACCTCGTTGGAGCGCGCTTCGCCGACCCACACACCCTGGGTCGTCGCGTACTGCGGGTAGGGGGTGGCGGTGGCGTCAATGGGCTGGATCGGGCGCGGGTCGCCGGGGCTGGTGTTGCGGTAGTACGCGCGGATGTGGTATTCGCCTTCGGTCACGCCGATGGCCGCCAGATCGGTGGCGCTGAGCGTGTATTCCTCGCTGCACCGCGCCCGCGATCCGAGCAGGTGCAGGGTGTCGGGATCGCTGAACGTGGCCGGCGGCTGGTAGGTGCGCCCCTGGTCAGCGATGGGCGCGCCGCCCCCCACGCGCGTGATCTCGAACGTGACCCCGGCGACAGTCTCGTTGGCGGTGAGGATCGGCTCATCCCGGTTGAGATGCAGGATGATCGGCCCCTGGTCTTCGTTGACGAAGGTCAGACGCAGCCTGACGGCCTCTCCGCTGCTGAAGCGTTCCTTGTCCAGAGTCAGTTCCAGGTCTAGCGCGCCGCGCTGATCACTGTTGTAGGCGAGCACCGAGCGGTTGTTGCCGCCCAGCGGGGCTGCCAGGTCCGAGCAGCGCGGGCCGCTGCGCACATCGGGATAGTAGCGGGGGAAGATGGCCGCAGCCAACAGGGCCGCGCCAGCCAGGACGACCGCCAATCCCCGGCGGCTGAGCGACAGTCGCTGGCGAACCCCTCCTAAAGCCATCGCTTGCTAAGCTCCTTCATCAGCGAGCCACGCTCGCATCATGTCAATCACAGCGTCCGGCGCGGTCTGCGCGGCGTCAAGCCAGCGGATGCCGGAGTCGTGGCCGCGAAACCACGTGTACTGCCGGCGCGCGAAAGCGCGGGTTTCGCGCCTGATAGCGCCAGCGACCTCGTCGAGCGTCGCGTCCCCGGCAAGGTACGGTTGCCACTGCGCGTAGCCCAGGCCGGACATGGCCGGACAGCCCCAAGTATATCCTGCATCGAGCAGAGCGCGCACTTCGCGCTCCAGCCCGGCGGCGATCATGCGCTCCACGCGGGCGTCAATGCGCTCGTAGAGGGCTTCGCGCGGCAGGGTGAGGCCGATTTGCAGGACACGATAGGGGGGCGGGGACTTGCGCTGCAGGGCGCTGATCGGCGTGCCAGTGAGCAAGGAGACTTCCAGCGCGCGCACGACGCGGCGGATGTTGCGGTAATCAATGCGCGAGGCGGCGGCGGGGTCAACGGCGCGCAGACGGTCGTGCAGCGCCCGCGCGCCCTGCGCGGCGGCGAAGTCCTCTAGCTCGGCGCGCAGCGACGGGTCCGGCGGCACTTCGGGGATGCCCCAGCCTTCGAGCACGGCGGTGAGGTACTGCCCGGTACCGCCGACCAGCAGGGGGAGCCGCCCGCGCGCGTGGATGTCCTGAATGGCGCGGTAGGCCCCGCGCTGGTATTCGGCGAGCGAGTAGGGCTGGTCGGGCGTGACGATGTCAATGAGGTGGTGCGGGACAGCCGCCAGTTCGTCAGGCGCTGGCTTGGCGGTGCCGATGTCCATGTGGCGGTAGACCTGGCGGCTGTCGGCGCTGACGATCTCCCCGTTCAGCGCGCTTGCCGCGTGGATGGCGAGCGCCGTCTTGCCCACTGCCGTCGGCCCCAGGATGACGATCAGCGGCGCGTGGAGGGGCAACTGGGGGGCGCTGTCTGGCGCGGGCGCGGGCGCTGTCTGGCGGGAGGCGCTGGCTGCGGTTGCTGGCATCACATCACCACTCTACGGCGTTGGGGATGATCTGGATGGCGCATGTGTTGCCTGCCCAGGCGACCGCTGCCACGTCCACCCGCCAGCGAACACCGGTCAGGTCGTGGGCGTCCAGATACGCCTGGGCGAGGGCAATCAGGCGGGCGCGCTTGCGCTCGTCTACGCTCTCCAGCGCGGCGCTCATGGCCTGTTCGAGCGTGCCCCGGCGGGTGCGCACCTCGACAAAGACGATCTCATCGCCGTGCCGGGCGACAATGTCCAGCTCGCCTAGCTCGCGGTGCCGCCAGTTGCGGGCGAGCAGGGTGTACCCGGCGCGGCGCAGCCGTGCGGCGACGGCGCGCTCGCCGCGCTGGCCCACGCTTCGCCGGGGATCGCTCATGGTTTGGGCCTCAGATAGCTGCGCGCGCTGTGCTCAGATGAGCGCCAGGGATCACACGCGCACGACAGTTCCGCAGTAAGCGCAGCGCAATTCGCTCGCTCCGCGTACCAGGGGCGGCAGCGCGGCGCCGCACGTCGGGCAGGCTGTCGGCGCGTCGCGGACGGCCTGCGCCTGCGCCTCGTCAACCGGGATGGTGCGCTCGCTCTCAAGGTCGCCGCTCGCGGCGCGGCTAAGCTGCTGGGCGTAGGCTTTGCTGTCTATGCCCCCCTTGATCTCCAGCGAGATTTCGCGGAAGTCACCGGCGCTGAGCGTCAGGTGTACTAGGTCTTTGCCGCCGAAGACGCCTTTATCTTCGGGGCGGACTTCAGTGATGGCCCCGACGGGAACTGCCCACAATTCCTCCTGGACTTCCTGGCCGCCCATGCCGAAGCGACCGCCCACTTTCTCGCGCTGCTCGAAGATCAGGCGTTGGTCGGTGAGGAAAAGGATGCCTTCCGGTTCGTCTTTCTTGGCCTTGAGCCACTTGGCCTGGACCGCCGTGAACAGCGCCTCGCTGGGAGTCCAGGCGACGCGCGCCCCCTGGGCCAGGTCGAGGTAGCCGGCGATCTGGCGAAGCTGGCTCTGGGTCTGGCTGACGTTGCCCGGCACCTGGCCGAACAGCCCTTCGATGCGCTTGCGCGCGGAGGCGACCTGCTCGCTCAACTGGGTGGTAGACCGCTCGATCTGAGTGAGGATCATGGCGATGCCCCGCTCCTGAGTCACCTGGTCGAGCTTGCGCCACAGGTCGGCGATCTCATCGAGACGAGGCTGGGCGCGCGCGGTCTCATCGGACACGGCGCCCCGCACAAGCTGGCCGATCTCGCGCCACTCGTCGCTGAGCACAGCGGCTTTGCGCTCCAGGTAGCCAGCGAAGGCATAGCCGCGCCCGCGCAGGGTGGCGATCTGGTCCGGTAGGGCGGCGACGGCGCTGGCCTGATCGCCGAGCTTCTTGGTGATGTCGTCCATGCCGGCCTGCTTGCGTAGGTCGTCGAAGGAGCGCCGCAGGCGGTCAATCTGCTGCTGCAAGGGCGACGGCTGCGAACTCATAGGGGGGCCTCCTCACTGGTGGGCGCGCTGCCGGAGCACAGAGGGCAGATAAGCGTAGTGTAGCCTGTTTCACAGAGGGGCTGCAAGCGGGGCGAGAGAGGAGCGTATTCTGGGAATGCGGCGAATCGGGGAGTTCGTAGGGACGCATCGCAATACGCCCCTGCCAGACTTCCGAAGTTTCCGAAACTTCGGAAGTCTATTCCGGGGCTAGACACAGCAGGGCAACGCCCAACTGCGGCAGCGGAAGATGGTGGGATGGCATCAGCGTTCTGCCTGCACGCGCGAGGCGAGATAGGCCTCCATGAAGGCGTCCAGATCGCCATCGAGCACGGCGTGTGTGTTGCCCGTCTCGTAGTCGGTGCGCAGGTCTTTGACCAACTGGTAAGGGTGGAGCACGTAGGAGCGAATCTGGTTGCCCCAGGCGGCGCTGACGTGCTCGCCTTTCAGCGCGGCGAATTCCTCCTCCTGCTTTTCGCGTTCCAGGTCGAGCAGGCGCATCTTGAGCACCTGCAGCGCGCGCGCTTTGTTCTGGGTCTGGCTGCGCTCGTTCTGGCAACTCACGACAAGGCCGGTCGGCAGGTGGGTGATGCGGACGGCGGTCTCGTTCTTCTGGACGTTCTGGCCGCCCGCGCCGCTGCTGCGGAAGGTGTCAATCTGCAGGTCTTTCTCGTCAATCTCGATGTCAACATCTTCCTGCACGTCCGGCCAGACCTCGACCAGACAGAACGACGTGTGGCGGCGGTGATTGGAGTCGAAGGGGCTGAGGCGCACCAGGCGATGCACGCCGCGCTCCGAGCGCAGGTAGCCGAACACGTAGTCGCCCTGGACGGAGACCGTGGCGCTCTTGATCCCGGCCTCGTCGCCGGGCATCTCCGCGACGATTTCGACCTTGTGGCCACGCCGCTCGGCCCAGCGCAGGTACATGCGCAGCAGCATCTCGGCCCAGTCCTGGGCGTCGGTGCCGCCCGCGCCGGCGTGGATGGCCAGGTAAGCGTCCTCAGCGTCGTACTTGCCGCTCAGCTTGGCGCGGAAGAGCAGCCCGTCCACAATGGTCTGGAGGGCGTCGGCTTCGGCGGCAAGCTCCTCGGCCATGCTGTCATCCTCTAGCTCGGCCAGTTCCAGGGCGTCGCTGACGCGCTGGCGGGTGTCCAACCAGGTCTTGACGCTGCTGCGCAGCCGGGCTGCCTGGCGCATGGCCCGCTGCGCGTTGTCGGGATCGTTCCAGAAGTCGGGTCGGGCGCTCTGCTCTTCCAGATCGGCTAGCTCGGTTTGCTGGCCCGCGATGTCAAAGACGCTCCATAAGCTGCTCGACCGTCTGGCGCATCTCGTTAAGCTGGCTGATCAACGCTTCCATGCTGGTTACTCCTCGCTGCCGTTCTCGAACAGGCTGTCCACAAAGGCGGTTGGGTTGAAGAAGACGAGATCGTACATGGACTCGCCGATGCCGATGTAGTGCACCGGCAGGCCAAGCTCCTGCTGGATGGCGAAGAGCATCCCGCCCTTGGCCGTACTGTCCAGCTTGGTGACGACCACGCCGGTCACGGCAACCGCTTCCTGGAACTTCTTGGCCTGGGTGAGAGCGTTCTGGCCGGTCGTGCCGTCGAGCACGAGCAGCGTCTCGTGCGGCGCGTCGGGGATGACTTTGCGCAGCACATCGCGCACCTTGACCAGCTCGGCCATCAGGTTGAAATTGCTGTGCAGGCGACCGGCGGTGTCCACGATCAGCACCTCGGCCCCCCGCGCCCGTGCCGCGCTGATGGCGTCGTAGACAACCGCGCCGGGGTCGCTGCCGGGCTGCCCGGCGATGACCGGGACGCCGGCGCGCTCGCCCCACAGCTTAAGCTGGTCAATGGCCGCCGCGCGGAAGGTGTCGCCAGCGGCCAGGATCACCTTGCGGTTGTTCAGGCGCATACGGTAGGCCATCTTGCCGATGGAGGTCGTCTTGCCGGAGCCGTTGACGCCGGCGATCAACACGACCGATAGCTCGCGCCCGCTCAGGTTGAGCGGCTGCGGCTCCATCAGCAGCTTGCGCAGCTCGTCTTTGAGCGCGGCGATAAGCTGGTCCTGGTGCGTGATTCCTTCGCGGCGCACGCGGCCCCGCATGGTCTCGATAAGCTGCATGGTCGTGCTGACGCCGACATCCGCCTGCAGCAGCAGCGCCTCGACCTCGTCCCAACTATCTTCGTCAATCTCGGTAGCGCCGATTGCCTGGGCGATGCGCCCGAAGAACGACTGGCGCGTGCGCTTCAGCCCGTCACGTAGAGAAGCCACGTTTCTTCACCCTTCGTGCTTGAGTCGTCAGCGGTTGGTCGGCGGCGTTGCTGCCGCTGCGCCGCCTGTGTGGGCAGCCGCTCCATTATAGTCAATCCGGGCGCGAAAGACTATGGTCAAGCGCGAGCGGGGTCCACGAACAAGTCGTGAACGTGTTTGTCCCCCCCATCCCCGGCCCTT
>DYGW01000200.1 GCA_020724485.1 Thermoflexus sp. | reverse complement strand
TGTCCGGCCCTCTTCGAATGGAGAGGGGGCGGCGAGGCGCGCCAGCGCCGAGCGGAGGTGAGGTAAACAGGGTGCGGCCAAACGACCTGACAGATTTTGCACACACCCGGATATGTGAGTCTCTCTGGGACGCTGCCCGCAGGGGCGGTATACTTGGGGCGGTGATCCGTACATAGGGGGCCATTCGCCGGTCATGCGCCTTGAGCATCTCTCCCTTCAGAACTTCCGCAACTACGCTCGCCTGGAAGTCACGCTGCCCGACGGGTCGATCCTGCTACACGGGGCCAACGCCCAGGGCAAGACCAGCCTGCTGGAGGCGATCTACTACCTGGCGACGGCGCGCTCGCCCTACACGGCGACCGACCGCCAACTGATCAACTGGGGCGCGGAGCAGGATGTCCTGCCCTTCGCCAAAGTGGGCGCGCAGGTCGTCCTGGCCAGCGGGCTGTACAACCGCGTGGAGATCACGCTCACCTTTGCCCCGGAGAGCGTCAACGGCGCGCGCCTGAACAAGGAGATTCGCGTCAATGGCGTGGCGCGGCGGGTGATGGACTTGATCGGGCAGGTCAACGTGGTCATGTTCCTGCCCCAAGACCTGGTGTTGGTCGAAGGGCCGCCCACCGAACGCCGCCGCTACCTCAACGTGACCCTGTGCCAGACCGACGCCGTCTATTGCCAGGCGCTTGCCCAGTTCGAGAAGGTGCTCGGCCAGCGCAACGCTCTGCTCAAGCGCATCGCCGACGGCGATGCCGGCCCGGACGAACTGGACTTCTGGGACGAGCAGATCACGGCGTCCGCCGGGGTGATCGTCGCCGGGCGACAGCGCCTGCTGCGCGAGCTAGAGATCAAGGCGCGGCGCGTCCACGCTGATCTCTCCGGGGGCGTCGAAGACCTGGAATTGCGCTACCAGCCGGGCTTCCTGGCCACGCCGAACAACTCTGGCCAACTCTCGTTCGACGTGCCCGGCCTCGACCTCAACCGCCAGATCAGCGCCGCCGAGATCGCCCGGCAGTACAGCCAGCGGCTGGCCCAGACGCGCGGCGAGGAGATCGCGCGGGGGATGACATTGAGCGGCCCGCAGCGCGACGAGCTACGCCTGCTCGTCAACGGGCGCGACTTGGGGCTGTTCGGTTCGCGCGGGCAGGCGCGCACGGCGGTCATGGCCCTGAAATTGGCCGAGCTATACTGGATGCGCGATATCTTGGGCGAATGGCCGATCTTGCTGCTGGATGAAGTGGTCGCCGAGCTAGATAGCGACCGGCGCGCTTACCTGCTCAGCCGCATCAGCGGCGTGTCGCAGGCGCTGCTGACAACCACCGAGCCGGACATCTTCACCGAGGACTTCCTGCGCAAAGCGGCGCGCTGGCAGATTCACCAGGGGCAGATCGTCGCCACTTCCGGCCCGGAGCGCTGACTACAGCGGGCGCTTGGACGGGATGCCGGGCCGCCGGGGGTACTGGGGCGGCGTGGCGGCGATCTTCTCGATGACGACCAGATGGTGCGTCTCGACGACCTGGGGCAGCTCAACGGGGATGATCTTGGCCAGGCGACCCCCCAGGATGCGCAGCGCGTGCTGGGCGAACTGGACTTCGGCGGCGGCGTGCTCGCCCTTGAGCGCCACGCAGCGCCCCCCGACGCGGCACAGCGGCAGCAGGTATTCGGCCAGCACGGGCAGCGGGGCGACGGCGCGGGCCAGCACCAGGTCGAACTTCTCGCGCGTGGCCGGGTCTTGGCCGGCGTCTTCGGCGCGGGCGGTGAGGATGCGCACGTTGGACAGGCCGAGCAGCTCCGTGACATGCTGCAGAAACGCGGTCTTCTTGGCGGTCGCCTCGAGCAGCGTTAGCTCGATCTGCGGGAAGACCAGGCGCAGCGGCAGGCCGGGAAAGCCCGCCCCGGTGCCCACGTCAATGACGCGCATCCCTGCCGTGAAGGTGACGGCTACCTTGACTGACAGCGAATCGAGGAAATGGCGGGTGACGATGGCTTCGGGATCGGTGATCGCCGTGAGGTTTACGCGCTCGTTCCAGGCGAGAAGCTGCTCGGCATAGAGGCTGAAGGCGCGCTGCACGTCTCGCCCTAGCTCCAGGTCAAGAAGCTCGCGGCTGCTCCGTACCAGGTGGTCGGCGGTCATCGGCTGCCGCCATGATGCAGGGTGGTCACGGCTGTCTCTGTGGATGGGAGGCGCAAGGCACGTCCCCGCCATTATAGCAAGAAACCGACGGCGGCAAACAGCATAAGCGCGGAGCCTCCTTTGTGGTTCCAGAGGAACACATGCGGCGATACGCTCTGCTCAGTCTAGTCCTGATCGTCGTCGCTCTGACGGGCTGCACGGTGCTCACCGAGCGAGAGCCGCCCGCGCTGCCTACTTTCACGGCGCAACCGCCCAGTGCTCTCCCGCCGCTGCAGGCGTCAACCGGAGGGCTGGCTGATGCCGTCTCCTTGCTGGACGGGACGTGCTTCGAGTACCTGTACAGCTTGAGCGGGGCGACGCTGGTCTGGGTGACTGCGGACGACCAGAGCGCCTTCTATGACGCGGCGGATGCGTCGGGGATGTGCGCCAGCCCGGCGGCGCGCCCCGCTTTCGACTTCTCCGCGCAGATCGTTGCTGGGACGGTCAGCGCCGCCACCGGCTGCGACGCGGCGCATCACCTGGTCGCGCTGGAGCAAGACGACGCCGCCCGCAGAGTCACGCTGCGCCTGACGCTGGAAGTGCGCCCTGGCTGCCCGTATGAGCTGGTTGAGCCGTTCCTGGTGGCGCTGCCGCGCCCTCCGGCGGGGCACGCGGTCGAGGTTGTCGTCAGCGGGCACTGAGCGGCTGGTCGCTGGGCACGGTCGGGCATATAATGAGCGGCAGATGCCACGACGCGCACACCTGGGGGGTGCCGGATGCAGATCATGCCCATTGCCTGCCACACCTGGGCTTACCACAACCTGCCACTAGACGAAGCAATTGGCACAATTGCCCGGCTGGGGTTTCGCTGTGTAGACCTGGGTTCCGGCCCGCACCTGGACTTCAACCGGGCTGCGGCTGATCCGGCGGGCGAGGCGGCGGCGATCTTGTCCCTGCTCAGGCGCTTCGACCTGGCGATCACCGATCTGTACCTGATGCTGCCCCACACCAACGTCCTCGATCCCGCCCAACGCGAGGCGCAACTTACCATGTTTGAGCGACTGATTCCCTTTGCCGTCGCGCTGGGCACGCCCGGCATCACCGTCTCGCCGGGGATCGTGCACGCCGACGGCCCCGATCACAGCCTGGCCCGCGCCGTGCCCGCGCTGCTGCGGATGCTGCAAGCGGCAGAGGACACCGATCTGCGCGTCTCGTTCGAGCCGCACATGGACTCGGTGGCGCAGCGCCCGGAACAGGCATTGCTGCTGCTGGACGCAGTGCCCGGCCTCAGCGTGACGCTGGATTATGCACATTTCCTCTACCAGGGGATCGTCAGCCGTGAGATCGCGCCGCTACTTGAGCATGTCGCGCACGTGCATATCCGGCAGGCGCGGCGCGGCGCGTTGCAGACTGCTCACAACGAGGGCACGCTCAATATCCCGCAGCTTCTGCAGGACTTGCACAATGCCGGCTATCGCGGCGCGCTGACGGTCGAGTATATGACCACCTTCGGCTGGCACCATATGCAGGCGATCAGCATCAGCAATGAGACGGTGCGCACCCGCGATGCCCTGCGCGCTGCCCGCGCCCGCCTGCTGACGCCCATGCGCCCGCGCTGACCCCCTGCTGCACAGACTCACAGAGCGCCCGTTCCGAGGCGATGCCTTCGCGGATGGTTGGCGATAGGCGGCTGACTAATCCGCGCTCATCGGCGTTGCGCCTCGCTCAATCGGCTGATCCGTAAGCAGGTCGCTCGTCCGGCGGAACCCATACCGTAACGCGGAAGGGCTGTGGCTCGGTGGTGATCGCCGTACCGTCGGCGAGCGTGACGACGGCGTGCACGGTGTGCTCGCCGGGTTGCAGCGCCCACCAATGATCGAAGGGCGCTTCGCTGGCAGTGGTGAGCAACTCGTCGTCCAGCCAATAGCTCACCTCAGCGGTGTCGTCTGGCGCGCTGACGGCCAGGCGGATGCGCTGCAAGTCGGGCGGCAGGAGAGGCGTGAGCCGGAAGACGGTGTACGGGTCGGGCGAGAGCAGCCGCACACGGAGATCGCGCTCGCCGACGCGCTGCGCACCCACCGATGGCTGGGGAATCCCCCGGCGCTGCGCCCACTCGCGCGCTTCGGGCGGCACGACCAGGTACACGCGCTCCTCGCGCTCCGCCGGCGGCGTGGACTCGTCGGCCAGCAAGCCGGTGCGCCGGTCCAGCACGAAGGGCTGGTACAGCGTGTCGTAGGTTGTGGGCACGGTGCCGTCAATGAACCATTCCCAGCGTGTGCGCGGGCAGTAGGGGGTGGGCAGCAGCCCGGATATGGCGCACACTTCCGCCCGCACCAGCCCGGCGGGCACGGGGAACTCCTGTTTGGGCTGACCACGCAGCACCTGGCGGACGAACTCGTGCCAGATCGGGCCGGCCCCACTGATCCCGCTCACCTCGACCATCGGCGTGTTATCGGCGTTGCCCACCCATACGCCGACGACCAGGTTGGGTGTGTAGCCGACCGTCCAGTTGTCGCGGAAATCGGTTGTGGTGCCGGTCTTGGCGGCGGCGGGCCGGCCGATGTTGAGCGGGCTGGCCGGGCCGAAAGAGGGAATGCGCGCCTGGTTGTCGCTGAGAATGTCGGTGATCAGGTAGGTCACGCGCGGGTCGAGCACAGGGTCACGCTGGACGGGCGGCGTCCACTCGTACAGGATGTGGCCGGCGCGGTCGCGCACTTCGAGCAGTAGGGCCGGCTCCACCCGGTAGCCGCCATTGGCCAGCGCGCCGTAAGCGGCGGTCAGGTCTAGCAGGCGCACCTCGCCGCCGCCCAGCGTCAGCGACAGGTCGAAGCGGCTGGCGTCGGCCAGCGTGCTGACGCCCAGCCGGGTCAGCAGGCGGATCAGCGCGTCCACGCCAATGTGATCCAGGGCGATGACGGCGGGGATGTTGTACGACGAGGCCAGCGCCTCGCGGACGAGCACCGGGCCGTGCTCCACCAGCCCGAAGTTCGCCGGGGAATAGCTCTCCAGGCGGCGCGTGACGAAGGGCGTGCTCACGTCCAGCACCATCGTCGCTGGCGTCCAGGGATCGGCCCGCTGTGGGTCGAACGCCGCTGCATAGGTAAACGGCTTGAGCGCCGACCCTGGCTGACGCGGGGC
This sequence comes from Thermoflexus sp., assembly GCA_020724485.1. Taxonomy (GTDB): domain Bacteria; phylum Chloroflexota; class Anaerolineae; order Aggregatilineales; family Aggregatilineaceae; genus UBA2029. The sequence continues at coordinate 1,599 of DYGW01000200.1, read as the reverse complement.
CAGCGCCGCGTTGACCGCCCCATCAATGCGCTCGTTGAAGTAGTCGGGGCTGCCGAGCAGGGCCAGCACCTGGCCCGTGTGCGGATCGAGCGCGACCAGCGCGGCGTTGTGCGCGTTGTGCGGCGGTTCGTCGGCGGGCGGGTCATTCAGCCGGCCCAGGTGACGCTGGGCAGCGTCTTCGGCGGCGCGCTGCCAGGTCAGGTCGAGCGTCGTGATCACGTCCAGCCCCCCCGCGAGCAACTGGTCGGGGAACTCGCGCTGAAGCTGAGTCCACACTGCCATGACGAAGTGGGGCGCTTCGATGGGGAAGGGGGAGGCCGCGTACTGTAACTCCTCGGCATACGCCTGATCCGCGTCTGCCTGGGAGAGATAACCGTGCCGCACCATCAAATCGAGCACGATCCGCTGGCGGGCCTTCGTCCCTGCCGGGTTGCTCAGCGGGTCGTACTGGGCGGGCGCTTGGGGCAGCCCGGCCAGCATGGCGCATTCGGCCAGCGTTAGCTCGTTGGCTCCCTTGCCGAAGTAAGCGCGGGCCGCCGCGCCGACGCCGTAGGCCAGGTTGCCGTAGTAGGTCTGGTTGAGGTAGAGGGCCAGGATTTCGTCGCGCGAGTAGCGTCGCGTGAGTTCGAGGGCCAGCACGCTCTCACGCAGCTTGCGGCGCAGCGTGCGCTCGGCGCGCTGCTGCGGGTCGAGCAGCAGGTTGCGCGCGACCTGCTGGGTGATCGTGCTGCCCCCGGCGACGACCTCGCCGCCGCGCACGTTGATCCACAGGGCGCGGGCGATGCCCTCGACATCTACGCCGGGATGCTTGTAGAAATTAGCGTCTTCGGTAGCCAGCGTCGCCTGGATCATGCACGCTGGCAGGTCGGCGAGCGCGACCACCTGGTTGACGCCCGTCTGCGGGTCGGCGATCTGGTAGAGCAGGCGGCCCCCCCGGTCGTAGATGCGTGTGCTGGGCAGGGCCATGCCCCCCTCAATGGCCGCTACATCCGGCAGCCCGGCGAATACCCAGGCATAGAGCGCAGCCATTGCGCCGAGGAGAATCGCGCTCAGGAAGGCGGCGATCTTCACCCGGCGACGGCTGCCCTTCCAGGCTTTCCAGAGGCGTGCGAAGAATCGGCGCATGGCGAAGGCTCTCTCACTCAATCGCTACGCCACCATTGTACTCCCGCTGGGAGGGTGGGGGGCTGACGGTTAGCGGTCGCCTTCCCTGCGCAAACCCGCTTCGTCCGGGTCGCTGGCGCTGTCCGTCCCGTCGGGGAAGGACTCCGGGGGCGCGATGACTTCGAGGTCGCCGTGCTCTGGGTCGTACTCGACTGTCCAGCCGGTCAGCGCGGCGTCCGGCGGTTGAGCGAAATCGGCGAGGATTTGCGTCCAGAGCGCCCTGTCCAGGGCGACGCCGCGCAGACCGATGGGCGTCTGGACGATCAGAGTCACGTCCGCCCGGCCCCGTTGAATCCGTGTGATGACGCCGGTGTATTTCATGCGGTTCTCCTTGTGTGGATTCAGGGGTGAACGGGCATCAAGAATGCCACGGATGTGGAACAGTGCTACACTTTACCTCACCCCCGCTCCGCGCTAACGCGCCTCGCCGCCCCC
>DYGW01000199.1 GCA_020724485.1 Thermoflexus sp. | reverse complement strand
ATCGAGACCGTCAATGCCTACCTGGAAAGTGTTCGCCAAGAAGCCTAGTAGTACATGTTAACGAATGCTTGCCCTAATCCTTCCTCGAAGTGCCGATCTGCGGCGTTCTTATCGCCACTGAAGCGGTAGGGAGTAGCCACAAGTTCCGGCTCTTTGGGCACGAGTAGTGTGCCAAAAACACCAGGTACAATATCCCGCAGGCTGCGCCGCATCCAAACGTAGAAGAAATCCGAAAGGTCAGCATAGCCAATATTGTCGTAGTAGGGCGGATCGGTCGAGACTATACGCAAAGTCGAGATTGGCGGAATCTGGGCTGCGTCCTGTTGGATTGCGCTATTAATTAAAATATTACTGTCACAATTCAAGAAGCTCGATTCTACGACCTCAGCTACCCACTCTATGGCGTCACCGAAGTTGCCCGTAGAGCTTGAAAATGGATTCACGTCGGCATAGTCCCACACCATCGCAATAGCTTGGCACGCGAACACACCGCGGACTTTGTCCGCGGTGTTCTGCCAGCTTGAGAGAGTGTTGCACTTTTCCGCGAGACGATCCACCGCAAACGCCAGGTACACGCTCACCGCCTCGGCGTACGCCCGCGCACCGGAGCCGCCGTCGCGCAGGGGCACGCCGTCATCGGGCAGACCGGCGGCCAGCGCATCCGCGTAGATAAGTTCGCGCGCCTCGCCCACCAGGTCGCTGAAGGTCGTCAGCGCGACGAGTTGGCGCGGGGTGAAGAGGTCGCGGTGTTTGGTCATGCCGTATAGCTGCACGCGGAAACCGAGCGCCTGTTCTGGCAGGTCGGTGTCGGGCGCGTCAGCAGGGATCGCCACCTGTGCGGCAATCCGCTCGTGTTCCGGCGTGGGCGCGTAGTAGCTCCGCCCATCTCGACCCTCGGTGACAATCGCCATCAGTTGCGCGCCCATGCGCCCGGCTTTGCCCTCCGCGCGGACGTGCTCGAAGGGCACGGGGCTGCCGCAGGCGATACACGTCGCGCCGCGCCGGTTGACGGTGCCCTCTGGGGCAAGTACCGCCTCCCCTAGTCTGGACTGTCCAATAATGAACAACGGCTTGTCCCGAACTTCAAAAGAGATACTGCGGGTTTCGGGGTCTACATGGGCTTTCACCCAGGCATGGCGTCCCTTCTTCTTACTGAGCACAAAGCTCCGGGCAAGCGGCATCTGCGCCCCGCACGCCGGATTCGGGCATTTCACCGTGCGCGCCCACAGCCAGGCGATCACCGTCTCGCCGTTCGGTCCCTTTGGGTAGAGATGGCCAATGCGCTCCGAGGCCCGGTCGCGCATCCACTCGCCGTAATAGCGCACGTCGGCGGCCAAGCCCTGCGCCCCCTTCCAGCCTGTCTGCGCGCCAATCTTCTTGCGGTCGCGTGGGTTCACGGGCGGCTTGCCCGCGAAGCGCGGCGGGATTTCGATCAGCGCCTTGTTGATCATCACCGCGACCGGGTTCAGGTCGCTGGCATGGGCCTCCAGACCCAGACGCTGCGCCTCCAGCGGGATCGAGCCGCCGCCCGCGAAGGGATCGAGCAGCGGCGGCGGGTTGCCGTCCGTGCACAGCCGGATCAGCTCGCGCGCCGTTTCGAGCACTTCCTCATCGGTGGTGCTCTCCCACTGCACCAGCAGTTCGATGAAGTCGAAGAGACGCTGGCGTGGCGTGTCCTCGACCAGGGCGTTCTTGCGCGCGGGCAGCTTGCGGCACGCGGCGACGAAGTCCGGTGGAGCGCTGGGGTCGTCCGGGTCATCCACCAGCGAGGTGAAGATCACCGCGCGGCAGGCGGCGAGCGGTCGCCGCGCCCACCACAGGTGCAGCGTGCTGGGGTGGCCGTGGCGGATGGACTTCTCGCGGGCGCTGGCGACGTTGATCGCTTCGAGCGGCAGCGCGACTTCGATCAGTTTTTTGCGTGGGGTCATTCAGTCTTTTCTTTCTTCAGCGTGGGATCGGGCACCCACCCATAATGCTCCGGTTCAAACTTGACGACGTGTTTGAAAACGTGCAGATTGTCAAACACCAAACTGTAGTTGTGGGGTTGTGCCTGAATGTCGAGCCATGTTTTGCGGTCCAGCGTACCCATAATCAGGTACTCATTGCCAATAATCGAGGGATTAATCTGGGTAAAGGCAGCCGCCATCAGACCCTCGACCACATCTTTATGCAGAATCATCAGGTCACAGGCCGGGCAGTAGCGTCCCGTCATGTTCAAGTTGAGCAGTTGCCCCGGCTCAATGTGGATCACAAACACCTTTTTGCGCGCTTTGGTCAGCGCACCACATTTCGGGCAGCGTGTGAAGCGTTCGTTTTCGTACGGATTCAAGAAAAAGGTATGCAGTCGTGTCTGCTCGTTGATCCTGAATTTCTTGGAGGGCTTCTGGCTCATCCCTCTCTTACCTCGCTTCCTCACTCATTTCCAGTAACTCGCGCAAATTGACGTTCACGTTCGCAATCGGGAATTCCGGCTCGTGGTCGAACACGCCGCGAATGTAGCGCGGCGGATAGGGCCGCCCGTCGTCGGCCACCAGCGAGGTGAAGATCACCGCGCGGCAGGCGGCCAGCGGTCGGCGCGCCCACCACAGGTGCAGCGTGCTGGGGTGGCCGTGGCGGATGGACTTCTCGCGGGCGCTGGCGACGTTGATCGCTTCGAGCGGCAGCGCGACTTCGATCAGTTTTTTGCGTGGGGTCATCGTAAATCCCGGCTTTAAGCTGCTGTATCAGGTGTGAGAATCGTAATGCGGTCCTCAAAGCGCTGGAAATCGGCGAGGTTGAGTGTCAGGAGTGTGTCAATGCTGTTGGCGAGCATCGTCGCCACGACATTGGCGTCGTGGATCTGCTTGCCGCGCGTGTGATACGTCTGCAGCAGCGCCAGCAGGTGCGCCGTTACGTCGGGCGTGTCATCCGCGATGCGAAACAGCGTCTCGATCTGTGCTAACTGCCGGATCACCTGTTCAATCGCCAGCGGCGGCGCGAACGTATTGGGATGGGTCATTTGTACCAGGTACTCGCGAATCACCTGGCGGCTGATCCACAGTTCGCAGTCCTCGCCGAGCAGTTGGTCAACCATCGCCCGCACACGCTGGTGTTCGGGGAATGTGCTGTGAAAAGCGCGCAAGAGGACATTGGTGTCTACAAACGCTTCAGCGGGCATCGTCATCGTACCAGTCTTCGCGGCGTATCGAAGGGGCTTCATTGACCGGCACGCTTAGGATGCTGGCGTGAAATAGCGCCAGCTTCTCTTCTCTAGAGAGTGGGCGTGTTCTGGTCGTTTGCAGCAGGCGGACCAGCAAATCCTGCTGCTGTTTTGCCGGAAGCTGCTCAACCAGTGTGACCAGCGTCTCGTAGGGGATGTTTAGTTGAACGACCATTAGTTTGGCTCCTCACTCATTGCTGACAACTCATCCATATTATAGTTCACACTGGCGACGGAAAAATGGGGTTCTCGGTCGAACGCGCCGCGAATGTAACGGGGCGGATGCGCTCGCCCGTCGCCATCCACTTCCACAATGGCCAGGATGCCGGTGTCGGGCCGGTTGCACAGCGCCCTAATCTCATTATAGGTGAGGGTCACCGTCTCCGCACCGGCTCGCCGTCCCTTGACCTCGATGAAGCGCAGTTGGCCGGTCTGCCCGTCGCGGCTTTCGATGTCGTAGCCGAGCTTGTCGGCGCTCACGTCGCGCGGCGAGTTGCCCAGCGCGATCTCGGCGTCCATCACCGCGCGCATGGCGATCTGCTCAGTGATGCGCCGGTCGCGCTCGGTCTCGGGGATGCGTTCGCCCCACAGCAGCCCCGCCGGGACGATCAGCGCGCCGCCCACGATCACCGGCGGCGAGGCGGCGATCTGCCGCTCCTGTTCGAGCTCCTCCATGCGCCGCTGCAGCCGCGCCTCAAGCTCGTCGGCTCGCTGCCGCGCCCGCGCGGAGTTGATTTTGGCATTGGGCCGCCCGGCCTGTTCCTGGGCGCGCAGTTCGTTGGCGCGGAAGTCCCAGTAGTTGATCTCCTTGGTCAGTCGCTCGCGCACCGCCGCGACGGTCTTGTCGATCAGCTCCTCGCGGCGCTGCCGCACGCGGGCCAGGTGGCGCGGGATCAGCTCCTGAATGGCATGGCTGACGGCGGTTGCTTCCAGGTTGTCGGCGGCCAGCCAGTCTGCTTCGAGGGCCGGCTGCACGGCGGCAATCTCCTCGTCGGCCGCCGGGCGGTAGTCCAGGTAGGGCGCGCCTCCCGCATTGCGCACGCGGCCCTGGCCGTCCATCTCGACGAAATGCACCTCCTGCGAAATGAGGTGCCGGTCGCCGCCGCGCGCTGGCCGCGCGTCGTGGATTTCCTGCTGGAGGTAGAACAGGACACGCACATCAGTGCCGGGATCGGTCGGGTCAACCAGCACGGCGCCGCGCTTGAGGAGGTCGCGGTAGCGTTCGAGCACCAGGTCAATGGTCGCATCGAGCAGGGGATGACCGGGGCAGACGAAGGTCGCCAGCGGCTTGCCGGGCACGCTGATCAGCGGCTTGTCGAAGCAGATGCGCTCGTACTGCTTGAGCACGGGCGCGCCGGTGCCGACAAGGCGGTCACGGTTGCGGATGGCTGCCGGGACGTGGGTGATCTGGTAGCGGCCCGGCTCGCGCTCGCGGATCGTCCCACCCAGGTGTTGGAATGCCTCGACAAAGAAGGACTGGATGTAGTACGGCTGGAGGCGACGGGCGGCAGCGCGCTCCATGTCCTCGCGGATGCGCATGATGCGCGAGACATCCAGGCTCTCAGTTGCCAGGGAGCGGGTTTCGAGCAGGTCCCGCACGTGCTCGCGGTCTAGTGCGTTGTCCACCGCCTGCTCCAGCCTGGCGCGCACGTCTGGCTGTTCGCCGTAGCGGATCGCCTCGACCAGCAGCTTGCGCAGCGGCGTCTCGTTGAAGAGATGTCCGAGCACGTCGAAGACCTGGCCGTTGAGCGCCTGCCGCTCGACTTCGAGCTTGTCCAGCAGCCGCCGGTAGACGTACCCCTCGCGCGTCTCTCCAGCGACCAGATTCCACAGGTGGCAGACTTCGGTCTGGCCGATGCGGTGGATGCGCCCGAAGCGCTGTTCCAGGCGGTTGGGATTCCAGGGCAGATCGTAGTTGACCATCAGGTGCGCGCGCTGGAGGTTGATGCCTTCGCCCGCCGCGTCGGTCGCTACTAGCACCAGCACGTCCGGATCGTTGCGGAACTGCTCTTCGACGGTGCGGCGCTCCTTGCGGACCATGCCACCATGCATGCAGACCACGCACTCACTGCGCCCCAGCAGCGTGGTGATGCGCCCGTGCAGATAGTTGAGCGTGTCGCGGTGCTCGGTGAAGACGATCAGCTTGCTGCGCCCCCGCTCAGGGTCGACCATGGCTTCGCTGGTCTGCATCAGGCTGGCGAGTTCTTCCCACTTGCGATCCAGTCCACTGTGCCGCACGCGCGCGGCCATCGCTTCGAGCTGGCGCAGGCGCTCGATCTCAAGCTCAAGCTCGGCGATGGTCCGGGCGGCGGTCGCCTGGTCTATGACCGCTTCTTCAATCGCTTCCACTTCGGCATCCGGCGCGTCATCGAGGTCATCCAGGTCTTCTTCGCTGAACAGGGGGATGTCAGCGTCTACCGAGAGATCCGCGCCGCGTTTGAGCACGCGCTCTTCGCGCAGTCGGTCTTCGAGCCGTTTGCGGCGGCGTTGCAATGATCGGTAGATGGCTTCCGGTGAGGAGGCCAGGCGCCGCTGGAGAATGGTTAGCGCAAAGCCAACCGTGCCTCTCCGCCCACCGTTCTCAAGTTGGTCGGCCCGGTTGAACTCCTCGCGGACGTATTCGGTGACGGCGTGGTAAAGCTGGGCTTCAGCGTCGGACAGCGCGTAGTCGACCGTGTAGGCTCGCCGTTCGGGGAACAGGGGTTTGCCATCGAACTTGAGCAGGCTTTCCTTGACCATACGGCGCATCAGGTCGGAGACATCTACGGTATGCACGCCGTCGCGGAAGCGGCCCTCGAAGCGGTCGGCGTCTAGCAGGGTCAGGAACAACTGGAAGTCCTCTTCCTTGCCGTTGTGCGGCGTGGCGGTCATCAGCAGGAGATGGCGTGTCAGCCCGCCCAGGACCTTGCCGAGCCTGTAACGCTTCGTCTCCTTGAGTTCGCCGCCGAAGAAGGATGCTGACAGCTTATGTGCCTCGTCGCAGACGACCAGATCCCAGTCGGTCACTTTCAACTTGGCTTGCAGTTCCTCGTTCCGGCTCACCTGATCCAGGCGGATGATGACCAGGTCGTGCTCGGTGAACGGGTTCCCAGTCCGTGATGCTTCAACGGTGTCGCGGGTCAGGATGTGGAAGGGGAGCTGGAACTTGAACCAGAGTTCGTCCTGCCACTGCTCGCACAGACTCCCGGGCACGCAGATCAGACAGCGCTGCACGTCGCCGCGCACGACCAGCTCCTTGATGAGCAGCCCAGCCATCACTGTCTTGCCCGCGCCGGGATCATCAGCCAGTAGAAAACGCAGCGGCTGGCGGGTGAGCATTTCGTCGTACACAGCTGTGATCTGGTGAGGGAGCGGTTCGATCAGGGAGGTGTGGACCGCCAGCACGGGGTCGAAGAGGTGCGCCAAGCGGATGCGGTACGCTTCCGATGCGAGGCGCAGCAGGTGGCCTTGGCCATCGAAGCTCCAGCGTCGACCCGCTTGAGCGATCTCCAGCGTGGACTCACTGTCGCGGAACAGCAGCTGAGTGCCCGGCTGCCCATCTGCCCGCTTGAAGAAGAGCTCTACTGCGTTTGCCCCATGCCACTGGATGTCGATCACCGTCACCAGTTGATGCGGATCAATTCCTTTGACCTGTACGCCGCGCGTAAGGTCTTCCAGTTTCGCCATTGTCC
>DYGW01000198.1 GCA_020724485.1 Thermoflexus sp. | reverse complement strand
ATTCATGCTCGTTCTCGAATCCTGGCCCCTTGTTAGGGGTTATGCGAAGCTCTCGCTGTCTATACCCATTCGCTGCGGGCCGATCCAGGCCAGAACATCACGGTCACGCTCGACCTGGTCGATCTGACCGACACTTTGTTTATTACGCTGGGGCTTGTGCCCGGCAGCTACACCGATGACGATGAAGAAGTGATTCTGGCACTCAACTTGCCGGTGGGTGCCTCCAGTTCGTTCACGTTCCCGGTGCCAGTTGATGCCCCGGCGGATGCGCTGTACACCGTGGTGTTTGGTGGCTTTTTCAGCAACCCAGCCCAGGCCTACTGGCTCAAGGCCATTGTGTGGTAACAGGGGCAGCGCCAGCGGGAGGGACTTCACCTTGATGCGTTGATCTCCCCCGCACTCACTTTGCCAGGCAAAGGGCATGTACACCGCAAGCTCGCAGGGACGTATTGCTATACGCCCCTGCGGAAGAACCCCCGCATGCGCCCCTGACGCGCTTCAGCGCGCGCCGTCGGCCAGCAGGTCAATCTCGCGGAATTGCATCTCGTACAGCCGCGCGTACAGCCCGCCGCGCGCCATGAGTTCCTCGTGCGGCCCTAGCTCGACAAGCCGCCCGCGCTGCAGCACGGCGATGCGGTGTGCCACACGGATCGTGCTCAGCCGGTGAGCGATAATCACGGTCGTGCGCCCCTGCATCAGCCGCTCCAACGCCTCCTGCACAAGCTGTTCGCTCTCGTTGTCCAGGCTGGACGTTGCCTCGTCGAGCAGCAGGATGCGCGGGTCTTTGAGGATGGCCCGCGCGATGGCGATGCGCTGACGCTGCCCGCCGCTCAGCCGGACACCGCGCTCGCCGACGGTCGTCTCGTAGCCGTCCGGCAGGCCGGTGATGAAGCCGTGCGCGTTGGCGGCTTCGGCGGCGGCGATCAGCTTGTCTGCGCTGGCGTCCAGCCGCCCGTAGAGGATGTTCTCGCGGATGCTGCCGCTGAACAGCAGCGTTTCCTGGGGGACGATGGCGATCTGCGCGCGCAGGCTGGCTTGCGTCACGGCGCGCACATCGCGCCCGTCAATACACACCGCGCCGGAGGTCACGTCGTAGAAGCGCGGGATCAGGTTGAAGACGGTGCTCTTACCAGAGCCGCTCGGCCCGACCAGCGCCAGAATCTCGCCCGGCGCAATGTCCAGACTGATGTCGCGCAGCACCGGCTGGCGCTCGTCGTAGGTGAACGACACATGCTCGAAGGTGATACGCCCGTCCACGTCATCCAGCGTGGCCGCGCCGGGCGCGTCCTGCACGTCGGGGACGGTGTCGAGCAGTTCGAAGACGCGCTCGGTCGCGCCGAGCGCCTCCTGGAACTGGGCGGCCATCCCCGCCAGTTCAGCGAACATCTGCCCGACGACACCCGCGTAGACCAGGAAGGCGACCAGTTCGCCGCTGCTCAGCCGCCCGGCCATGACCTCGCGCCCGCCGTACCACACGATCAGCGCGATGGTGACCAGGAACAGGAAATCCACCAGCGGATTGAGCAGCGCGTGGATGCGCGCCTGGCGCAGCGCCGCCCCCAGCACATTCTCCGTCGCCTGGGTGTAGCGGGCCGTCTCGTAGTCCTCACGGACGAAGCCCTTGACGCTGCGCACGTTCTGGAAGACTTCGGCGGCGATGCTGGCCGTCTCCGCCACCTGATCCTGCACGCGCCGCCCGCCGCGCCGCGCCAGCCGGCTGATGACCAGCGCCACGACGATGATCACGGGCACGCCGGCGATGATGAACAGCGTCAGCCGCCAGTTGAGCAGCAGCATGACCAGCACGCCGCCAGCGATGGTCAGCACGTGGCGCGTCAGGCGCACCAGGTCGGCGGTCAGCAGGCGGCGGACGGTGGTCACGTCGCCGGTCAGGCGGCTGACCAAGTTGCCAACGCGCTGCTCGCTGAAGAAACGCAGCGACAGGCTTTGCAGGTGGGCGTAAAGCTGGCGGCGCAGGTCGTTGACCACGCGCTCCCCGGCGACATTCGTGTAATAGTTGCCAGCCATCGAAGCGACTGCAATCAAGGCGAACAAGGCCAGCATGAGCAGGATGCTCGCGTTCAGGCGGGCCATCTCGCCGGAACTCAGCGCCGAGTCAACGACGCGCTGGATCAGCGCTGGCAGCGCCAGGAACACGCCGCTGGCGATCATCCGCGCCAGCAGGGCAATGGCCAGCAAGTCCCTGTACGGTCGCACGTACCTGATCAAGCGCCGCCATTGAGCGCGGGCGATTGGCGGGCGGACCATGCGCTGCTCTGCGAGTGGTGAGTTAAGAGTCATGAGTCGTGAGTCTGTGGACGCGCTACCCTGCTGCGCCCGGATCAGACTTCCGAAGTCTCGGCAGACTTCGGAAGTCTGGCGTCGCGCACTCCCGACTCCCAGTGTGCCCCCGTTCTACTGGTAGCGCAAGATGTCGGAAACGGTCTTGCGCGCGGCGGACAGCGACGGCCACAGGCTGGCGACCGTCACCACGGCCAGCATCCCAACCAGCCCGAAGACCATCGTCTGCGGGGGGAAGCCGATGCCAAACGTCTCGAACGGCAGCGCGGCGATCAATCCCCGGCTGATCACGTAGCCGAGCGGGATGCCAAACGCCCACGCCGCCACGCCAACGGTGATGCCCTCGACCAGGAATTGCATGGCCACCGTGCCCGAAGTCGCGCCGACCGAGCGCATCACGCCGATCTCCTTCTGGCGCTCGAACACGCTCATCGAGAGGCTGGTCAGCAGGCCGATGGCCCCCACCGCTGCGATCAGCGCGGCGGCCAGGTAGAGGATGATGTTGAAGACCAGGATGAAGCTGGTGATCGTCTCCTGGAACTCTACCCAGTTGGTGAAGTTGGCGGTGATGCCGTTGGCTAGCAGTAGCTCGTTGATCTCCTCGTTCACAGCGTCCACCTGGGCGACGGTTGGGTCCTCGCCGTCCAGCGTGATGCTGATCGAGTTCGGATAGATGTCGCCGAGCGTGGAGCGGCCTTCGAGCGCGGCCAGGTCTTCCCAGTACATGCCGATTACGTCGCGCGGGTGCTCCGGGTTGTCGTCGAGTTGGGCGGGCAGCTCAAAGATGCCAGCGACGGTGTAAACGTCGCTGCGCCCGCCCAGGGTGAGAGTCAGCGCGTCGCCGACGGCGTAGCCCCCCGCTTCGGTCAACTCCTCGCTGATGATGATCTCGCGCTGGCCCGGCGCGTACAGCCGCCCGGCGGTCAGGCTGAGCAGGCGACTCATCTGGTCGTCGGGCGTGGTGGTCATGCCCAGGATGCCCGTCTGCCCAGCGAGCGACCCGGCGTAGCCGTCCACCGTGACGAACGTCGTGCCCATCGCGTAGGAATGCGCGTTCGGCGCGTTGAGCACCAGCCCGCCCAGCTGGGCCAGCGTTTCCCACTTCATCCACACGGTGTCGAACGGGTAGCTGGCAATGCCCCGGATCACGAACGTGTCGCGGTTGCCGCCGGCGATGATGACGATGGAGTCGCCCACGCCCTTGCCCATCAAGTCAGCGATGCGCGAGGCGACCACCACGCCGTCCATATCCGGGCTACCGCGCCAGTCCTCGCCCGCTTTGAGGTTCAGCGAGATCAGGTCGGGGTTGGCGGTGTTCAGGCCGAAGGCAAAGATGCCTGGCGGCCCGGCGTTGATCGGTGGCGGGTTGTAGCCCTCGATCTCGATGGCCAGATTCGCGCCGGGATCAATGGAGCGCACGGCCAGCAGGCCCTTCTCGGCCAGGCGCGCCTGGAAGTCGCCGGCCATCACCAGGTCGCGCACCGTCTCGAAGGGCAGGCCCTCGTTGGGTGCCACAGACGCCTGGCTGCCAAAGGCGGCGAACACATCCTCCACCACGCTGCTCAGCGACGAGAACACGGCAAAGATGCCCATGAACGCGCCGACGGCGACGGTCAGCGTCGTACCTGTCAGGGCCAGCCGGAACTTCTTCTGGTTGACGTTGTTGACCGCCTGGCGCAGCGTGATCGGCAGCGGGACGCGCCGGATCAGGCGGGCGAGCAGCCCTTTGCCATAGTCGGACTCGATGCCGAAGTCGGTCATGGCCTCGAGGATGGTCACCCGCGTGCCGTTGTAGACAGGCAGGATGGCCGCCAGAAAGGGCACGGCCAGCCCGACGATGACGCCCAGGATGATCCCCGTCGGCGAGAGGCTGAACTCCTCGATGATCGTGTTGCTTTGCGCGGCCAGGCCCTGCGCGGCGAAGTAGCCGCCGGGGATGCCCAGTAGCACGCCGGGGATCACGCCGATCACGCCGTAGTTGAGGGCGATGCCAGCGTAGATCACGAAGTTGTCGAAGCGCGTCGCGCCCAGCGACTTCATCACCCCGATCTGCCGCCGCTGCTCGACGACAATCGAGTTGACCACGTTGACGACCAGGAAGCCGGACACGACCAGGGCCACCATCGCCAGGATGACCAGGATGCGGTTGGTAGTGCGCGTGGTCTCGATCAGGGAACTCGCCGCCGGGTCTTCGATGTTGGTGAAAGCGGGCACGTAGGGCGTCTGCTGGGCGATGGCCGCCTGGAAGGCGACTGTCTCGGCCTCGGCGGTCGGGAAGTCAATGAAGCGGGCGTAGATGTGGCTCAGCCCGGTGAAGCCGGCGATGTGCTGCGCGTCGTCGTAGGCGGCGAAGACCAGCGTATCGCTGGGAGCCAGACCGGGGCCGGTCTGCTCGCCATACGCCTGGAACAGGATGCCGGAGACAGTATACGTCTCGGACACGATCTCGCCGCCCTGCCCCCCGCGCAGGATGCGCACGTCCAGGTCGTCGCCGACGCCCAGGCCCCAACGCTCGGCCATGCGCCGCTCGATGGCGATCTGGCCCTGCCCGGCGACGGGGAACACGCCCTCGACCAGGCGCGGCGGCTCCAGCGTGAGTTCGTCGAACAGGGCGCTATAGGCGGCCAGCGTGCCATCGCGGAAGCGGTCTTCGCCGGGCAGCTTCCACAGCAAGGGATAGACGGCGCGCCCTTCGACGGCGGTCACGCCGGGCAGGGCGCGCAGCGCCGCCAGCGACGCCTCGTTGTCCACCTGCGTCCCGGCGCTGACGGTCAGCACGACGCGGATCATCGCCAGCCGGTCTTGCTGGATGTCGCGCTCTAGCTGGTTGATCAGGATTTCGCCGGTCGAGAAGAGCGTGACGACGCCAAACACGCCGACGAAAATGCTGCTGGAGACCAGCAGGGTGCGGACCTTGCGCGACCAGATGTCGCGGAGAATCTTGCGAAAGCGCGTGCGCAACAGCATACGCCTGGCCTCTCTCCTGGGCGGTGTGAAGGGTGAAATTCTACGACAATTCCTTGCTTAATTCTAGACAGAACTGGGTGTGAAGGGCACTTTTCTAGGCGGATTCTAATCTTGGGGCGTGGGCGTTGGGGGATAGAGGCGTTCTGGCGATTGCCCAGCAACCCGTTCGTGCACCCCCGTACAGCGCGCCGTAGCCAATCCGCGCCTGGCACGGTACAATGCGCCGCTGGAAGGCGCGCTGTTCTCGCGCAGCGATCCTATTGAAGGGCCTGGAGATGACTGGACATAGTAACTCGTTCCGACTGATTCCCCCGCACGGTGGCGTGCTGGTCAATCGCTTGCTGGACGGCGCGCTGCGCGACGTGATGCGCGAGCGCGCCCAGGGTATGACGCACGTGCCGCTCAGCCCGCTCAACACCGCTGACATCGAGTGCATCGCCACCGGCGTCTACAGCCCGCTGACCGGCTTCATGGGCCAGGCGGATTACCGGGCGGTCGTTCACGACATGCACCTGGACAACGGCCTGCCCTGGACGGTGCCCGTGACGCTGGCCGTCGAGGACGCGCTGGCCGGGCGCATCGCCATCGGCGAGACGGTGGCCCTGGCCGAGCCAGACCCCGACGCCCCCGGCGGCGAGCGGCTGCTCGGCGTGCTGGCCGTCAGCGAGAAATTCCGCTATGACAAGGCGGTTGAGGCGCAGCAGGTCTACCGCACGACCGAGGACGCGCACCCCGGCGTCGCGCGCATCTACGAGCAGGGCGACATGTGCCTGGCCGGGGACATCTGGCTCTTCGACCGCCCCAAAGAGGTGGTGACCACCTTCGGCGACATCCGCCTGACGCCCGCCGAGACGCGCCGACTCTTCGCCGAGCGCGGCTGGCGGCGCGTGGTCGCTTTCCAGACGCGCAACCCGATTCACCGCGCCCACGAGTACCTGCAAAAGGTGGCGCTGGAAGTGGTGGACGGGCTGATGCTGCACCCGCTGGTCGGCGAGACGAAGGCCGACGACGTGCCCGCCGAGGTGCGCATCGCCAGCTACCAGGCCATTCTCAGCACGTACTACCCGCTCGACCGCGTGCTGCTCAACGTCTTCCCGGCGGCGATGCGCTACGCTGGCCCGCGCGAGGCGATCTTCCATGCCATCGCCCGCAAGAACTACGGCTGCTCGCACTTCATCGTCGGGCGCGATCACGCGGGCGTGGGCAAGTACTACGGCTCCTACGACGCGCACCTAATCTTCGACGAGTTTGACCCGGCGGCGCTGGGTATCACCCCGCTGTTCTTCGAGCACGCCTTCTACTGCCGCCAGTGCGAAGCCGTCGTCACGGCCAAGACGTGCCCGCACGGGCGCGAGTCGTGGGTCTTCCTCAGCGGCACGCAGGTGCGCGAAATGCTGGCGCGCGGCGAGATGCTGCCCGTCGAGTTCACCCGGCCAGAGGTGAGCCAGGTGCTCATGGAAGGCATGAAGCGCATCAACGGGCGGTGAGGGGAATTGCGGATTGCGGATTGCGAACTGCGAAATAGGGTCGAGGGCATACAGCGCGTCAACGGGCGGTGAGGGGAATTGCGGATTGCGGATTGCGAACTGCGAAATAGGGTCGAGGGCATACAGCGCGTCAACGGGCGGTGAGGGGAATTGCGGATTGCGGATTGCGAACTGCGAAATAGGGT
>DYGW01000197.1 GCA_020724485.1 Thermoflexus sp. | reverse complement strand
GAACGGGTTTGGGTAGTTTTGGTACAAAGCAAATTCTTTGCTCATCTCTTCCGGCAGGATGACGATGCTCTTGCAGCCCATGCGCCCGGCGACATAGGCCCCGCCAATGCCGTAGTTGCCCGTTGAGGGCCAGATCAGCGTGTGCTTCCAGGGGTCTACATCACCAAACAACTCTTTTTCCAGCAGCACCGAATACGTCGCGCCCACCTTGTGGCTGCGCGTCGGGAAGTGCGTGCTGGTCAGCACAGCGATGGGTGTGTCAATCCCTGTAAGCTGCGGGGGGAGCACAGCGTACTGAATCTTGTTGGTGATGTCGCGCCACGAGATATTGAAGAGGTTGATAGATGCCAAGGGATCGGTCGTCCGCGCTTCGTGTGCTTTCGCCCGAATCTCTGGATCAATCAGATGCGGATGCAGCATCTCTTCAAAAGTCGGGCCAGTGATCAGCTTTCGTTCTTCCACGGTCAAGACTCCTGTTAGACTGAACTGGGCTAGTGGCACTCCCCAAAAGCCGCCGAGTGAAAACTGCTTGCTCGATTGTGTGCCCAGCGAGCCAGTTGGCCCGTTTCAGGGCATCTCATCATCTGGGAAAATCTCGCGCTCCAGGCGCTTCATCTGGTTGTAGACGTAGTCGCGATGGTTGGCCAGCTCGCGGTAGCGTTGATACGCTTCGTCGGGCATATACTCTGTCGCGCCGTGATGCTGCGCGATCAGCGCGTCAATCTCTTCATCCAGCGCCTCATATTCGAGCACCAACCGCTGGTACTCCTGCACCCGCTCAACATCAGCGGGCTTGCCCTTATCTTCTGGCGGCACGCTCCCGGTCACCCCCACACCTCTTCCACGCTAACGACTCTGCTCACCCCGCTCTGCTGCAGGAGCCGCCTGCTCGCCCGGCAACTGGGCCGGTTGCGCCCCGGCAGCCGCACCGTCTCGCGTTCCTTCCGGCTGTTTTTCCCACAAGTCCGCGACCACATAAAGCGGCCTGCGGCGCACCTCATCATAGATGCGCGCGATGTACTGGCCCATGATGAAGAAGAAAAACAACTGGAACGAGCTGACCAGCAGCACGACGACCAATGTAGTCGCCTGCCCCTCGAATTGGATGTTGCTGCCCGTCAGACGCAGGATCGCCACCAGGGGAATAGCCAGCACAGCGATCAGCGCCAGCACCAGGCTGGCGTAGATCGCCACCTGCAGAGGGAAGTACGAGAAGCCGGTGATGGCATCCAGCGCGAAGCGAACCATCTTCTTCAGGGGATACTTGGTCTCGCCGGCGAACCGCTCCTGCCGGACGTAGTCCACGCCCGTCTGCCGGAAACCGATCCAGCTTGTCAGCCCGCGAATGAACCGGTTGTGCTCGCGCATGGCGTTCAGCGCGTTGACCACCTGGCGATCCATCAAGCGGAAGTCGCCGGTGTCCACCGGAATATCCACGTCGGTGATGCGATAGATCAGCCGGTAGAAGAGCTTGGCCGTGAACGTCTTGAACCACGTCTCGCCCTTGCGTTCCGAGCGGACAGCATAAACCACGTGGTACCCCTCGCGCCACTTCGCCAGGAGTTCCAGGATCACCTCTGGGGGGTCTTGCAGATCGGCGTCAATGACGATCACGGCGTCGCCGCGCGCGTGGTCTAGCCCGGCAGTGACGGCATTCTGGTGGCCGAAGTTGCGCGCGAAATTGACCACGCGCACGCGTGGATCGCGCTCAACGAGCGCGCGCATCTTGGCGGCAGAGCCATCGAAGCTTCCGTCGTTGACCATGACCAGCTCCCACGTCTCGCCGGTGCTGTCGAGCACCTCTATCAGACGCCGGTACAGCTCGTCAATGATCGGCTCTTCGTTGTAAACCGGAGCGACGACAGAAATCACCGGATGTGTGCTCATTGGCCTCCCATTATCTTGCGCTGCGACCTGGCACCATTGTACCCGGTTGCCCGCCCTGGCGCGACCTGCGCCCGTCCTAACGGAACGTCGGCAAGCCCAGCGCCTGGCGCACCTTCTCGACTTCGGCGATGTCCGGTGCCACTGGGTGTCCGGCCCCCGCCACGCGCATCGCGCTCTTGATGTCTTTCAGGCCATTGCCGGTGACCAGCAGCACGACGCGGTCACCCGGCTGGATGTGCCCTTCGGCCAGCGCCGCGCGCACGCCCGCATACGTCGCCGCCGCCGCCGGCTCGGCGAAGACGCCGCTCAGCTGCGCCAGCACGGGGATGCCCGCCAGAATCGCGTCGTCGGGGACGGAGACGAACGCCCCACCTGTTTCACGCACGGCGCGCACAGCCCGCACGCGGTCGCGCGGCAGGTCGGCGGCGATGCTGTCAGCGACGGTTTGCGAGGCGATGGGGGGCATGGTAGCCGGGTCCGCGCCGGTCTTCCACGCCTGGTAGCAGGCCGCGCTGCCGTCCGCCTGCACGCCGATCAGGCGCGGCATCCGCTCAATCCAGCCCAGCGCCAGCAAGTCACTGAAGCCCTTGTGCACCCCGGTGATGATATTGCCGTCGCCCACGCTCAGCACAACCACATCCGGCACTTGCCATCCAAGCTGCTCGGCGATCTCGTAGGCGACGGTCTTCTTGCCCTCGACCGTGTAGGGGTTCATGCCCGTATTGCGGTTGTACCAGCCATACCGCTCGGAGGCTTCCACCGCCAGGTCGAAGGCGTTGTCGTAGTTGCCCTGCACCAACAACACATGCGCGCCATAGGTGAGCAGTTGGGCGATCTTGGCTTCGGGAGCGGACGCCGGCACGAAGATTACGGCGGGCAGCCCCACGCTGGCCGCCAGACCAGCCAGAGCCGCCGCCGCGTTGCCCGTGCTGGCCGTCGTCACGACCTCGATGCCCTGGGCCATCGCCCGGGCCACGACGACCGCGCTCGCCCGGTCTTTGAGTGAGCCGGTGGGGTTGCGCCCGTCGTCCTTAACCCAGACCTGCACCAGGCCCAGGTCTGCCGCCAGGCGCGGCGCATCGTAGAGCGGCGTGCCGCCCACGGCCAGCGGCGGAATCGCCGCCTCTGACGGCAGCGGCAGCAGCGAACAGTAGCGCCACAGCGTCGGGTCGGCGCTGCGCGCGATGTCCTCGCGCGACACCGCCGCCTGCAGCGCCCCGATATCGTAGAGCACGTCCAGCGTGCCCGCCTGCCCGCAGTGCGGGCACGTGTAGGCCACCTCGTCCGGGGCATAAGAGCGCCCGCAGACGGCGCAGCGCAGTTCAGAGACGAACATCAATCGCTCCCTTGAGAATAGCCCTCAGCCGTCAGCGGACAGACATCAGCACAGGCAGACATCCCCCTCATGCATGACAGAGGCTGAGGGCTGGAATGTCCTTCGGTAGGGGCGTATTGCAATACGCCCCTACGCGACCTTATCCCGCTCAGCGTCAAGCGAGCCACTGACAACCTTTGCACGCACCCGCAGAGCAGCACCCCTGGACAACAAAGAATTCAAACTATGTGCTCCGTTCCAGCACTAAGCAGGGACGCTGAGGGGCATGGTTACCGTTGTCTCACGCCGGCACGACGCGCGTGCCCGTCTCGCCGCGCAGCGCCCGCGCCACGTTCTCCGGGTCGGTGATGATCGCCATTGGGCCACCGCTCTCCAGGAAGTTGATGATCGCCTCAATCTTCGGCCCCATGCTGCCCGGTTTGAAGTGTCCCTCGGCCAGGTATCGCCGGGCCTCGGCCAGCGTCATCACATCCAGGTCTTTCTGATCGGGCTTGCCGAAATTGAGCGCCACCTTCTCGACGGCGGTGGAGATCAGGAACAGGTCAGCTTTCAGGCCATTGGCCAGCAGCGCCGTGCCGCGATCCTTGTCAATAACCGCGTTCACGCCCTTCAGGTTGCCCTCTTCGTCGCGGATGACAGGGATGCCGCCGCCGCCAGTGCAGATCACGACGAAGTTCTTCTCGACCAGGGTGTTGATCGCATCTAGCTCGACAATCTCAATCGGGATGGGCGAGGCCACCACGCGGCGGTAGCCGCGCCCGGCGTCCTCGACCACCGTCCAGCCCTCATCGCTGAAGCGCCTGCCTTCTTCTTCAGTCATGAAGCCGCCAATCGGCTTATTGGGGTTCTGGAAAGCCGGATCGTTGCGGTCTACCAGCGTCTGCGTCACCACAGTGACCACCCCGCGCCGGATGCCCGCCGCCCGCAGTTGATTATCCAGGGCCTGCTGCATCATGTAGCCGATGCTGCCCTGGGTATCCGCGCCGATGACATCCATCGGCGTCATGTGAATCCCCTCGACCTTGTTGGCAAGCTCGTTGCGGCGCAGGATGAACCCGACCTGCGGCCCGTTGCCGTGCGTGATGACCACGCGCCAACCATCGCGGATCATGTCCACAATATGCTTGGCCGTTTCGTACACAGCCTGCCACTGGTATTCCATCCCAGGCTTGTTCTTATCCAGAATCAGGGAGTTGCCGCCGAAAGCGACGACCGCAGTACGTGCAGATGGCATTGTTTCCTCGCTGTTGGACTCAATAACTCTTGCTGGCGATTGATCAAGGATACGAAAGCCGACCACCCCGAACATACGGTTGATCGGCTCGCATACAGTACACGGGAAAACCGGCCTATGCGCACTATTCCACGCGCTCAGCGCATGGTCAGCGCCATCACCGCCTTCTGCACGTGAAGGCGGTTCTCCGCCTCGTCATAAACGCGGCTCTGCGGGCCGTCAATCACGGCGTCGGTCACTTCGATGTTGCGGTCGGCGGGCAGGCAGTGCAGGTAAATGCCGTCGTTGGTCAGCGCCATACGCCGCTCGTCGGCGATCCAGTCCACATACTTCTTGGCGATGTCGGCGGATTCCTGCATGTCCGTCGTGGTCAGCGTCGCGCCCCAGCTCTTGGGATAGACCACGTCCGCGCCCTTGAAGCCGGCGTCGAAGTCGTCGAGCACCTCAAAGCTACCGCCGGACTTGCGCGCGTTCTCGCGGGCCAAATCCTCGATCTCCGGCATCAGCTTGAACTCCGGCGGGCGCGTCAGGCGCACGTTCATGCCAAAACGCGTCGCCAGCGTGATCATGCTCTGCGGCACGGAGAGCGGCTTCTGGTAGCTGGACGCATAGGCCCACGACATATTGAGCGTCTTGCCGCGCACGTCGCGCCCAAACCGTTCGAAGATCGTCAGCATGTCGGCCAGCGCCTGGAAGGGGTGATACCAGTCGCACTGCATATTCAGCACCGGCACGCGGCTGTACTTGGCCACGTCGCGGATGTACTGGTTGCCCACGCCCCAATCCACCTGGCGGATGGCAATGCCGTCGCAATAACGCCCGACGATCTCGCCGATTTCCTTCGCCGTGTCGCCGTGCGCGATCTGCGTCGTGCGGCTCTCGATGAACTGCGCATGCCCGCCAAGCTGGGCCATGCCCGCCTCGAAGCTGACGCGCGTGCGTGTGCTGGAGAAGAAGAACATCATCGCCAGCACCTTGTCGCGCAGCAGCGCATGAGGCTCGCCCAGGGCGCGCTTGCGCTTGAGATCGACGGCCACCTCGAAAATGGTGTTTACCTCGTCGTCCGTCCATTCGTCGGGCGTGATCATGTCACGACCAACCAGATATGTCTGCATCGTCTTTCCCTCGTATTGAACCACTAAGCTCGATCACACACGCAAACACATCAGAAAAAGGGGGGGCCACTGCGAACATGGACCACCCACCTTCTTAGGTCGTTCGCTTACTCAACCGCGCCCAGGATCAGCGCCAGCAGCGCCATGCGTGACAGCACGCCGTTGTACGCCTCCACCCAGTAACGCTGGTGCCGCGTGGTGTCCACGTCCTGCAGCAGCTCGTCCTGGCGCGGCAGCGAGTGGAGCACAATGGCGTCCTTGCGCGCCTTCTCAAAGAGCAGCTTCTTGGTCACCTGGTAATTGGCGGGCGTCCGGCCCTTGTCGGCGCGCACTTCCTCGCGGGCCTTGGTGTAGTCGGGCTGCACCACCGGCTCCATGTAGATCACGTCGGCCTGGCCGATGACCTGCTCGATGTGCTCCTTGCGCTCGAAGTTGAGGCCCATGTCGCGCACCTCGGCCTCGAACTCCGGCAGGAAGTACATCTCGTCGGGCGAGATCACATACACCTGCACGTCGAACTTGCTCAGCGCATAGCTGATGCTGTGCATCGTGCGCATCCGCATGTCGCCGATCAGAATCCAGGTCAGCCCGTCAAGGTCGCCGCGCTCGCGCCAGATGGTCAACAGATCGGTGATGACCTGGGTCGGGTGCTCGCCCCAGCCGTCGCCGCAGTTAATCACGGGAACGCTGGCGTGCATGGCCGCCTCTGCCGGAGCGCCCTGCTGGAAGTGGCGCATGGCGATCACATCGCCATAGTATTCCAGCATCTTGACGGTATCCTGGATGCCTTCCTGGTAGAAGTCGCCCGCGCGGGTCATCTTGGCGTCGGAGAAGCCCGTCACATGCCCGCCTAGGCGGTGCATGGCGGCTTCCGTCGCCAGGCGCGTGCGCGTGCTGGGCTGGTAGAATGCCGTCACCAGCGTTTTGTGCGTCAGCAGATCGCCGTTGCGACGATCACGCGCGTACGGCTCCAGATCGTCGGCGACCTGGAAGACGCGGAAGAACTCGTGCCGCTCGAAATCCTTCAGCGAGAGAATGTCACGGCCCATGAAACTACGCATTGCATGAACTCCTGTTCACCTCATTGTTGTAGCATTCGACCATGTTTTTTGGGATTAGCTTGTGCCGGGAGTCGGCCTGGGGAGCTTTCCCTGACTCGGGTGCTAAGGATACCACGCGACTCTCAAGATGTCATCCCTCATTTCAGCGCCGGGTCCACGAACAAGTCGTGAACGTGTTTGTCCCCCCCATCCCCGGCCCTTCCCCCACGAGGGGGGAAGGGAGACAAGCGGCGGGCCGGCTCCCCTTCCCTGCGCGCAGCGTGGGGGAAAGGGTTGGGGAATGGGGGGCAATCCCAGCGCCCAAGTGCCCAGCCCTAA
>DYGW01000196.1 GCA_020724485.1 Thermoflexus sp. | reverse complement strand
AGAAAAGCGGCGGGCCTGCTCCCCTTCCCTCCGCGCAGCGTGGGGGAATGGGGGGGCAATCCCAGCGCCCAAGTGCCCAGCCCTAACAGGTTGTTTGTGGACCCCGTGGGGCGTAGGGATGTGGGAGGGTGGCTACGTAGGGGCGACGCCCCTACAGCACCCCCGGCGTATCGCTATACGCCCACTGCGCCCGCGCGATGGCTTGCTGTCCTGGAAGGGAGGTCACTCGCCCGCTGGCACATCAGGGACGGGCAGGGCAAAGGCAAACGTGCTCCCCTCACCGGGCGCGCTGCGCACCCAGATGGTACCGCCCATCATCTCGACCAGCTTCTTGCAGATAGCCAGACCCAGCCCGGTGCCAGCGTAAGTGCGCGTGCTGCTACCGTCCGCCTGGCGGAACTCGTCGAAGATGATCGCCTGGTCCGTCTGGTTGATGCCGATGCCGGTGTCGGCAACCGTCGCCTGCACAAAGCGCTGGCCCAGGCGCTCGGTCTGCTCGGTGGTGATGGTCACGCCGCCCTCGTGAGTGAACTTGATGGCGTTGCTGAGCAGGTTCATGACCACCTGGTACAGGCGTTCCGGGTCGGCCTGAATGCGCGGCAGGTCTTCGGCCAGCGCCAGGGTCAGGGCGAGACCTTTGGCGGCGGCTTCGTCGCTCACGACCTGGGCAGCGGTCTCGACGGCGGTATTGAGGCTCACCGTCTCCAAGTGCAGCTTCAAGCGCCCGGCGTCAATGCGCGACAGGTCGAGCAGGTCGTCAATAAGGGCCAGCAGCGCGTAGGCGTTGCGCTTGATGCGCTCCATGCGGCTGGACTGGCGCTCGTTCAACTCGCCGTACAGCCCGTCGAGCAGCGTCTCGCTGAAGCCAATGATGCTGTTCATGGGCGTGCGCAGCTCGTGGCTGATCGTAGCCAGGAATTGGCTGCGCAGGCGGTTGGCTTCGGCCAGCTCGTCGGCGCGCTGCTCCAACTCGCGGAACATCAGCGCGTTGTCAATGGCGATGGCAGCCTGGGCGACAAGTGTCTGTGCCAGGCGGATGTCCTCCGGCGAGAAACGGCGGCCCGGCTGGTTGTCCGTCCAGTCCACGACGCCCAGCACCCGCTTGCCGGTGACCATCGGCACCACCAACTGGCTGTATTCGCTGCCTTCCAGCAACCGCGTAGCGGCCTCCGAGGGGGCGGCCCCATCCTGCGCGTAGACAGTCACCGGCTGGCGCGCGCGGATGGCGCTGGCAATGGCGACGTGCTCAGCCAGGCGCAGGCGTTGGCCCACCTGACCGGAGCCGTCAGGATCGTGGTGGTGCGGCGCGCAGAAGTCCGCCTCCACGCGCACCGCGTCGTGCTCCGGCATATAGAGAGCCACCTGGCAGCGCGAGGTGTTCAGGGCGCGGTTCATGTGGGCGACCATCACATGGGGCAGATCGCTGTAGTTGAGGATGGCGGTGAGGTCCTGGCCGATCTGGTGCACAACGCCCTGTTCGACCAGCCGCCGCTGCGCCTGGTGATAGAGCTGGGCGTTCTCCAGCGCCGTGCTGACCTGGGTAGCCAGCGTCTCCAGCGCGTCGCGCTCGATCTCACTGAAAGCATCGGCGGCAGTGGATACCAGGGCGATGGCCCCGCCAGTCTCGTCCGCCTGACGCAATGGCACGATCAGGCAACTTTGCAGGCCCTCGACCTCGATCTGGGCCTCTCCGAACACGTCGCCCGCCTCCACGCCGTCGGCAAGCTGCGTCTGCCCGGCCCGGATCGCCCGCCCGATCAGCCCCGCGCTGACCGGCAAGAGCAGATCGCCCGGGGGGAGCAACCCGGCAGTCCGCGTCGCCACTGCCTGAAGCTGCGCCGTGCGCCGGTCTGCTCCCAGCAGGAAGATGTGTACGGCGTCGGGGGCAAAGACATCGAGGATATGCTGGGCGGTCTTGCGCAGCAGCACGTCCGGGTCGAGCAGGGCGTACAAGTCCTGGCTGACGCGGTTGATCTGGTTAAGCAGGGTCGTGCGCCGCTGCTCGGCGGCGAGCATCTGCGCGCTGCTCAGGCTGACGGCGATCTGGCTGGCGATGGCCTGCCCGATGGCGATCTCCGCCTCACCGAACGGGCCGTCGCGCCGGTTGACCAGGCGCAGCACGCCCAGCGTGCGGTTGCGCGTGTTGAGCGGGCAGGCCAGCAGGTTATGGCATCCAGGCCCGGCGTCCGCGTCGGGCGACGCGCTGACGTAGACTGTGCCCTGGTGATACACGTCCACCGGATGCCCCGGCCCGTCGAGCGCCCACAGCGCCGGCTCCCAGGCGCGCACCAGGCCGAACTGCGACGGCTCGTGGGCGACAAGCTGGTAGGTCGCCAGGTCGGGCAGCAGCACCTGCGCGCCCTCGCAGTCGAGCAGCAACGCGGCTTCGCGCAAAGCGTGAGTGAGCATCTCGTCCAGGTTAACTGTACTGCTGGTGATCGAGGTCAGCCGCCGCAGGGTATCGCTCTCGCGCTGGCGGGCGGATAAGCCATCCAACAGGGCGTTATGCTGCTCGGCCAGCGCGCGATATTTGCGCGCAGCGTGGATGATCAGCGCCGTCTGGTCGGCGATGGCTTGCAGCACGGCCAGGTGCGCCTCGTTGTACACATCCGGCGTATAGGACTCGACGTTGAACACGCCGATCAACTGCCCGTCGAACTGCAAGGGGACGGCCATCTCCGCCCGCGAGCGGGGGTCGCTCACGCAGCGCGGGTCGGCGCGCATATCGTTGACGATCAGCGGGACACCGCTGGCCGCAACCTGGCCGATGATGCCCTCACCGAGCGGGGTACCGGGCACGAGCAGCGCCGCGTCGCCCAGGTAGGCGTGCGGCACCAACGTACTGCTGGCAGGGCTGAACAGCGCCAGGCCGCCGCTATCGAACGGCACCAGACGCTGCACGCGCTGAAGGGTCGCCAGCAGGTATCCGTCAAGATCAAAGGGGAGAGGCGAGGCCCGCCGTATGGTCTCCATGCGCCCACCACCTGGTCTGATTGGTGCCCGCCCCGGAGCCAGAGTCCGGCAGCGAACGTTCCAGATTATAGCGTCGGCGGGCCGTTTTGGGGAAACGCGGGAACGGGTCTCCGAACCGCACAGACGCTCAGAGCGCGGACGCAGCCAGACTCCCGAAGCCCGACGACCCCGGAAGTCTCCTTCTCTGCGCCCCTGCGGTCAGGCTCCTGCCCCGCCCCGCGCCTACACCATCTCCGGCGGGAACTTGCGCTTGTACGCCTCGATGGACTGCAAGATGACCTCGCGCGCCTTCTCGGCGTTCTCCCAACCGATGGGCGTGACCTCGATGCCTTGCAGTTCTTTGTACGTCTTGAAGAAATGGGCCACTTCGTTGAGGAAGTGACGCGGCACGTCGTCAATGTCGCGGTAGTCGTCAAAGAGGGGATCGGTGGCCGGCACGGCCAGAATCTTGTCGTCCGGGTCGCCCCGGTCGGTCATGTGGAAGATGGCGACAGGCCGCGCTTCGATCACGCAGCCGGCGAAACTCGGCTCGCTGACCATCACCAGGATGTCGAGCGGATCGCCGTCTTCGGCATACGTCTGCGGGATCAGCCCGTAGTCGCTGGGGTAGTGCATGGGGCTGTAGAGCACGCGGTCGAGCTTGATCACGCCTGCGACTTTGCTGTACTCGTACTTATTGCGGCTGCCCTTCGGAATCTCGACGATGCAGTAGACGCTGTTCGGGACGTCCGGCCCCGGTGGAAGCCTGTGCCAGAGATTGATGGCCATTGGTCGGGTGCCCTTTGCTCTGTTGTGGTCGGCGTCGCCCCGCACCTACTCAGACCGCGAGTCGAACACGTCCGGCGAACTTTCGTCGCGCGCGGCGGGCGCGTCGCCGGGCGACGCCAACGACTCGCGCGGCGCAGGCTCGTAGCGATTGGGCGGTAGGCCGCCCGTGCCGATCAGCGCCTCAATACGTCGCAGGGTGGCGTCGGCGAAGTACGTCTCGCCGCACGTGTCGCACTGCCAGGCCGCCGTGTTCGGGGCGTGGATCAGCGTCCCATCGTAGACCTGGACATAGGTCGTGGTTGTCAGTCTCATCCGGCCCACCAGACAGGCCGGACAGGTGTCAAGCATGGATGGTATTGCCTCGCTCACGCGCTGTGTCCGCCGGGTTAGAACGGCCCCACCGGGGACGCACCAGGCTCCGGCGTCGTCAGCGCATCGGGGGTGCTGGTCGGCGGGCTAGTCGGCGTCATCGTCGGCAGCGGTGCCCCGTTCCCGTCGTAATCCCAATGCTGAATCAGGCCCCAGTCCGACGGTGGCCAGTAGCGCACGAAGGCCCGCCCGACGATGTACTTGCGATCCACCGGGCCGAAATCCTGCGAATCTTTGCTGGAACCCCGGTTGTCGCCGAGCACAAAGACCTGGTCGGGGCCGACAGTCCATTCGCCGTCGCACGACTTGGCGCGGCAGAAGTTCTGGATGTACGGCTCTTCGATCAGCTTGCCGTCAATGTACGTGCGCCCTTCGAGAATGGTCACCGTCTCGCCGGGCAGGCCGATCACGCGCTTGATGAAGTCGCGATCCGATTGCAGGGGGTAATGGAAGACGACGACATCGCCGCGCTCCGGTTCGCCGACGATGTACGACAGGCGGCTGACGATGATGAACTGGTCGGTGTTGAAGTTGGGCAGCATCGAATTGCCGTCCACGACAAAGCGCGCCGTCGTCAGGTTGACGAAAGCGTAGATGGCAGCGATGAGCAGCGCCGTCTCGATCAGCTCGCGCAGGAACGAGCGCCCAGGGTGAATCGTCGGCTGCGGGACGCCGCTGAGAATCTCACCGTCGGAATAGGTTGGGTCGTAAGCGGTAGGTGCAGTCACCGGTTTCTGCTTCTTAGCGCGCGGCCAGATATGCCGCCCACTATAGCGCACGCGAGCGGCTATGGCAATGGTGGGTCTGCGACCGGGTCCACGAGCAAGTCGTGAACGTGTTTGTCCCCCCCATCCCCGGCCTTTCCCCCACGAGGGGGGAAGGGAGACAAGCGGCGGGCCGGCTCCCCTTCCCTGCGCGCAGCGTGGGGGAAGGGGTTGGGGAATGGGGGGCAATCCCAGCGCCCAAGTGCCCAGCCCTAACAGCTTGTTCGTGGACCCTCTGCGACCGCCTCTCGACTGAAGCATCCCTTTCGCGCTCGTGTTAATTGCGGTCTCCATCCCCGGCTCCGCAGCCCCCACCGAACAGATTTTTGCCGCTTCTGAACACGTTTTTATGGGTTTAGGTGATATGATGCTACATAGAGGGGCAGAGCCTTGATTGCCAGTTATTGACCTCACCCCCGTTTCGCTGCGCTCAACTTCTCCCTCTCCGCCAGCGGAGAGGGGGTCAGGGGGTGAGGTTGTGAGCGCGAAGAAATGAACTGGCAGTCAGGGTGAGGAGAGCGGTCTAGTTGGCACGAGCCTGTTAGGGGCAGGAGTATTCAAGGAGGGAGACTTCATGCAACAGAAGCGCGTTTTATCTGTTCTTTGGTGTGCAGTCTTCGCCGTCTCACTGCTGAGCGGGGCCGGGTTTGGCCGCGCCCAGACCGGTGTGACGGTGACGCTCACCCCGGCGGAAGTCGGCGTGGCTGAGACGACGGTCGTCGAGGGGCGTATCGCCTGCCCCGCCGGAAGCTGCGCCGCCTTCGCCGTGACCATCCGCTTCGACCGCGCCGTAGCCCGCGTGTGGACGGCCCGCGTCGGCCCATACCTGGGCGAAGGGGTGCTGGAGCGCGAGGCGCTGGTGGATAATGCCGCCGGAGTCGTGCGCCTGTCCTTCACCGCGCAGGGAGCGCCCGCCGCCACAGGCGATGTGCTCTTCACGCTGGAAGTGGGCGGGCTGATCCCCGGCGAAGCGGCCTTCGCCATCGAGACGCTGGACATCACCGACGCGAACGGGGCGCTGCTCGCCTCCAGCGGGCAGGGCACGACCGTCACCGTCTTCGAGACGGGCAAAATCGCCTTCTTCTCGCCGCCGGACAATCGCTGGGAGGTGGCCTTCACCTCCGAGCGCGACGGCAACCCGGAGATTTACGTCATCAATGCCGACGGCACCAATCCCCGCCGCCTGACCACGAACGATGTCCTGGACGGCGGCCCGGTCTGGTCGCCGGACGGGTTGCGCATCGCCTTCCACTCGGCGCGCGATGGCAACCTGGAAATCTACGTGATGAACGCCGACGGGAGCGGCGCGCAACGCCTGACCGACCACCCGGCCCGCGACTCCGAGCCGGACTGGTCGCCGGATGGGTCGCGTATCGTCTTCGTGTCGGAGCGCGACGGCAACGAAGAACTTTACGTCATGAACGCCGATGGGAGCAACGTGCAGCGCCTGACCGATAACCCAGGCGTTGACACGCAGCCGGCCTGGTCGCCGGATGGCAGAACCATCGCTTTCTCCTCCATGCGCGATGGCGTGGCCGAGATTCATCTCATGAACGCCGACGGCAGCGACGTGCGCCGTATCACCAACCTGTTTGGCGCGAACGGCTGGTATCCGGCCTATTCCCCGAACGGCCTGCTGATGACCTTCCAGACCGAGCGCGACCGTCAGGCGGACATCTACCGCATGACCAACGAGGGCGCCGGGGCGCTGCGCATGACCGAGCAGAGCGACCGCCTGGGCAGCATGGACTGGTCGCTGGACGGGGGCTGGATCGCCTTCATGTCTGGGCGCAGCGGCTACGCCAACCTGTATGTGATGGATCGCGACGCGCAGTACACCTTCCGCCTGACCGACGAGGACAACGAGAACTACGACCCCGACTGGCGGCCCGTCTTCGAGCCGCTGCCGGCGACGTGCCTGGTGCGCACCGAGTTCGAGCAGTTTGCGCGGGTGCGTGTGGGGCCGGGGGAGAATCGCGGCGTCTTCGGCTGGCTGCCCGCCCAGCAGGACTTCACCGTGATCGGGCAGGCGCTCGACGAGCAGGGCAAGACCTGGTGGCAGCTTGACAAGGACGAGATTCCCGGCAGCGAGTTCGCGGCGTCGCTGTGGGTGGCCGA
>DYGW01000195.1 GCA_020724485.1 Thermoflexus sp. | reverse complement strand
GGGGGGGGGGGGGGGGGGGGGGACAAACACGTTCACGACTTGTTCGTGGACCCCAATAACCGGAGGTACTTGACAGCAAGCGCATTGCATGATACACTATTCATGTAATTGCGCAATCGTGCAATCAAGCAATTTAGCAATGGAGTGACCGATGCGCGCCCAAACTCCTCTCACGTCGCTCTCGTACCGGTTCGCCCCCGCTGCGACTGTCTCGTGCCCGGCCCAGGTGCTGGTCATTGACCGCACCAACGGCCCGGCCAGCATTCTCATTGACACGATTAGCCTGTTGCTCGACAACGCCGTTTCTGTGACTACTGTTGAGGATCATGACGACGCTTTGCGCGCGCTGGACTATTACGACTTCGGCCTGATCGTCGTCGGCGTAGACCAGTGGCGCCCGATGCAGATCGCCCTGCTGCCGCATCTGGCGACGCGCGCTGTTGGTCGCCTGATTGTCGTCGTCAGCCGTGACATGCCACCCGGCACGCTGCAACGCCCGCGGCGCTTCGGCGCGCAGGAGGTCATCGTCCTGCCGGATCGCGCGGCGGACTTGCAGGCGTTGCTGGCGCGCATCACCGAACGCTATCTGTGCGCTGCTTGAAGCGCCGCCGGCGTGGGTTCAATGGGGGCAAACACCTATTGACAGCCCCCGCCAACGCCCGTACCATCATTCACACACGGCCACGCAGCGATCTGCGCTGGTCTGCTCGCAAAGGTGCCCATCTATGCCACTCGAAGTCATTGAATCAACCGACCCGCTCACCAGCATGATCCGTTTCGAGACCTCGCCGGTCTTCGAGATGCTGATCAGCCTGCATACCCTGCTCACTCCAGACCTGCAGCCGGAATGGAGCGCCCAGACGCGCGCGGCGCTCTCGCCCGAACTGTTGCAAGAACTGGAGGCGGTGTATGGGCCGTACTGGAATGGGTTCCTCTTCCTCGAGCTGGCGATAGACTGCCCCGATCACCGGGATGTCCCCGGCTTCATCCGCTACGTGCGCGCCATGACACCAGACCGCTTCATGTTCTACCTAGTCGGGCGCATGATCTCGCCAGAGGCTATCGCCGCGACCGGCGGCGATGCAGACGCGCTGAATGCCCTGCTGGAAGCGACGCAGTTCGAGCAGGGCTGCATGTGCCGCGAGGTGCCCATGGGGGGCATCCTGGCCGACGTGCCTGCCTTTCAGCGGCGGCTGGCCGATTTGTGGCAGCGTTACTGGGACGAGTTTTTCCACACACAGCCTCCGCTGCTGCGCCCACACTGGGAGCACGGCCTCGACGACAAGCGCGCTGTGCTGGATCGCCAGGGGGGCATGGCGCTCTACGAGTATGTCACCGGGCGCAGCGAGCAGTTGCCCACGCTGCCG
This sequence comes from Thermoflexus sp., assembly GCA_020724485.1. Taxonomy (GTDB): domain Bacteria; phylum Chloroflexota; class Anaerolineae; order Aggregatilineales; family Aggregatilineaceae; genus UBA2029. The sequence continues at coordinate 5,658 of DYGW01000195.1, read as the reverse complement.
CCCGACCACCCGGTGCGTGATGTCGTGTTCATCCCCATCTACCTGGCCGGGACGCCGGTGCTCATGTTCTACGGCTACGGCAATGTGACCATCCTCTTCGACAGCGAGCGCACCGGGCCGCGCGCGGCGCAGATCGAGCAGAGCAAGGCGCGCGCGCTGGGCGTTCTCAAAGCGTTGGGCGATGGTTCGCGCCTGGACATCCTGCGCCTGATCGCGCGGCACGAGAGCAAGATGAACGGCAAACGCATCGCCGAGAAGCTCAACCTGTCAGCGTCCGCCGTGTCGCGCCACCTGGCCCAGCTCAAAGAGGCGGGGCTGATCCTCGAAGAAACCCAGGATAACCGCGCCATCACCTACCGGCTCCAGCGCGAGGCGATCACTACTCTGCCCGACCGCATCATGGACTATCTGCTGCACTAAGCCGGACGAACATCGCCAGACACCCGCCCGCGTGCATTCCCTGTACGCGGGTTTTTTGTGCCTCGCCTGCTGCCGGGCACATTGCATCGTGGCGCGGTTGGCGACGCGGGTTCGTAGGGGCGTTCTGCCGAAATAGACTTCCGAAGTTTTGGAAACTTCGGAAGTCTGGCGGGGGCGTATTGCGATACGCCCCCTAGCGACCACTGCCGTTGGCCGCTTCCAGCGCGACCATCAACTCCGCTTCCAGGCGGCGCAGGTCTTCCGAGAGCAGCGAGATCGCCTGGCGCGGGCGCGGCAAGTCCACGCGCAACTCTTTGACGATGCGCCCCGGTCGCGCGCTGAAAACCAGCACGCGGTCGGCCAGGTAGACCGCCTCCTCCACGTCGTGCGTGATGAACAGGATCGTCTTGCGAAACCGTTCCCACACGCCGAGCAACCAACGCTGCAGCTCGCGGCGGGTCAGCGCGTCGAGCGCGCCGAACGGCTCGTCGAGCAGCAGCACCTCGCGGTCGGTCAGGAAGGTGCGCAGCAGGGCCGCGCGCTGGCGCATCCCGCCGGAGAGCGTTTCCGGGAAGGCGTCGGCGAACCCGTCCAGGCCGAAGAGCGGCAGCAACTCGCGGGCGCGGCGGCGCGCTTCGCGGCGCGAGCGCCCGTCTAGCTCCGGGCCGAGGATGACGTTGTTGAGCACGGTGCGCCAGGGCAGCAGCAGGTCGCGCTGGGGCATGTAGCCGACGCGCCCGGCGCGGTCGCGCATGACGCCGCATTCCAGGACGATCTCGCCCGCGTCCGGCTGGGCCAGGCCGGTGATCACGTTGAACAGCGTGCTCTTGCCGCTGCCGCTCGGCCCGATGATGGTGATGAACTCGCCCGGCCAGGCGGCGAAGCTCACGCCTTCCAGGGCGCGCACGGTCTGCCCGCCGTCGCGGAAGGTTTTGCTGATCCCGCGCACTTCCAGGCAGGGGGTCCCCGCCGGCCTGCTTCGCTCGCCCGGTATGCTCACTCGCTCACCTTGCCCGGCAGGAATTCGTTGGTGAAAGCTGCCTCTGCGTCAATGCCCTCGGCCAGGATGCCGTGCTCCACCAGGAAGTCGCTGAAGCCCTGCCACACCTCGCGTGACTGCTGCCCCCAGCGCGGCGCGTCGGCCTGGTAGTGCGGCGCGAGCCATTCGGCGCTGGCGCGGATCAGGTCGGCGTCCACTTCCGGCGCTGCCGCGATGAGGATGTCCGCCGCCTCCGCCGGGTTGCTGATGGCGTAGGCGAAGCCGCGTGCCGTCGCCTGGACGAAAGCAGCGACCACATCCGGCTGCTCCTCGATCATCGCCCGGCTGGTGATCAGGATCGGCGTGTAGTAGTCGGGGATGCAGTCGAAGTGATCCATGAGCATGATCGTGTCCAAGTCCAGGTCGCGCAGTTCGCCCTCGATGCCCGTCCAGGCGTAGTACATCCAGGCGAAGTCAATCCGCTCGCGGGCCATCAGCTCGAAAGCGTCGGCATAGCCCACATCCACGTACTCGAAGGAGTCCGGCTCCGCCCCGTCGCAGGCCAGCAGCGTGTTGATGATCGCCGTCTCCAGGTCGGGCTGGCCGAAGCCGCCGTAGCGCAGCTCGGCCAGGTCGGCGGGGCGAGTGAGAGGGTCGCGGTCAGCCAGCGTGACGAAGCCAGACGTGTTGTGCTGGATGATCGCCGCGACCGACACGAGTGGCATCCCGTCGGCCAGCGCGTAGGTGAAGAACTCCTGGTAGCTGACGCCGAACTGCGCCGCGCCGCTGGTCACCACCGCCTCGACCAACAGATCGGTCGGCTCCTGGATGATCACGTCCAGGTTGGCCTCGTCGTAGTAGCCGAGCGCCTGGGCGACATAGAAGCCGGTGTGATTGGTGTTCGGCGTCCAGTCGAGCATCAGCGTGACGGCGGTCCGCTCAGCGGCGCGGGCGAACGCGGTCGCCCCGCCAAGCGGATCGGGCGTCGGGCTGCTGTCCTGGGCCAGCGCGGGCGGCAGCATCAGCGCCAGCGCCCACAAGAGACTGAACATGACCATTGTGTGTCTGCGGTTCATCGTGTCACTCTCCCTCCTGCTGCCGGGCACGCCGGGCCATCATAGGCGCGCCCGATTATTACTTCCGTGTCTCACTGACTGACCAGAAGACGCCCCGCTCAGCCCTGCTCGTGCAAGATCGCCGCGATCTCGTCGGCATAGGCAGCGCTGGCGGGATCGTCGGTGATCAACGTGATCTGTTCGGCGCTGCGCACGCCGAGACCCAACGTCACAGCGTGGGCGATCTGCTCTACATCAAAGATGCGCCCCCGGCTGACCGCATCGGTCGTCCCAAACTTGCGCAGGATGGCTACGCCCACCGCATCCAGCGCAACGCGATCCGTCCCAGCCAGCACCACTTCGGTCAGGGCGCGGGTGCCGGTCATCGGCCCGCCGTGTGTGAACGCCTCGATACCGTCCACGACGACCAGAGCGGGCGTGTAGGCCAGGTTGATCTCGGCGATCATCTTGCGCATGTGCGGGGAGCCGTGTAGTTCGTTCATCAGGTCAACAGACCGGTCGCCGCACCGTCCCGCTTTGGGCAGCAGGCCAACCGAGTTCTTGAGCGACATAGTGATCTGCCCGCCGTGTTGGTGCGTTTTCAAGCAGCTTGTGGTGATCAGCGCCTCGGCGTCTGCGGCAGCCCGCGCGATGAGAAAGCCGTATCGCCAGTGCCCGTCCTGCGGCTGAACCCACTTCCAGTAGTCGGGCGTGTCCGGCAGGTCGTTGAAGGGGATCGCCTCGAACCCAAGCTCCTCGGCCATGGCGAAGACGCCCAGGCGGGTCATCACCGCGTGCGCCCCGGCGTAGCTGCGGTCGCCGACACTGATCGCGCCCACGCCCTGCGCCCTAGCCCAGGCGACCAGCGCGCGCAGCGCGTCGTTGTGCGTTGAGCCGGGGCAGGGGTCTGCCGTGTTGTAGTTGGGCTTGATCAGCAGCCGCTTGCCCTCGACGGGGTTGACGCCCAGCAGATCGAGCGCGCGGGCCACGCCCTCGGCCCGGTCTCGCGTCTTGACGAAGGCGATGGTCGCCGGCGGCACTTCGTCGCGGCGGACGGGCAGGATACGCGGCGCGGCCTGCGCCGACGCGCGCCGGTCCGCCACGCCTGCCGCCAGCGCATAGCTGCCCGCAGTGGCGGCGGCAGTCTTCAAGAAGCTGCGGCGGTTAAGTCGGTGATCCATGCGCAGTCCTCCAACTGAGCTTTCAGCCATCAGCTTTCAGCAGTCAGCAAGAACACTGGCGCTCCGGCCACCGCTCTTGCTGACGGCTGATCGCTATTTCAGCTTGCGGCCATCAGCTTTCAGCAATCAGCAAGAACACATGCCCTTTGCCAGCCGTTCTTGCTGACGGCTGACGGCTGATCGCTCAATAAATCCCCGGCCCGCGCCACGACGCCCGCCGCGATGTGTAGTACCAGCGCAGCGCCAGCCGCTCGACCAGGTTCACCAGCAGCACCAGCAGCAGACTCAGCAGCGCGGTGAGCAGGATGGCTAGGTACGCCTGGTCGAGCCGGAAGCTGCTGTACGACCGCTTGAGAAAGACGCCTAGCCCGCGCTGCGCGGTGATGTACTCGCCGAAGATAGCTCCCACGACGCTGTACGTCGCGGCGATCCGCAGCCCGGCGAAGAACGACGGCATCGCTGCGGGCAGGCGCGCTTTTGTCCACACCTGGCGGGCGCTCGCGCCCATCGCCCGCAGCAGCGAGAGCAGCTCCGGGTCGGCGGACTGCAAGCCGCTGAACGTGTTGAGCGCCACTGGGAAGAAGCAGAACAGCACCACGACCGTGATCTTGGGACCGCTGCCGAAGCCAAAGACCAGGATCAGCAGGATGGCGATGGCGAAGATCGGGATCGTCTGCGAGACGACCAGCAGCGGGTAGAGCAGCCAGCGCAGCACCCGCGAGAAGTCCATCAGCGCGGCGATGGTCACGCCGAGCACGGTTGCCATAGCCAGCCCGGCCAGCGTCTCCCACAGCGTTTCGGGGATGTGCTCCTCCAGCAGACGGCCCTGGTGTGCATCCCACGCGCCGCGCACGGCTTCAACCGACGGGAAGATGGTGCGCAGCGACAGGTTTTCCTGGGCGCGCGCTTCGATAGCCAGTTGCAGCACGCCGGACGCGAAGAAGGCCAACACAATGGCGGCGACGGCGGTCAGGGTCACTGCCCGCGCCGCGTCCGCGATGAGCCGTGCGCTGGCGTGCTGTTGCGTGTCCCATGATTGACTCCTGGTGATCACTGACTGCTGACCGCCCCTCATGCCCTGCCCGGTGTGTGCACCACGACCAGCGTCCCCTCGTCAAGCGCCACACGCGCCCCCGCCGCCGCGATGACGTTGCTGATGCCGCGCGCCGGGCCGAAGCGCAGCGTCTCGCCGCGCAGCGGGTAGCGCAGCCCCTCCGTGCGCACGCCGCGCGCGTCGCCGCCCAACGGGATGAGCGAGATCGTGTCGCCCGGCACGCCGTCCAGGGCGTGATCGCCGGGGCCGATCAGCCATAGCGTCTGCGGCCCGGCGGCCAGGCGCACATCGCGCCCGGCCAGCACGTCGAGCGTCAGCAGCAGGACGTTAGCCAGCATCTGGTCGAGCCGACCGCCCGCCGCGCCCAGCACGCGCACCCATGCCGCGCCGTGTTCCGCCGCCGCCAGCAGCGCCAGTTCCAGGTCGGTCTCGTCCTTCTCCGCTGCCACGCGCCGGATGGCCGCCCCTCGCGCACGCAGATCGGCCAGTTCGCCCTCGTCCAGCGAGTCCATGTCACCGACGACCAGGTGCGGGGTCAGGCCACAGGCCAGGGCCAGACGCGCCCCGCCGTCCGCCGCGACGACCAGCGCCCCGGCTCCCTGTTGCAGCGCCTGCTGCACGGCGGAGCCGTCGTGCAGGTCGCCGTTGGCGAAGACCAGCGCCCGCGCAGGTGACCAGTCGTGCTCGCCCATCAAAAAAGCCGCTCCTTCGGCGGGAAGGGAGCGGCTTGACAGTGCCTTGACTCGCGCATGGCTCCCTCCGCCGGCATTACCCGGATCAGGTTCGTAGGGTCGGCGTCGCATGATGGACGCGCCTCTCAGCCTGGCTGCCCCAGGCTCCCCCGGCAGAAAATGCGCTTGGTAAGCTTACTTCAACTATAGCAGGAAGACGCGGCGCTGCCAATGGACTGGCTCGCGCCGGGTCCACGAACAAGTCGTGAACGTGTTTGTCCCCCCCATCCCCGGCCCT
>DYGW01000194.1 GCA_020724485.1 Thermoflexus sp. | reverse complement strand
CGCGCCGAAATAGTCCCAGTCCTCGGCGCGGGCCTGGGCTGCCACCGCCGGATCGAAGTCCTTGAAATGCACGTGCCAGATGCGGTCGCGGTAGGCTCGCAGGGCTTCCAGCGGATCGCCGCCGCCGAACATGTAGTGGCCGGTATCCAGGCACAGGCCGAGCACCTGCGGATCGGTGAGGGACATCAGGCGGGCGACTTCGGCGGGCGTCTCCACATAGCCCGCGCAGTGATGGTGGAACACGGTGCGCAGGCCGGTCTGTGCGCGCACGGCGCGGGCGATGCGGTTGGCCCCCTCGGCGAACACCTCCCACTGCGCGTCGCTCAGCCCCATCTCCGGCGTGACGCGCCCGGCGTTCTGGGTGCGCTGCGGGACTGTGCCGTTGTTGTCGGCCAGCACGATGAAGCACCCCTCACCGGCAGCGTCGCGCGGCAGGCGCGCGGTGCGCAGCGCGACCGCCTCCCCATCGGCGTGCGCGGCGCGGTCGGCCAGGGCCACCGGCACGAACGCCGCCAGCAACGCCAGGCCGCGTTTGTCTAGCTCGGCGCGCAGCAACGCCGGATCGGTGGGCATGAAGCCCCAGTCGCCTAGCTCGGTGCCGGCGTAGCCGGTCTCGGCGATCTCGTCGAGCACCTGCGCATAGCCGGCGGCCTCGCCCTCCAGGTCGAACTCCAGCACCCCCCACGAACAGGGCGCATTGGCAATGCGAAATGGTCTGGTCATGGTCGTTTCTGCTCCGTTCAGAAAAGCTACTCACTTCTCACAAGGCATCTTTCAGCCGGGCGTGTAGCCAGTGAGTCCTCACCCCACGCGCCACACGTGCACCACCGGGCTGGCACCGTCGGCGAACAGTTCCAGCACATACAGCAAATCGTTGGCCTGGTCGTAGGCCACTTCGCCCAGGCGAAAGCGGCGCTGCACTCCCGTGCCCAGCCCCTCCACCTCAACGCCCGCCGGATTCAGGAACAAATGCGGGTCAACGGTCAGGTAGGCGTAGGGCTGCGGCTCCCACGGCTGGCGCTGGCCGAGCGCCACCTGGGCCAGGTCGTCGGGGTCGTAGAGGATGAAGCGCGCCTCGAAACTGGCGCTCCACCAGCCGCGCTCCGACGTGTGCCCGCTGCACTCAACCAGGTCGCCCGCCGGGCAGGGCGATCCGTCGGCCAGACGGCACAGGGTATACTGCCCGACGAGCTCCCCTTCCACGCAGGGAACGTCCGGCCCCGCCGGATTGATGAAGCCATACCAGTACTTCTCGCCGGTGCCCTTCGTGCCGGCGAAGAGCACCGCCGTCTTGCCCGTGCTGGTGACGATCCAGGCTGCGCCTTCCCACTCGTCAGCGTGCTGATAACCGGCCAGGGCGTGCTCGATGGCGTCGGTCTCCGTGGAGGAGGCGTAGTGCAACAGGGTTGTCTCCGGCAAATGTGTTCCGGCGGGCGCGGGCGTCCCGGATTCGTCCACCCAGGGTTGGTAGGCGAACAGCGATGGCCCCATGCCCGACCAGCCGCCGTCGCGGAAACGGCCTGTCCCCAGCGGACGCCCCTCCGTATACCGGTCGGCCCACTCCTGCGGGATGCTCAGCAGGTAGCCGGTCACGCTGTAGAACGACTGCTCGCCGATGAACCACGTCCCCTGCATGGCGGGCGCGGACAGGTCGGGCGAGAACCAGGCATGGCTGGCGATCTGCAACGACGGATCGTCCTGGAAATGCTGGCCCCAGGCCAGGTGCAGCAACGGCCCGGTCGCTGGCGTGTCGAGATATTGCAGCGCGACGCGCGGAATCTCGTCCAGCCCGACGAAGAAGCCCGCCGCCACGTCGTGGAAGCCCTGCACGAACTCCGCCTGCGGCAGCGCCTCAACCGAGTCGGCGATCAGGGGGCGGGGGATGGTGATCTCGGCCACCTGATTACCATCGGGCAACTCGCCATAGGGCATACGGTTGTGGCCCATGACAAACAGTGACCCGCTGAAGCCGTCCCCCTCGCCGCCGGGGTCGCCGTCCGGGCGGAAGGTCATCGCCCCGCCGCCGTACTCGAAGGTGCGCGGCCTTTCCTCACCGGCGGGCAGGCGGAATGCGCCCAGGTACTCGAAGTCCTCCGGCCCCAGGCGCGAGAACGCAGCCTGACGGGCAGCCACCGTCTGGCCGCCGAGCGGGATGCTGAGCACGATCAGGACGACAAGCAGGCCGATCAGTACGCACTTCATCGCGCCCTCCTTGCGCCAGGCGGGGCACATCGCCGTTGGGCAGGGCGTAGGGGCGTATGGCAATACGCCCCTACCTCAGGTAATACCGTTCGCGCTTCTTGTGCTCCACGTATTCGGCGCGCGCGCGTTGCACGTCGGGATTCTCCGACACTTCGGCAACGGCCACGTCCCACCAGCTCTCATAACCGCCCACACGCTGCCGCCGGTCTACCTCGATGACGATGCACACCGGCCCGCCCTGGTACGCCCCCGCCTGCCGGATGGCCTCGGCCAGATCGTCGCGGTTGTGCGCGCGGATCACGTGCGCGCCCAGGCTGGCGGCATTGGCGGCGTAGTCAATGGGCAGCACGTCGCCGTCCAGGTGCCCACTTTCGGTACGATAGCGGTATTTGGTGCCGAAGCCATCCGACCCCACGCTCTTGGATAGCCCGCCGATGCTGGCGAAACCGTGATTGTCCAGCACGACGATGATCACTTTGATCCCTTCCTGGGCCATGGTGGCGATCTCGCTGTTCATCATCAGGTACGAGCCGTCGCCGACCATGACGTAGATGTCGCGCTCCGGCGCGGCGAGTTTGGCCCCCATGCCGCCGGCGATCTCATAGCCCATGCACGAGTAGCCGTATTCCAGGTGATAGCCCTTCGGGTCGCGCGTGCGCCACAGCTTGTGCAGGTCGCCGGGCAGGCTGCCCGCCGCGCACAGCACCACGTCCTGCGGGCGCGAGAGCGTGTTGACCACGCCGATCACCTCGCCCTGGCTGATCAGCGGGCCGTGCTCTAGCGTGTAGATGCGCTCGACTTCGGCGTCCCATTCGCGGTTGTATTGCGCCGCCAGCGCGCGATACTCCGCCGCGACCTGCCACCCTTCCAGCAGCGGCAGCAATTCTTCCAGCGTAGCGCGGGCGTCGCCCACCAGGGGGATGGCGCTATGCTTATAGGCGTCGAACTCGGCCACATTGATATTGATGAGGCGCACGCCGGGGTGCTGGAACGCCGTTTTAGAGGCGGTGGTGAAATCGCTGTAGCGCGTGCCGATGCCGATCACCAGATCAGCGTCGCGGGCCATGCGGTTGGCTCCCAGCGTGCCGGTGACGCCGATCGCGCCCAGGTTGAGCGGGTGATCATAGGGCAACGCGCCCTTGCCCGCCTGCGTCTCGCCGACGGGAATGCCCGTCTGCTCGACGAACTGGCGCAGCATGGCTGTTGCGTCGCTGTAGTGCACGCCGCCGCCAGCCACGATCAGCGGGCGCTGACTCTGCCTGATCCACTGCGCCGCCTGGCGCAGCGAGGCAACGTCGGGGCGGTTGCGCGGGATATGCCAGACACGCTTGCGGAAGAATGCCTCCGGATAGTCGAAGACCATGGTCTGCACGTCTTGCGGCAGGGCCAGCGTCACCGCGCCGGTTTCGGCGGGCGAGGTCAGCACGCGCATGGCCTCCGGCAACGCCGTCAGCAATTGTTCCGGGCGGGTGATGCGATCCCAGTAGCGCGAAACTGGCTTGAAGCAGTCGTTGACCGAGATGTCTTGCGAGTGTTCCCATTCGAGCTGCTGCAGCACGGGCGCTTGCAGCCGTTCGGCGAAGATGTCGCCGGGCAACAGCAGCACAGGAATGCGGTTGACCGTAGCCGTCGCTGCGCCGGTGATCATGTTGGTTGCGCCGGGGCCGATGGACGAGGTGCAGGCGAAGGTCTGCAGGCGGTTTTTCATCTTGGCGTAGGCGATGGCCGTGTGCACCATCGCCTGCTCATTGCGCGTCTGGTAGTAACGAAAAGACGCCGCGTACTGTTGCAGCGCCTGCCCGATGCCCGCAACATTGCCGTGCCCGAAAATGCCCCAGCATCCGGCGAAAAAGGGGTTTTCCACCCCGTCGCGTTCGACATACTGGTTCTGCAAAAAGGCGATGAGCGCCTGGGCCATCGTCAGCCGTTTTGTAGCAGCCATATGTGTCTCCTCCTCTTAAGAGTGCAGCGGCTCCATGCCCAGGTCAACGATGGGCAGGCGCGGATCGAGGTGCGTCCACGTGCCCTTGACCCAGGCATAAGCGGGATCGTCGCTGTTGGCCAGCGACTGCGCCGAGCCAGCCAGGAAATTCAGATAATAAGTGGTATAGCCGGGCGGGCTGGTCACCGGGTGGTAGCCCTCCGGCACCAGCACCGCGTCGTGATGTTCGGCCAATAGCAGCGCGTCAATGTGCCGGTCGGGGGTATAGACGCGCTGGATCGCATAGCCGCCAGGCCGGTCTATCTTGTAGAAGTAAATCTCCTCCAGGTCGGCTTCCAGGAGCGTCCCGTCCGGCGCTGCGCGGTGCACGTCGTGCTTGTGCGGCGGGTAGCTCGACCAGTTGCCGCCAGGCGTATACACTTCGAGGCACACCAGCCGGTGACAGTCGAAACCGGGCGGGATGATGCTGACGATCTGCCGCGAGGCGTTGCCCCCGCCACGCAACTCGATCGCGCAGTCGGCGGGCGTGATCAGCCGCGCCGGATGATCCTGGTCAGTAGGCACCCAGCAGGTCGCTATCTCAAAGCCGTCTGTGAGCGCTTCGATCACAAACTCTGTGCGGCGCGAGAGGTAGAGCGCGTAGGGCATGCCGCGAAACACATCCGGACGCCGCCCCACACGGGGGAAGTCGCCGACGCTGGTATGCACCCGGCACACCCCGCCCAGGATGACGTGCACGTACTCGTGCTCGCCGGTCGCGCCCGCCCAGACCTCGCCGCACTTCATGCGCCGCGCCTGCATGTTGAGCAATTGCCACCCGGCTTGCTCCGCGCGCACCTCGGCGAAGACGCCCGTCCCGCCCGTATCTCTAGACTTGATCAGCAAGGTTTCTGCGGTGTAGTGCATGGTCATCCGTCTCCTCACTCCAGCCCGCCGTAGCCCACTGCAAAAGCCAGCACTTCGTCCATCGTCGGCATGAAGTTGGCGCAGCCGTGCTTGGTGACGACAATTGCGCCGCAGGCGTTGCCCAGCCGCGCTGCCTTGTACCAGCCCCAGCCCTTGACGTAGCCGTAGAGAAAGCCCGCCCCAAACGCATCCCCCGCGCCGAGGATGTTGTAGATTTCCACCGGGAAGCCGGGCGCGTCTATGCGCTCGCCGCCCGCCAGGTGAATGCGCGCGCCATGCTCGCCGCGCTTCTCGATCACCGCCGCCGGGCCGAAGGCCAGCAGCCCGGCAATGGCCGCCTCCAGGTCGCCGCGCACGCGCGTATCGGACATCTGCGAATCGGTGATGGTCATCTGCGCTGGGTCGGATAGCATAGCCGCGTTGATCTCGTCCTGCGTGCCGATCACCACGTCCACGCTGCGCAGCACGGCGCGAATCGCCACACCGAAGGCGCGCGGGTCGTGCCACTGGTCGGGACGGAAGTCAATATCCAGCACGACTTTCGCGCCCGCGCTCCGGCCTAGCTCGGCGGCGAACATGGTGGCGCTGCGACTCGGCTCTTGAGAGAGATTCGTCCCGGCGAACTGCACGACGCGCGCGTCGGTGACCGGCGCGGCGAGCACATCGTCTATGGTCAGGGCAATGTCGGCGCAGTTGTCGCGGTAGAAGACCAGGGGAAATTTGTCCGGCGGCTCAATGCCGAGCACGACGGCGCTGCTGCGGCGGCCCGGCTTGCGGACGATGAAGCGCGTCTCGACGCCCTCATTCTCCAGAAAGTGCAGGATGAAGTCGCCGACCGGGTCTTCGCCCAGGCCGGTCAGCAGGGCGGAGCGCAGCCCCAGCCGTCGCGCACCCACGCTGATATTGGTCGGCGACCCGCCCACGTAGGCGGCAAAACTGGTGATGTCCACAAAGGGGGTGCCAACGTCGTTGGAATAGAGGTCAATCGAGCTGCGCCCGATGTTCAGCAAGTCGTAAGTCTTTTGCACGGCAGCGATCCCGTAACACCAGAGGTACAAATGATCAGGCTCTGCGCGACGCGCAGTTCCCAAAAAGACGTGCGCCGTCCGAAGGTAACGCAGCATGTGTGCCAGCCTGCTTGCGTCAGAGGGTCGTGTCGCCTCTTCGGACGGCGCACCCGCCCTTCCCGGCGGCTGGTGGGTTTCCCTGGGCGCGGTGCCGCGCGCCCAGAGTGCCAGGCCGGTACGGGACAGGGTTTACTGCGCTCGTGCATTCCACTATGCCCGGTTTGTCGCGAGGCACGCCCGCGCCGGGGCGCTGCGGCTGGCGAAAGAGCATCGCCGCGCAGAGCGTATGTAAACGTTTCCCCAAGACTATAGCATTTTGGAGAGAGTGTCAAGAAGCGGCGCGGGCGGCGGCGGATGCGGAGCCTGCCAGGAGATAGGGGCGCTGTTCGGCTACGCCCAGGCTACACGCTCTCCGGCTTCAGCACAACCATCCCCAGCGGCGGAATCGTCAGACTGACACTCTGCGACCAGCGGTGCCAGGGGGAGAAATAGACTCGGTTCTGGAATCACTTCCTGATCTCAGTCTTTTGACGTATAATATTCATAATCCGTTTTTACGGAGCTGGATCGCCCGCAGGGGCGAGCGTAAGAGAGCCTGGAAACAGGCTTTCTTATTTCTCATGGCTTCGGGAAAACTACAAATCCATATCCTTCTGCCCGGCGGTTATACAAATGGCGGTTGAACTTCGATTGAGCGACTTCCGCCAGTTGTTGCCCAAACGTGGTGGTATCCCGCTCTATCAAACCATACTCGTGCAGCACCCATTGCTTGACCGGATGAGCCAAGATGTCGGCCAACTGCAGCCCCGCAATGTTGGCACGTTTGTCATTGAGCTTCAACTGCCGGGACGAAAGCGCCGCCTGAAAAGAGCTTGCTTTCACCATCCAGGCACCCCGCTCGTAGATGCGAGTATACGACTCGGCCAGCAGACGATCTTCCTTTCCGCCTCGCGCTTCTGCCATCACATCACCAACGCGGTTGATATGGTTCAGGTACCCTACATACCGTTGGAGCAAAAAGCCTAACCCCAGGTGATAGGGATGCGCCGCAGC
>DYGW01000193.1 GCA_020724485.1 Thermoflexus sp. | reverse complement strand
GGGGGGGGGGGGGGGGGGGGGGGGGGGGACAAACACGTTCACGACTTGTTCGTGGCCCCCCGCGTTTGAGCGCCATGTGGCGCTGTGCTACACTACCGAATAGGGGATGCAGCGCGCGCCGCCCGGCCTAATAAGGATCACGACTATGAGGGAGAGACTGTCTACCCTGGGATTTCGCCTGCGCCTGGCGCTGACCATCCTGGCACTGGCCCTGTTCGTCATCTTCTTGCTGCAAAACACCGCCGCGATGCGCGTGCACTTCCTCTTCTTCGAGGCGGATATCGCCAGCGCCATTGTCATCGTCGTCACGTCGCTGCTGGGGTTCATCGCCGGCGTCCTGCTGACGCTGAACTGGCAGCGCCAGCGCCACAAGGGGCAGGCGTCGAAGGGGTCGGGCGAGGGAGGCTAGGCAACAAGAACGCCCCTGGAATGCCAGGGGCGCGATTGCCAGGAATAGGCGGTGCGTTACGGCGCGATCTGCGTGCCGAGCACCCGCAGGAACGCCGCCAGCCACTTGGGGTGCGCGGGCCACGCCGGCGCGGTGACTAGGTTGCCGTCCACCACCGCATCGGTGACCGGCACGGCCTGGTACGTCCCACCGGCCAGCGCGACATCCGGCCCCACCGCCGGGTAGGCGGTCGCCACCTTGCCCTTCAGCGCACCGGCAGCGGCGAGCAGTTGCGGGCCGTGACAGATGGCCGCGATGGGCTTGCCCGCCTCGGCGAAGTGGCGCGTGATGGCGAGCACCTTCTCGTTCAGGCGGATGTACTCTGGGGCGCGTCCGCCAGGGATGACCAGCGCGTCGTAATCTTCCGGTTTCACCTCCGCGAAGGTGGCGTTCAGCGCGAAGTTGTGGCCGCGCTTCTCGCTGTAGGTCTGGTCGCCCTCGAAGTCGTGAACGGACGTGCGGACGGAGTCGCCCGCTTTCTTGTCCGGGCAGACAGCGTGAACCGTATGCCCGACCATCAGCAGCGCCTGGAACGGCACCATCACCTCGTAGTCCTCAACGTAATCTCCGACGAGCATCAGAATTTTCTTGGCTGCCATTGTCCTTAGCTCCTCAGCTCAAAGAACGCTTCCTGGGGGAGAGTGCCCCTGCTCCCATTATACCGGATGGTCGCCGCCCGCAGGAACCAGCACCGCAACCGAAAGCCAGGACGATGCCCGGCTGGTCGCTGAGCGACAAGACTTCCGAAGTCTGCGCAGACTTCGGAAGTCTGATGCCCCCTGCATATCAGAACAACGCCCGCACGCGCGCGACAATCGCCGCCGGGTCGGTGCCGTAGGAGAAGACCAGGCGCAGCCGCCCCTCTTGATCCACGCCGAAGGTCGAGGCGGTGTGATCCACCAGGTACCCCGCCGCCGACTCCTCGTAGCTGACGCGCTGGTAGAAGACGCCGTAATCGCGGGCGATGGCCCGGATCGTCGCGTCGTCGCCCGTCAGGCCAATGAACTCCGGGTCAAAGGCGCGCACGTAGGCGGCAAGCTGCTCCGGCGTGTCGCGCTCGCCGTCCACGCTGACGAAGACGAAGGCCACCCGCGCCGCGTCCTTGCCCAGTAGCGCCTTGACCCGCTTGAACTCGGCCAGCGTCGTCGGGCAGATGTCTGGGCAGTTGGTGTAGCCGAAGAAGAGGAGGGCCACCTTGCCGCGCAGATCGCTCAGGCGGAAGGGCTGTCCGGTGTGATCGGTCAGGGTGAAGTCGCCGATCTCTTTGGGCGGGTCGAGCAGCGTGCCGGGTAGCGGGGTCGGCGTGGGGCCGCTCGCGTCGCCGGAGCCGCATCCGGCCAGCGCCGCAGCGCCGATCAGCAGGCCCGCGAGCAGCAGCGTCCAGCGAGGCATGGGGCCTACTCCATCGCGCGGACGGGCGCGCTCACCTCGACCTGCGCCCCAGACTCGAAGGTCAGCGTCAGGGTGAGCGTGTCATCCGGCGTCAGGTCGCGCTGCAACTCGAGCAGCATGATATGGTAGCCGCCTGGCTTCAATTCGATGTTGCCGCCCGCCGGCACGTCAATCCCCTCGATCGGGCGCATACGCATCACCTGATCCTCGCCGATGGTCATCTCGTGAATCTCCACCGCGCCGGCGATCTCCGCGTCCACCCCCACACTGACGAGGCGGTCCGCCGTGCCCCCGTTGTTCTCGATGACCATGAAGGCACCGGTCATGCCGCCGGAGCCAACCGTCGCGCGGACCCACGCATCGCGCACGGTGATCGCGGGCGCGCTGGATGGCGCGTCGTCATCCTCGTCGCCCAAGCGCGGAATGAGCAGCGCGCCCAGCGCCACGCCGATCAATACCGCCAGCAGAAAGCGTCGCATTCTCATTATGATCGCCTCCCCGTGTGAAAGCTCGCCCGCGCTCCAGGAGATTAGATGCTCGCGCGGGCCAGAGGTAGCAGCGCGGCGCTCAGCCGGCCAGCAGCGCCTCGATCTCGGCGACCTGGCGCTCGCTGAGCGGGCCGTAGTCGAGCGCGCCGGCGTTGTCCTCCACCTGCGCCACCGTCTTGAAGCCGGGGATGGGGATGGTGAAGGCGGAAACGGCCCACAACCAGCCGAGCGCTGCCTGAGCCAACGAGTGGCCGTTGCGTGTCAGAGCGGCGCGCAACTGCTCCAGGCGGGCGATCTGGGCAGACTGCTCGCCGGATGCAAAATCCCAGGTGTGACGCACGTCGTCAGCGGGCAGGCGCGAGGCAGGCGTGAACTTGCCAGTGAGCAGCCCGCGCCCCAGCGGCCCGCGGATGATCGCCGCCAGGTTGTGCTCGCGGCACAGCGCCAGCATGGCCTCGTTGCGCTCGAACAGGTTCAGGCGGAACTGCACGGCGGTGCAGTGCTCCCCTGCGGCGAAGATGCGCGCTCGCTCCGGGTCGTCGGTGCTCCAGCCGTAATAGCGAATCTTGCCCGCGCAGACCAGGTCTTCGAGCGTCTCGCGCACCTCGACCGCGCGCGCCGGGTCGTAGTCGCCCAGGTGAAGCTGGTAGAGGTCAATCACGTCGGTGTTGAGGCGGCGCAGCGATGCTTCGCAGGCGCGGACGATAGCCAGCGGTGAGGCGTCAACGCCGGTGAACTGGCGCGACCCATCCTCGAAGGTGCGCCCGAACTTGGTGGCGATCACCACGTGCCTGCGCCGCCCGCCCAGCGCCAGGCCGAGCAGCTTCTCGCTGTGACCGGTGCCGTACACGTCCGCCGTGTCCCAGAAGGTGACGCCCAGGTCCAGCGCGCGGTGAATGGCGCGCATCGACTCGGCGTCGTCCACCTGGCCCCACCCAGTCGGCTGGCCTTGCGGGTTGAGGAAAGGACCGCCGATGGCCCAGGTGCCCAGGCCGAGGGCGCTCACTTCGAGGCCGCTGCGCCCCAGGGTGCGCGTGAACATCACCAGTTCCTCAGGCGACTCTTCGTCGGACTCTGACACGGCACAGAGCTTGCAGCGCGGACGGTGGTACTCACCGACATGTCCGGTGATCATGGCTCCTCCACGAGGGGTTTGCGGTAGAAGTTCTGCTCCAGGCCACCCGCAGAGGTTATACGCTATTCAGCAGGGCGGACAATGTGCATTTCGTCACAAATATCACGGCAGGGGTCATGTTTCCGGCTCGTCCAGCGTGAAGTCGAACGAGGCGCGCACCGGCGCGCGGGCCAGGCTCACCGCGGCTCCGGCGTGACGCAGAAAGTCCAGGCCGCTCACCTCGACATCCACCGTCCAGTCGCCCGGCTCCAGGGCGACATTGGCCCCGTAGTGAAAGCCGTACTCCGGCGAGATGACCGCCGGGAAGGGCACGACCAGTGCCGTCCCGTAGCGGCGAAAGGTGACGGTCACCGTCGCGCCGGGCAGCTTGGCTTCGTAGTTGACGGCGTGATCGATCACGTCCACCACGTAGTAACGGCTGAGCGGTTCGGGCGGCACCGGCACCGCAGCGCCCTCCTCCACCGCGTAGAGCGGGCGGGCATCCTGGTGGCTGAGCATGATGTGCAGCCCGTCCTGGGTTAGCTCACCGATCAGCGCCAGCGCATCCGTCTGACCAACCACGCGCCCTTCATCGTCGAGCGTGAAGCTGCCAGTCCAGACGACCGGCTCCAGCCACAAGTCTTGAGCGCCCTCCTGACGCAGGGCCAGCACCGGGCTGATCGTCACCGTCCAGTCGTAGGCGGCCCCCGCTGGCACGCGGTAGTTGTCGCCGAAGTGGTAGCCATGTCCCGGTGCGACCATGGCCGGGGCGCTCGCCTGCACAACGACCGCGCCGGAGTCCTGGCGGCGCACCTCCAGCGAGACCTCGACTGGCAATCGCTCGCCCAGAGCCAGCGCCGCGTCGCTCACGTCCACGGTGATGTGCTTCAGATCGGCGTCGGTCAGGTCGCCGCCGCACAGCTCCAACGCGCCGTCCACGACCTGGTAAAGCTGCGCCGCCGGGCTGACGTTGAAGATGAGCTGCATCCCGTCCTTGATCTCGACGGCCAAACCGGTTGCGTGGATGTGCGGCGCATAGGTCGCCGGGACAGCGGAGGCGCATTCCCCGTCGTCGCCGGGCCGGTAGGTGAGCAGGGCGATTGCCAGGGCCGGCACCAGCGCCAGCACGAAAACCAGCAGGTAGACCAGTGTTTTCCTGTCTGCCATGCGCTTCCTCTTGCGCGCGGACGCCCTATGCCGGGCGCGGCAGCGCGTCAATCTGCGCGACCAGCGCGAAATCCAGGTCGGTGATCCCGCCCTGGTCGTGGGTCATCAGGCTCACCGACAGATGCTTCCAGCCGTGCAGGTGCAGGTCTGGGTGATGGTTGGCGGCTTCGGCCAGGTGGGCGATGGCGTTGGCCAGCAGCACGGCCTGAGCGAAGTTCTTGAGCGTGAACGTCGCCTGAAGCTGCCCGTCGTCGCCCAGCCGCCAGGCGGGATGCGCCGCCAGCCAGGTCTCGATCTCCTGGCGCGAATAGGTTTTGAGCGTCCGGGGCATGGGGACTCTTCGCGCGCGGCTGCGCCATCGGTGCCAATGTTCACCAGATTATAGCCCAGCGCGCGGGCGGATGGCACAGTTTGGCGGGGGATAGGGCGGCCAGGAGTCAGACTTCCGAAGTTTCCAAAACTTCGGAAGTCTTCTTCCGCGTCCGGGCGCTGTCTGCTGAATGTCAGCTTTGCGGAGCTAGATGCTCTTGACCGGGGCGCGCTCTGGTGCTAGGCTGATCCTGGCTTGGGCCACTTGCGCCCTTTGAAATTTGCGCTAAAATTCAAAATAGTAAAACTTTTATTTTGGCACTCCTAAATTAAGAGGCATTTTGCGCCCTCGCCCGATCTGTCCGCGCAGGCAAACGGCGTGCCGAGGGACTTCATGAAGGGAGATCATTATGGTGCAGGAGCGAAGCGTCGTCATCCAGACGCACAACCTGACTCACCGCTACGGCAAGCTGACGGCCATCCAGGACGTGAATCTCACCATCTATGAGGGTGAAATCTTCGGTTTTCTGGGGCCGAACGGCGCCGGCAAGACGACCACCATCCGCACGTTGCTGGACTTCATCCGCCCCAGCGCGGGGTCGGCGTCCATTTTCGGGCTGGACAGCGTGCGCGACAGCGTGGCTATCCGCGCGCGAATCGGCTATCTGCCCTCGGAACTGGCCCTGCTGGACAACTGGACGGGCATTCAGTACATCCGCTGGCTGGAAGACGTGCGCGGGGCGACGAACGGCTTCGTCGCCGAGGCGGAGCGGCTGGCCGGGCGGCTCGACTTCGACCTGGGGCGCTCGCTCAAGGGACTGTCTACGGGCATGAAGCGCAAGATGGGCCTGATCGTGGCCCTGGCCCACAAGCCGGAACTGCTCATCCTCGACGAGCCGTCAACCGGCCTTGACCCGCTGATGCAGCAGGTGCTGCACGAGCTGATGCGCGCGACGCGCGCCGAGGGACGCTCTATCTTCCTCTCGTCGCACAACTTGCCCGAAGTCGAGGCAATCTGTGATCGCGTGGGCATCATCCGCGAGGGACGGCTGGAAGCAGTGGAGACGGTCGCCAACCTGACGCGCGTGGCCTTCCGCTGGCTGACTCTGGTCTTTGACGGCGCGGCCCCCGCCGAACGCTTCCGCGCGCTGCCCGGCGTGACCGAAGTCGAGGGCGACGGGGCGCGGCTGCGGATGCGCGTGGGCGGCGAGGCGAGCATGGACGCCGTGATCAAGCTGGCCGCGCAGCACACCGTCACCGACATGGATGTGGAGCATCCCTCGCTGGAAGAAATCTTCCTGGCGTATTACGGCAAGAAGGAGGCGTGAGCGATGGCGGCCATCTTTCGCAAGGCATTTCGTGACTCGCGGCGGTCAACGCTCTGGCTTTCGATTGGTTTCGGGCTGTACGTGTTCTTCATCATGGCCTTCTACCCGTCAATCAAGGATCAGGCGGATGAGTGGCAGAAGCTGATCGACTCCTACCCGGAGGGCGTCCTGGCGATGTTCTACGGCGAGGACATGGCAGATTTCGACATGACCGAGCCGGGCACGTGGGTGCAGACGGAGTTCGGCAGCTACAGCGTGCTGATCCTGGGCGCGATTGTCATCGCCCAGGCGTTCAACGCCTTCACCAACGCCGAGCGCGACGGCACGTTGGACATGCTGCTCAGCCTGCCCGTCTCGCGCCGCCGCTACCTGCTGGGGCGGGCGCTCAACACGGCGGTGGTCATGGCCCTGGTGCTGGCGGCCTGCCTGGCCGGTTTCCTGGCGTCCATGCTCATCTGGCCAGAGTTCGACGCATCAGTTGTCAACCTGGCGCTGAGCATGGTCGGGGCGTTCCTATTCCTGATGGTCGTGGCCGGCTACACTTACCTGCTGGCCGTGGCCGTGCCGTCCAGCCGCCGCTTCGCCGGGGCCATCGCCTACCTGGTACTGATCGGCTCGTTCCTGGTCTATGGCTTCTCCGCTGTGGTGGATGCGCTGGAGCCGATCCAGCCGCTATTGCTGCAACACTACTTCAACATGGGCACAGTCATCCGCGACGGCGCGCAGCTTGGCGACTGGGCAGTGATGGCGGTCACCGCGCTGGTCTACTTCGCGCTGGCGTGGTGGCTGGTGGATCGCAAGGAATTGGGCGTGTGAGCGCCTGAGCGCACGCTCGTGTGTAGATCAGACTTCCGAAGTTTGCGCAAACTTCGGAAGTCTTTTTCTGCGTCCCGAGAGCTTCGCATAACCCCTAACAAGGGGCCAGGATTCGAGAACGAGCATGAAT
>DYGW01000192.1 GCA_020724485.1 Thermoflexus sp. | reverse complement strand
CTTTTCTCCCTTCCCCCCTCGTGGGGGAAGGGCCGGGGATGGGGGGGACAAACACGTTCACGACTTGTTCGTGGACCCCGCGGCGTGGGCGGGCTGGCTAAGCGCCCTATGCCTGGTATAATCGCGTTCGCCGGGCATGGCGGCGAGGCCGTGCCTGAGCCTGACTCCTGGTGAGTAGAGTGACTATGGTCATAGCAAATCCGGCTGGCCCATGCCTGTAGCAGCGCTTTCGCAGAAGTGCTCCCTTTGCGGGGCGATTCAGCCCATCTCGGCGCGCACTTGTGCGATCTGCGGCGCGGCGCTGACGGGCGAGCCTCTGGCGGTGCCTGTGCTGGAAGCGAAGACTCCCCGCCAGCGGGGGCCGGCGTCGCGCTACGATTCGGGCGCGGGGGACGACGATCTGTACGCCGGGGACTTGAGCGGGCGCATGTGGCGTCTGCTCCTCGCGGTGGGGATTGTCGCGGTCTTGCTGCTGGGCGTGGGGCTTGGCCTGGCAGTGGCGCGCTGGGTTGCCGGGGGAGGGGACGGTACAGGGCCGCGCACCGAGGGAATTGCCGCGCCGACAGCGCCGCCAACGTCCACGCCGCGCGTCGCGACGCCCGCGCACACGCCCACGCGCGATGCGATGATGTCGCTGCCCACTGTGACGCCCATGCCGCCCACAGCCACCCCCACGCCGACAATCACGCCGTGCTACCAGACGGCGCAGCAGGGCGACACCGTCCTCGGCATGGCCTATCGCTGCGGGCATCGCGAGCTGGCCATCGTGGACGTGATCCTTGAGATCAACGGCATGGAGAATCCTCAGGAGCTTCAGCTTGGGCAAACGCTGGAAATCCCCTGGCCGACGCCAACGCCAGTGCCGGGGCAGGAATTGACGGTCACGGCTGAGGACGCCGAGCCAGAGGCGGAAGCGCCAGAGGCGGCGGCGACGCTGCGCGTCAATGTCTTTGGCACGCCCGATGCGCTGGCTAAATATGAGAACATCGAGCCGACGCTCCGCCCCGGCCAGGCCTGGCATGTCGTGGAACCCGGCCAGACGATCTTGGGCATTGCGTTCACCTACGACACTTCCATCGAGACGTTGTCGCAGATCAACCCGGAGATCCCATTCCTGCAGTGCGACTACGGTGATCCGACGGGGGGGCCGAATTGCGTGGTGATGATCTACGAGAGGCAGCGCGTGCGCGTGCCGGTGCCGCTGCCCACGCCGACGCTCAGCCCGACTCCTGGTGGCACGCTGACGCCCACGCCCTCGCCGACGCCGACTTTCAACGCGCCTTATGTCCTGGGGCCGGAGGACGGCGCGCGGTTCGCCACTGACCAGCTTGTGACGCTGCGCTGGGGCAGCACCGGGACTCTGGGCGCGCAGGAGCGGTATATTGTGCGCGTTCGCGACCTGGACACTGGCCAGAAGTACACGGCGGCGGTAGCCGAGACGAGCTACATCCTGCCGGGAGGCTGGCAGCCCCGCGACCGCAACCGCCACACTTTCGAATGGCGGATTGCGGTGGGGGAGATTGACGAGCGGGGAATGGTGGTCACTGAGCAGTACGCCACTGAGCCGCGCCGCTTCACGTGGGAGAGCCGGTGAAGGGACTTCGACTGAGGGGGGATGAGCCAACTGTGAAAGGATGGCATCCATGACGCATCGTGTCTGGCTTATCACTGCCCTGAGCGGTGTCGTCGCCCTGGCATTGGTTGCCTGTGGTGGGCAGGACAAGAACGCGCCGCCCAGTCTCACCCCCGGCGAGCCGTCTCCGCCCGGCGTGGCTGTCGCCCAGGCCGCGCCCACACAAACCCCCGGCGGCCCGACGATCACTCCCTCGCGGACGGTACCACCGACGATCACGCCAACCAACAGCCCGCCGCCTCCGCCGCCCTCAGCGCCGCCCTCACCGACGGCGACGCCCGGCCCGTATGAGCATGTGATCCGCAGTGGAGACACCTGCCTGGGGATCGCGTACCAGTACGGGCACGTACACCCCGACGTGAAGACCGCCATCGAGCTGCTCAACGGCATGGCGGACTGCTCAATTCTGCCGGGGCCAGGTAGCACGATCCTGATCCCGCGCCCGACAGCGACGCCGACTCAGGTGGGAGCCGATCTGACGCAGACGGCGGTGGCGACCAGCGCCCCGCCCAGGGTGACGCTGGATGCCGCGCCGAGCTATGCGATCCAAACGTATGTGGTTGAGGTGGGCGATACGCTGAGCAGCATTGCCATCATCCACGACAGCTCGCTGCGCCAGATTTGCGAATTGAATCCGCTGCCCAACGGCATTGACTGCGGGGCTTGCACCTGGGAGTCGCCGAATTGCTGCTGCCTGCGCCCGGTAGTGTTGAGCGCGGGCCAGCAGATCAACGTGCCCGCGCCCACGCCCACGCCGACGTATACGCCCACTTTCACCGGCAGCGAGACGCCCACTGCCACGCCTACCTACCGCGCGCCGCTGCCCATCGCACCCGCCAGCGAGGAGACAGTGTCGGGCGCGGTGCGGCTGATGTGGGCCTCGGTGGGGATGCTCCAGCCTGAGGACACATACCTGGTGACCGTCCGCGACGAGACGACGGGCGCGGTCTTCGCCAGTGCCACGCGCCAGTTGTCGCTGGACTTGCCCGCCAGCTACCTGCCCCCCGACGGCCAACCACATGTATTTGCCTGGCAAGTCTCGGTGGCGCGCCTGGACGCAGATGGCCTGTACCATCCGCTGGGCGCTGTGGTGGCGGAGCGCCGCTTCACGTGGACGGGCTGGGAGTAGGGCGGCTGGCGAGGGGATGCCTCACGCGGTGAGGAGGGAACGATGGCGGACACGATCAGGGCGGTAGTGTACGAAGACAGGCTACAGGTGATTGAGCGCGAGCCGCCGGTCGCCGGGACGGACGAGGCATTGATCCGGCTACGGCTGGGCGGAATCTGCAACACAGATTTGGAGCTGGTGCGCGGCTACCAGGGGTTTCGCGGCACGCTGGGGCACGAGTTTGTGGGCGAGGTGATCGCCGGGCCGCAGAACTGGCTGGGCGCGCGGGTCGTGGGCGAGATCAATGTAGGCTGCGGCGCGTGCGATTGGTGCAGGCACGGTGTGCCCACGCACTGTCGCACGCGGCGCGTGCTGGGCATTGCGGATTACGACGGGGCGTTCGCCGATCTGTTCCGGCTGCCCGTCGCCAACCTGCACCGAGTCCCGGAGAACATCGCCGACGAGGAAGCAGTTTTCACCGAGCCGTTGGCGGCGGCGTGCCAGGTGCTTGACAGCGCGCATATCCGGCCCAGCGAGCGCGTGGTGCTGCTAGGCGCGGGCAAGTTGGGGCTGCTCACGGCGCAGGTGTTGGGGCTGGTGGGCTGCGACCTGGCGGTTGTCGTGCGCCACGAGCGCCAGGCGCGGATGGTCGCCGGATGGGGCTTGCGACCCGCCCGGCGCGACGATCTGCGCGACGGCGAAGCGGATGTTGTGGTGGACTGCACGGGGACGCCGGAGGGCCTGCGCGATGTGCTGCGTCTGGTGCGCGCGCGGGGCACCATTGTGCTCAAGAGCACCT
This sequence comes from Thermoflexus sp., assembly GCA_020724485.1. Lineage (GTDB taxonomy): Bacteria > Chloroflexota > Anaerolineae > Aggregatilineales > Aggregatilineaceae > UBA2029. The sequence goes on along the minus strand of DYGW01000192.1, from coordinate 3,709 downwards.
ACGCAGGCCCAGCGACGGTTGACCTGGCTCCCCTGGTCGTCAATGAGATCAGGGTGGTGGGCAGCCGCTGCGGGCCATTTGGCGCGGCGCTACGCCTGCTGGAACGCCGGTTGGTGGATGTGCTGCCGCTGATCGAAGCGCGCTACCCGCTGGCGCAGGCCCCGGATGCGTTCGCGCGGGCGGCTCAGCCGGGCACGCTTAAGGTGCTGCTGACGCCTTAGGCTGGCTTCATGTCGCGGAACCGGCCAGGGGCAGGGTGAAGTAGAACGTGGTGTCCGCGCCGGGCGTGCTCTCGAACCACAGGGCACAGCCGTGCGCCTCGACGATGCGCTGGGCGATGGACAGGCCGAGACCGGTGCCGGAGATCTGTCCGGCGACAGCGGACGCCCGGTAGAACTTGTCGAAGATGTGCGGCTGATCCTCGGCGCTGATGCCGGGGCCGCTGTCCGTCACGCTGATCACGATCTGCTCCCCCGGCTGCGCCGCATCCGCCCGGTTGGCTGGCGTCACATCCAGTGCAACAGTGACCGATCCCCCCTCGACGTTGTACTTGATCGCGTTGGTGAGCAGGTTGAGCAGCACCTGCTTAATCCGATCGCGGTCGGCGTGCGCCTGCTGCGTGCCTGGCCGGACGGTGAGGCTAATGGCGCGCTCGCTCGCCTTGGGGGCGATGAGACTCACACATTCGTCCAGCAGAGCACGCACGTCGAAGCGAGTCATTTCCAGGCGGGTGCGCCCGGATTCCAGGCGAGCCAGGTCGAGGAAATCGGTGGTCAGGGCGGTCAGTCGCTCGGTTTCCTGCTGCAGCGTGCGGACGATTTCCTGGTAAGCGTCAGGCGGCAAAGTGGGACGCGCCAGCAGCGCGGCGCTGGCTCTGAGCGCGGCGAGCGGCGTGCGTAGCTCGTGCACCATCTCGGCGATGAAATCGCTCTGCTGGAACAGGCGCGCGTTCTGGACGGCGATGGCGGCCTGGTCGGCCAGCGCGGCCAGGATGTCGCGGTCGTCGCCAGACCAGGGCTGGTCGCCGCGCTTGTTGATCGCCTCCAGCACGCCGATGGGCCGGTTGTGCAGGTTCATAGGGACGGCGAGCAGGTTGCGCGTGCTGAACTGTGTGGTCTTGTCCACGCGCGGGAACCAACGCGCGTCACTCTTGGCGTCGCGGACGAGCACCGGCTCGCCATGCGTGGCGACCCACCCGGCTAGGCTGCCCTGCATCGGCACAGGAATCGCTTCCATCTCGGCGCGCGACAGATTGCTGGCGGCCTCAAAGCGCAGTTCACCAGTCGCCGGGTCAATGAGCAGGATAGATGCTTCTTCCGTGTCGGTCAGTTCGCGCGCTGCGTCAATGATGCGGCGCAGCAGCGCGCCCAGGTCGAGCGTCGAGTTAAGCTGGCGGCTGATCTCCATCAGGCGCTCATAGCGCCGCTGAAGCTGCTCGTACATGGCGCGGCTGACGGTGTCCGACGAAGTGCCGGGCGCGGTGTTTGACTCCATGCTATGTCTCACTTTCCAGGACATTGGCAAGCTGGGGGAGCACGTCCACGACATCCGCGCGGATCATGCTATCAGCCAGGGAGTCGAGCGCCGTCTCGCGCAGGTTGACGAACACCAGCGCCGCCCCCGCGCGATGGGCCAGCACGGGTAGCTCGCCGGCGGGGTACATTTCCAGCGAGGAGCCGATCGCAAGTAATACATCGCAGCGCCGCACTTCGCAACGGGCGGCGCTTAGGGTGCGGGCGGGAAGTTGCTCGCCCAGCAGGATGACGTTGGGCTTGAGCACGTGACCACAGCGCGGGCAGTAGGGAATCGTCCCCGAGGCAATGAAGGTATGGATGTGTGGCTCAGCCGGGAAGACGGCGAAGCAGTGGATGCACGTCATCTCGCGCAAGTGGCCGTGAACCTCGTAAACGGTTCTGGAACCGGCGCGCTCGTGCAGCATGTCAATGTTCTGGGTGATGATACTCCTGAGCCGGCCGGCTCGTTCCATGCGGGCCAGAGCCAGGTGCGCCGGGTTGGGAGCAGCGTCCAGGATGGTGTACGCCAACGGCTGAATCCAGGCGTAGAACCGTTCCGGGTGGCGGCGGAACCCGTGCAGGCTGGCGACTTGCGCCGGGTCTGCTTGTTTCCACAGACCGGAATGGGGGCTGCGAAAATCAGGGATGCCAGAACGCGTGCTGATGCCCGCCCCAGTCAGGGCGACGAGATAGCGCGCGCGGCGCAGGAGCCGGATGGCGGCTTCAAGCGAAGGCGAACTCATGCGTCGCTCCGCCACCAGGACGCTGACGGTTGGGTGAATGGCAGGGGCTGATGGGAAGCTGCGCGCTGGTGGCAGTGCCGGATGTGTCCGGCGCAGTCCAAGCGCCATGTCCGGTAATCATGCGCTGCGACGACCAGCGATTTCCTCGGCCAGCTTGCTGAACTGGCTGGCGACGATAGAGTTGGGCTGAAAGAGCACAATGGGCAGACCCGCTTCCGCTGCCTGGAAGGCCAGCTCAGGGGCAGGCGAGATGATGGCCGTCATCTCGTGGCCCAAGAGTTGTTCGGCTTCCTGCCAGGGCACCTGGACGCTGGTCTGGGCACGGTTGACCATGACCACGTTGATCCGGTCGCGGGCCAGGCCGATCTGCTGAATCTCGCCGATCATGTCGCGGGCCAGTGTGAGGGCAACCCGGTTCGGCTCGACCACCAGCGTAAGCTGATCCACGTCCGGCAACATGCGCGCGGTGAGGCGGTTGAGGCCCGCGCCGAGATCGAGCACGACCACGCGCTGGAGCGCGCGCAGGTGACGAAGAACCGCTGCCAGAGTCTCAGGTGAGACGTTGAGCAGCGTTTCTTTGGGCCGCCCCGACGAGAGCAGGAGGCGCAGCCCGCTGGCATGGGTGACCATCTCTCTCTCGACGGCCTGTGCCGCGATCTCGTTGGTGGGGCGGGCGAGCAGGTTCGCCATGCCGGTGGACCGCGCAAAGCCCAGCGAAAGCCCCAGCGTCCCCTGGCCCAAGCGGAAATCGGCCAGGGCCGTCGGCGCATTCTTGGCCAGCACTGCAGCGACGTTGGTGGCGAGCGTCGTCGTGCCGACGCCACCCTTAGCGCCCAGGAAGCCCCATACCAGCGCGCGATCCGCTGGGGCGTGCTGCTGAGCGGAGCGCGCGAGCAAGGCTTTGACACGCGACACCAACTCGGCGGGGTGCGTAGGTTTGGTTAGATAGTCGTCCGCGCCGGCCTCGAACCCGGCAACTTTGTCGTCAACCAGCGTCTTGGCGGTGAACATGATGATCGGGATGCGCTGGGTGAGAGGGTCGTGGCGCAGTCGCCGGCAGACCTCATAGCCGTCCATCACCGACATCATGATGTCGAGGATGATCAGGTCTGGCCGGTCGGACAGCGCGCGATCCAGCGCCTGCTGGCCGGTGTTGGCCATGACTACTTCGTAGCCCTGGCGCTGGAGCATCAACCCGATGAGCTTGAGGCTCTCAATATCGTCGTCAACAACAAGTATTTTCTCGGCCATCGGGCTGCATCGCCATCTGTGAGTCTGGGGGACACCGTAATCCGACGCGAGTCTAGCATGGTTACGAGGGGCGTGCAAGAAAGGTAGAGCTGCGGTGTGAGCAAAACCTGTCAGGCAATGTAGGAGCGTTGCTCTGCTGCGCCCTGGTTTACCTCACCCCCCGCTCGGCGCTAGCGCGCCTCGCCTCCCCCTCTCCGTAGC
>DYGW01000191.1:3076-7301 GCA_020724485.1 Thermoflexus sp. | reverse complement strand
CTTTTCTCCCTTCCCCCCTCGTGGGGGAAGGGCCGGGGATGGGGGGGACAAACACGTTCACGACTTGTTCGTGGACCCCTGGGGCAATGTTGCATTCCCGGTAGTGATTTGCCATACTACACAGGGGTCTTTGCGTCTGGCAGGATGCCGCTGCCAGCGACGCTACAAGAGATGATAGACAGAGTTCGTGGGCCTGGAGGCGAGAGCGCCCGCTCCGATGATCCATGCTACGGGCTTTCTGTCGCCTCATAGCCGGGACGATGTGCGGTAGTCTGAGGGCTGCCCGTTAGTCTCTCGATCAATGATGCCGGTTGAGGCTCGCTACATGGCATATGGCACGCTGCAACGCGACACATTAGTTCCTTATGTCTCAGGCGTCATCGAGCGACCGCGACTCCTGGAACTACTCGCCCGCGCGCGCCAGCATAAGCTGACTCTCGTCTGCGCGCCGCCTGGCTACGGCAAGACCACGCTCGTCGCCCAGTTCGCCGCCCAGATACCAGACGCCATCGCCTGGCATACGCTCGAAGAGCGCGAGCGCGACCTGCCCAATCTTTTCCAGCGCGCGCTGCAAGTCCTGGACTCCGTCGCGCCGGGAATGGTGCGGCTGGCCCCCTTGCCCGGCATGACGCCCGCTGAGATGGCGGCGTTGATCGCTGACTTCCTGCGCGAGAACACGTCGGGGCACACCCTCTATATCCTCGACGACATTCAGATCATCTCCGAGTCGCCGGCGGTCGAGTATTGGATGCAGGTGCTGCTGGAGCGCCTGCCGTCCAACTGCCACCTGATCCTGATCGGGCGCGTGCTGCCCAACCTGCCGCTGACCGAGCTTATCGCGCGCGGCGATGTGCTGGCGCTGGGCCAGGAACAGCTTCGCTTCACCGCCCCGGAGATTTTCGAGATGGCCCAGTCCACGCCGGGCAGCGGCGTGCGCACCATGGCCGAAGCCGAAGACCTGGCCGCGCGCCTGGAAGGGTGGCCGGCGGGCACTGTCCTGGCGCTGCACCCGCTGCCCGCCGACCTGGAACAGGCCATCCTCAAGGGGGGCAAAGGCCCCGAGGCCCTCTTCGATTCGCTGGCGGCGTCCATGTTGGAAGCCCAGCCGCCCGGCCTGCGCGACTTTCTGCTCGCCTCTTCCACGCTGCTGCGCATGACGCCGGAACTGTGCTCGTCCGTGCTCCAACACCCCGACAGCGCCTATTGGCTGTCCGAGGTACAGAGCCGCAACCTGTTCGTATCCAAGATGGCCGGGGGGCTGGTCTATCACCGCCTCTTCCGCAATTTCCTGCAGCGCCAGCTTAAGCAGGACGACCCCAACCTGTTCCTGACCCTGCACGCGCGGGCGGCGCGCTGGTTTGAAGAGCGCAACCAGGTGGACTGGGGCTTCGAGCACTATATGTCCGCCGGTCTGATCGAGCGCGCGGCCAAGATTTCGGACCGCGTCGCCAACATGTACTTCGCCCAGGGCAAGGTTGAGACGCTGCTCAAGTGGCGCGCCCAATTGGGACAGATCGGCATCTTCGCGCCGGGGCTGCTCTATAACTGCGCGCGCGTGCACACCGACCGCTACAACTACGAGGAGGCCGAGCAGTCGCTCAATGAGGCCGAGCGCGGCTTTGCTGAGGCGGGCGACGAGACCGGCCATACCTACATCCAGCTTCAGCGCGCCTTCATCAAGCTCCAGCGCGGCGACTTCCAGACCGCCGTCTCCGAAGCGCGCCAGTTGGCTTCCCATGTCGCCGAGCAGCCCGACCTGCAGGGGCGCGCGCTCAAGATTCTGGGCGTGGCCCACCTGCGCCTGGGCGAGCTAACGGCGGCGGTGGATTACTTGCAGCAGGCGCTCGACCTGCACCGTCAGGATGGCGACGCTCACGCCCTGGCCAACGCCCTGCAAGACCTCAGCGTGGCCTACTCGCGCCTGGGCCGGCTCGGCGACGCCAGCGCCTGCCTGCAGGAAGTCGTCGCCCTGCGGCGATCGCTGGGCAGCACCGGCGCGCTGGCCGCTGCGCTCAACAACCTGGGTCACTACTACTATCGCGGCGGCGACTACGAGCGGGCCTGGGCGACGTATCAGGATGGGCTGAGCATCCTGGCCCGCGTGCCCAATCGCCGTGTGGAGAGCGCCCTGCTGTGGAGCATGGGCGAACTGCGCCGCGACCAGGGCAGCTTCGAAGAATCGCTCAAGCTGCACAACCGCGCGTTGGAACTGATCGGCCTCAGCGACCCCTGGCTGCGCAGCGCCGTTCTGGTGAGCTGTGCCACGCTGCTGCGCTGGTACGGCAAGCCGCACGAAGCCGAATCGCTGGCCGAGAAAGCGCTGCTGCTGGCCGAGAAGCATGAGCTGGCGCTGGAACAGGTGACGGCCCAGGCTGCGTTGTGGGCGGCACGCATCGCGCTGGGGCAGGCCGCCGCCGCCCGCGAGCAGCTTGAAGCGCTGATCGCCAAGCTGCGCGAGCAGGGCGCGCGCTCCGAGTTGGTGTGGGCCTACACGCTGCTGGCTTCGGCGGCGGTGAATTGCTCGGACCTGGCTGCCGCCGAAGATGTCGTGCAGCTCGCTCTCAAGGAAGCAAGGGCGATTGGCACCGTGCAGATTCTGGTCACGGAGATCGCCTACACGCCGGCGCTGGAATCGCTGGTGGTGCAGCGCGCGGGCAAGTTCGGCGAATTGGTGGGTGCGCTCAAGCAGCACCGCTCCGCTCAGATGCGTGTGCGCCACGCCTCGCGCCTGCGCCGCATCGAGCCGCACGCCACCTACAGCCTGCGCGTGCTCACGCTGGGCCACGAGCGGCTGGAGCGCGACGGCGAGGCGATTGCCCTGTCCGAGTGGCGTTCGAACACGGCCCGCGAGATGTTCTATTACCTGCTGTTTCACGGCGGCGAGAGCCGCGAGCGCATCAGTCTCGACTTCTGGCCCGATAGCTCGCCGCAGCGCGTGCGCTCCAACTTTCACACCACGCTCTACCGCGCGCGCCAGGCGCTCGGCGAGAACGTGATCATCTTCCACGAGGGCCAGTACATCCTCAACCCCGAGGTCGATCTGTGGTGCGATGCGCACGAGCTAGAAAGCCTGGCCCAGCAGGCGCGGTTGCTGTCGGTGCGCGACGCGCGCACCGAAGACCTCTGGCGGCGGGCGGTGGCGCTCTACCAGGGCGATTTCCTACCCTCGTGGGACGCCGAATGGGTCATCTACCGCCGCGAAGGTCTCTTCGAGATGTACCTCGAGGCGCTGGTTGGGCTGGGGCAGTGCGCCAACGCGCGGAGTGACTTCCGGGGCGCGTTGCGGGCTTACCGGCGCGCGTTGGATGCCGACCCCTTCCGCGAGGACGTGCACCGCGCGGTCCTGCTCTGTTACGCCGAGATGGGCGACAAGCGCCAGGTGCGCAACCACTACCAGAAACTGTGCGATCTGTTCGACGAAGAGCTGGGCATTGAGCCAGACGATGAAACAATCGCCCTCGCCGAGTCCCTCTTGAAGTAGCACCTTTCCCCTATTTACGCGAGTAAAAAGGCCCCGCCTAGATTAGGTGTGGCTCTTTTTATTTTGGTAAGCAGTTTGTTGCACTCCCCCTGCTAGAGTAACAAGCAATCGAGCGATTATTCGTGCTAAACGCACTAAACTATCATCTAAGGAGATACGAGATGAAAAGCGCATTGTTTACAGCGGCGAATTGGCTCGCCGGCGATCCGCGCCGGATCGTGGTGGTGGCGGTTGTCGTGCTGACCGTGCTGGCGGTGACGCTGGCGCTGGTGCCCGGCAATGTGGCCCTGGCTGGCGAGATCACCTCTGGCAGTTGACCGCATCAGAAAAACCTTTAACGACCTGCAACACGCATAGCACGCGAATCACGCGATATGAGGGGAGAGACACACGATGAAGCACACATTCTTTAAGGCAGCGAACTGGCTTGCGGGCGATCCGCGCCGGATGGTGATGGTGACGCTCGTGGTCTTGACGGTACTGGCGGTGACGCTGGCGCTGGTGCCCGGCAACGTGGCCCTGGCTGGCGAGATCACCTCGGGCAGTTGACCGCATCAGAAAAACCTTTAACGACCCGCAACACGCATAGCACGCGAATCACGCGATATGAGGGGAGAGACACACGATGAAGCACACATTCTTTAAGGCAGCGAACTGGCTTGCGGGCGATCCGCGCCGGATGGTGATGGTGACGCTCGTGGTCTTGACGGTACTGGCGGTGACGCTGGCGCTGGTGCCCGGCAA
>DYGW01000191.1:0-2976 GCA_020724485.1 Thermoflexus sp. | reverse complement strand
TGACGCTCGTGGTCTTGACGGTACTGGCGGTGACGCTGGCGCTGGTGCCCGGCAATGTGGCCCTGGCTGGCGAGATCACCTCGGGCAGCCGCCCCACCCCGTGAGGGTGGTGCTGGCGGTGACGCTGGCGCTGGTGCCCGGCAACGTGGCCCTGGCTGGCGAGATCACCTCTGGCAGTTAGCACAGTTGACGCGGTGGGATGGTACGACTCTAACGGACGAAGGAGAGAATGCAATGGCTATGATGGATCAGACCCCCATTATGGACGTTTCCCCGTGGCCCACTGGGCACGGCTTTGAGGGCGCGAGCGTCTGGTGGGAAGGCATGACCCGCAAGGACGAGATGCAGCGCCTGGATAACCTGATGGGTGTGGCCCTGCTGGATGAGGATGTGCGCCGCCGGCTGGTCAAGGAGCGCGATACCTCCCTGCTGGCTGCCTTCGGCCTGTCGAAGGAAACGCAGAAGTGGCTGCGCGAGGTCAAGGCGGCGACGCTGGCCGAGCTGGCCCAGGCGATTGTCGTGCGCGCGCGCAGCGAGGCTCACGCCGGGCTGTAGCACGGCACCCTGACCCTACACTCCGCACTGGTTTTGCGTCATATGTATCGCGGCGTCGAGGGCCTGGTCTCTGACCAGGCCCGCCGGGTCTCTACAGAGTGGCTTCTCTTGGCTGAGTGACGACACACGAATGAGGTGAGGCATGTTCAACAAGGCCGTCATGGCGGTGGGCGATGATGTTGATGAGATGGAGCATCTCGCCGTCATGTTGAGACAAGAGGGGTTGGCTGTGCTGAAGGCGCACGATGCCGAGCGCGCGCTGCACCTCATTAAATCCCTCAAGCCCGACTTGTTCCTGCTCGACGTGTGGATGAATGGCCTCAACAGCTACGATTTGTGCCGCTGGCTGCGCGCCAACCGGCATACCGCCAACACACCTGTGATCATTTTGTCGGCGTTCAATACCCCCCACGTACGACGCGATGCTTTGGCATCGGGCGCTGACCTGTTCCTCCCCAAAGCAAACCTGTCCACCGAGCTACTGCGCGCAGTGCAGGGTTTGCTTGAGCGCGACGGCCAGACTCAGACCATCTGAGCGTCTCCGGTCTCGCCGGGCGCACCCCGCCCGCTGTTACCGCTCCGCGCCGATCCTGTGGTACTGTAGGGATCAGTGTGCTGGACGTGTTTCCCCCAGGAGGTTGGCTCCGTGAAACTCACGGTGATTGGCGGCGGAGGCGTGCGCGCCCCGCTCTTTGTCGCCTCGGCGCTGCGCCGCGCGGCGGCGTTGGGACTCGACGAAATCTGCCTGATGGATGTTGACGGCCCCAAACTGGCCCTGACCGGCGCGCTGGCCCAGGGCGTGGCGCGCAAGGCGGGTAGCCCCGTGCGCGTCACAACCACGACCGACGCGCGGCAGGCGCTCGACGGGGCGTCTTTCGTGGTGACGACGATTCGCGTCGGCGGCGACGAGGGCCGTGTGCTGGACGAGCGCATCGCCCTGCGGCACGGCGTGCTCGGCCAGGAGACGACCGGGCCGGGCGGGTTCGCGATGGCTCTGCGCAGCATCCCGGCCATCCTCGGCTACGCCCGGCTGCGCGACGAGTTGTGCCCCGACGCCTGGATGTTCAACTTCACCAACCCGGCAGGGTTGGTGGCCCAGGCGCTGCACGACGCCGGATTTGCTCGCGCCGTCGGCATCTGCGACTCGGCCAACGGCGCGCAGGAAGCCATCGCCCCGCGTCTGGGCTGCGCGGCTAACGACCTGCGCCCGGAGGTCTTCGGGCTGAATCATCTGTCGTGGACGCGGCGGGTGGTGTACCAGGGCGAGGACGTGCTGCCGCGCCTGCTGGCCAACCCGGCTGTTCTGCGCGAGACGCGACTCAACATCTTCGAGCCGGAGTTGGTGCGCCACCTGGGGATGTGGCTGAACGAGTATCTCTACTATTTCTACTATGCAGAGCGGGCTGTCGCCGCCATCAGCGCCGAGGAGCGCACGCGCGGCGAAGAAGTGCTGATGCTCAACCGCGACCTGCTGGCACAGCTTCGCCAGCTTGACCCGGCGCGCGATCTCGACGCGGCGCTGGCCGTCTATTACCGCTACGAGCGGCGGCGCTCGTCCACCTACATGCACTACGCCCAGCAGGACGCGCCCACGCCCGAAGAAGCCGACGCCCAGTTCAGCGCCACCTTCCTGGAGGTTGATCCCCACGAGGGCGAGGGCTACGCGGGCGTGGCGCTCGACATCATGGCCGCGCTGACGACGGGAGAGCCGCACTACACCGCGCTCAACGTGCCCAACGCAGGGGCCATCGCTGGCATGGCGGCGGACGACGTGGTGGAGGTGAGTTGTGTGGTGGACGGCGACGGCGTGCGCCCGCTGCCCATCGGGGCGATTCCCGACGGCCCGGCGCTGCTGATGCAGATGATCAAGCGCTACGAGCGGCTGACGGTGCGCGCGGTGGCCAAGCGTTCGCGCGCCCTGGCCGTTGACGCGCTGATGGCTCACCCGCTGGTGCTGTCCTATTCGCGGGCGCGCGTCCTGGTGGACGAGTACCTGGTCGCCCACGCGCCCTATGTCGGGGAATGGGCGTAGAGGGGCGGGCCGGCGATGGGGGGACAGATATGCCCCCGGCCTTGTCCGTGCCCATCGCTGCCCGCGCCCGGTTGCGCAATACACGCGCTGACATTACACTAAGCGCGCTGCAAGGTGCCGCCAGCGGGGTACTTCCCCGCCGGGCGTTACTGGCGAATCAGGGGCGTATCACAATACGCCCCTACGAGACCGGCGTTCGGGGAATTCGCCCCCAATGTCCGGTTGCGCGCACCCTGCCGTGCGCTTGAGTTGTGTCCTAGCACTCTGATTGCCAGTTCGTTGCTTCCGCGCGCAACCTCACCCCTTGGCCCCCTCTCCGCTGGCGGAGAGGGGGAAGTTGAGCGAAGCGAAACGGGGGTGAGGTCAGTAACTGGCAATCAAGGTATCCT
>DYGW01000002.1 GCA_020724485.1 Thermoflexus sp. | reverse complement strand
TGATGAGCGGCGTGTCTATGACATCGGCCAACTGGCAGACATTCCTGCGGTTGCCAGAGACTTCGACTTCTTCCTGCACGAGAAATATCGCATTGCGGCGGATCGCCCAGGGAGCGGAAACACCCGCAACATTGGCTCCACCGTGTTCGAGGAGCGGTTGAACAACGGGACGGGGGTTTTTGCTTCATTGGGGATCGAAGTATTTGATGACTATTGGATGAACTATCGCACCATGGCCGATGCACGCGCAGAAGGGATGGAGTATCCACCCTACCGCAACTTGCATGAGTACAAACGGTACAAGCAGCAAGGTTCCGCTATTCTCGCCGTTGCAGATGACCAACTCGAATCCGAGGTGGATGAGGCAGACGAACCATCCGACGATGAGGCATAAGTTCGGGCAGCGCCCCCACAGATCGAGTCTGCGGACATGGGCGACGTTCGCGCGGCGGTGGACTTGCTGGCGGCGGTGCTGGTGGGGGAGGTTGAGGTGTAGTTACTCGCTCTCGTCCGGTGGAATGAGCGGCTCGATCTGAGCGATCAAAACGGAAATGTCTTGCTGAGCCACTTCCCAGACTGCTACGAGATCGACCCGGTCATATTCGTGGATCAGCTTGCTGCGCATTCCCGCGATCTGTTGCCAGGGTATCTCTGGATGGTTGGCTCGAAAAGCCATTGAGATGCGCCGGACAGTCTCGCCGATGATCTCGATCCGCCGGATTACGGCGTCCTGAGTCTTGATGTCCTGCTCAAAGGCGGCACGATCCATCCCATGCACAAAGCTCTGGATCATCTGCGCACTTTGCAGCATATCGAGCAGGTAGACCAGGTCACGCTGCATACACCACCCGCGCTGACTGCAAAATGGCCTTGCGCAGAAGATAGTTCGGGTCGCGCTCGATGACCCTGCGATAGAGCAAATCTACCTGGCGGCCCAGCAGCGCCTCCAGTTCGCTGCGCATCGCCTGGCGGTCGGGAACAGGATCGGCCTCTGGCGCGAATGTCACCAACACGTCAATATCGCTCTGCGGCCCGAAATCGCTGCGCAGCACCGAGCCAAATAGCGCCAGTTCGATGATGTTCCACCGCTGGCAAAACACGGCGATGTCATCCATCGGCAGATCGATCGGCAGCCGGTCTTGCCTCTTGCTCATCTCCATCGCTCAATCACCCTCACTCTTTGAGCGCCTATTATCCCCCAAACGCGGCGGAGAGAAAACTACCTTTGGAGCGCAGATTGCCCCCACAGATCGAGTCTGCCGACATCGGCGACGTTCGCGCGGCGGTGGACCTGCTGGCGGCGGTGCTGGTGGGAGAGCTTGCGATCTAGACGCGGGCGCTGGTGTGGTCGCGGGGACAACAGACTTCCGAAGTCTCCGCAGACTTCGGAAGTCTCTTTCAGGCGCCGCCTCGCCCCTCGACTTCTAGTGGCATTGACTCCCACCAGTTGAGCAGAGCGTTCCTCACAATATACTCGAAGGCGTGGAGAAGCATGGGCGTGTCTTTACGAACCCAGGTTCCGCCTCTGGCTTTGGTGGCCAAGCCGATAGGAATCTCCGAGAAGTTGTTACCCTCAAGAGGGGCCTCACACATGGGTGGCGGAAAAGGAATACCACCGTGCAGCGCCCTTGAACGATGGCCATAGATGACAGTTAGTGCCTTCCTGAAAGCACCTTCCTGATCTTTCCACACCACTCGCAAGGGTTCTGATGGTCGCGTTTTGGGTGGGGGTGGGCAAAACTCAAGAAGAAAATCGGAGAACTTTCTTGTTGCACCCAATCGCTTCTTGCTCACCTGCGCGACTTCCCTGACGAGTGCCTCATCGCCGCATTTCTCCAGTACTGCAACCAGTTCCGGCTCAGAAGTTCGCATTATCTCGATCATGGTCTCTATGGGTGTATTCTCTACCATGCGATGGTCTGCTACCACCTCGACTGAGGATACCAGCAGCAGCCAGGAGAGTTCCGGCTGTGCTTCTGCAACCCATATCGCTTCCTGATACATCCGTGCCGAACGGACAAGAACTGCGGCGTCTTTGGGGCACAGCTTTGGCAGCTTACATAGGAGCGGAATGTTCTGGATAGAACGTTCTCCAACCGCCTCAGGCAGGACCCGTCCACACCGGTTCCCAGAAAACACAGGCACTTCCTGCAAACCGATGGCTTGAGGACTGCCTTTGGGATCGCCCTTGGGGTCGAATCTGCGAGAAATCTCTCCCGCCTTCAACCTGATACCGAGGCATAATGAGACCAGGGCAGCAATCTCATCACAGAGACTCCCTCCATGGTAGTCCTGGGTCTCAGTGCGATCCATATCACCCCATTCGAGTTCTTGGTGTTCATCTACGCGGAGAACCATCACAGGACGCACTGAAGTGCTCTTGGGGAACAGAAACGCACCCGTGTTCAGAAGTTGGTAGGGGCCGAAGCCTTTCGTTAGCTGGCCCGTTATTCCTCCAACATCGGAATACAGGGGAACCTCAACGGTCCATTGTAGCGGTTTGTCCTCCAACGCCGCGTGCCAGTTCTGATAGCACATTGGCCCTTTGCTTCTATTGGCATGTTTCTTGCTCATGGGCCCTACTCCGATAAGCCATCTTGCCGTTTGGAGGCAGGTGGGGCATGGGAGGGAAAACGCGGCCATCCCGTTCCGGCAACCAGGATGTTGGCGTCAACCATGACGCGCAGATCACTCCGCCGGGGCGTCGCCATAGCGTTCCCGGTAGACCTGCTCGCGGGTCTTCTCCAACTCGGCCAGAACCTCGTCCTCGCTCAGACCATGCTGTTCGTAGGCCTCGCCTATGGCGCGGGCTGTTTCCCGAAAGCGCTTGAGCCGTTCCTGGTGACGCTCGCGTTCTTGCATCAGCTCCTCATACTCAGACATGGATAGGATAGCGACAACCGGCAGGCCGTCCTTCTCGACAATGAAATGCTCCTTGCCCGAAAAGGCGCGGCGCAGCAGGTCGCCAAACTGGCGGTGAGCAGTGGTCGCGGGGATGGCAACTGGCGTTGATCGTTGGACGGGCATGGTGCTCTCTCCTTACAGGTTTGCGCATCATTGCTCATTGATGCGCAACATTACATAACAATATGTATTATGGTAGAAGGCAGGCGATAAATCAAGGTGGTTCTTCACACAAACCGCCCCCGCGCGACTCCCTGCGCACGGGGGCGGTGCCTTTTCGCTGGCCGCCGCCAGCTTACGCCAGCGTCAGCGCCTTGCTCTCCACGAGGCGCGTCGCCAGGTCGGTGAAGGCCAGTACCGGCTGCGCGCCCAGGTCCTCGCCGGAGCGCAACCGCACGCTGACTGTGCTCGACGCCGCGTCGCGGTCGCCGACGACCAGCATCCAGGGGATCTTCTGCTGCGTCGCCGCGCGAATCTTGCCGCCCACGCGCCCGTTGGAGTCGTCCACCTGCACGCGCAGTCCCCTCCCGTGCAGAATCTTCGCCACGTCCTGCGCGTAGGCGATGTGCCGGTCGGCCACCGGGATCAGCGCGACCTGCACCGGGGCCAGCCACGCCGGGAACGCGCCCGCGTAGTGCTCGATCAGCACGGCGACGAAGCGCTCCATGCTGCCGTACAGCGCGCGGTGAATCATGATCGGCTGGTGGCGCTCGTTGTCCTCGCCGACGTATTCCAACTCGAAGCGCGCCGGCAGGTTGTAGTCCACCTGCACCGTGCTGATCTGCCATTCGCGCTTGAGCGCGTCGCGGACGATGAAGTCCAGCTTGGGGCCGTAGAAGGCCGCCTCGCCCTCTTCCACCGTGAAGTTGAGACCCTTCTTGGTCGCCGCCGCGATGATCGCTTGGGTCGCTTGCTCCCAGACTGCGTCGCTGCCCACGTATTTGTCGCTCTGCGGGTCGCGGACGCCCACGCGCGCCCGGTAGTCGGTCAGTCCCAGGCTGCGGAAGATGAACTCCACCAGGTCTACCACGCCCAGGAACTCGTCTTCAAGCTGCTCCGGCGTGCAGAAGATGTGGGCGTCGTCCTGGGTGAAGCCGCGCACGCGCGTCAGGCCGTGCAGCTCGCCCGACTTCTCGTAGCGGTAGACCGTGCCGAACTCGGCCATGCGCACCGGCAGATCGCGGTACGAGTGCAGATCGTCCTTGAAGACGTGAATGTGGTGCGGGCAGTTCATCGGCTTGAGCATGAACAGGTCGCCCTCCACCTCGAAGGGCGAGTACTGGCTGTCCTTGTAGTACGGGTAGTGCCCGCTCTTCTCGTAGAGCGCCACGCGCGCGATATGCGGCGTGATGACCGGCTCGTAGCCGCGCTCGATCTGCACGTCGCGCAGGAAGCGCTCCAGCAGGTCGCGCAGGATCGCGCCGTTGGGCTTCCACAGCGGCAGACCCTTGCCCACCAGTTGGTTGAAGGTGAACAGGCCAAGCTGCTGGCCGAGCACGCGGTGATCGCGCTTCTTAGCTTCTTCGAGCAGCGCCAGGTATTCCTCAAGCTGCTCCGCGGTCTCCCAGGCCGTGCCGTAGATGCGGGTGAGCATCTCGCGCTTCTCGTCACCGCGCCAATAGGCACCGGCGGGCGCTTTGAAGGTGATGCTGATCGCGTCCGGGTTGATCTCGCGCGTGTTGGCGACATGCGGCCCTCGGCACAGGTCCTCGAACGTGTCCTGCGTGTACGTGCTGATCACGACCGCTTCGTCGGTCTTCTCACCGTACTCGTCCACGCCGCCGCGCTCCAGCCCGTCAATCAGCTCGATCTTGTACGGCTGGTCGTGGAATAGCTCGCGGGCGGCAGCGGCGCTGACCTCCTTGCGGACGAAGTCGTACCCCTCACGGATGATCTGGCGCATCCGCGCCTCGATCTCGGCCAGGTCCTCGTCCGTCAGCGGGCGCGGCAGGTCGAAGTCGTAGTAGAAGCCGTCTTCGATGGGCGGGCCGATGGCGATCTTCGCCTGGGGGAATTTCTCCAGCACGGCCTGGGCCATGACGTGCGCCGTCGAATGGCGGATGCGGTAGAGCTTGCTGTCTTGGTAGCGTTCCATGAGCTTGTCGGTCTTCTCCTCTTGGCTTGCGTCGCTGCTGCGGACGGGCGCGCGAGTCACCGCTAGGACGACGCGCCCGGCAGCACTAGGCACATCTGAGATGATGAGGCACGTGGGGACGAGCAGGGATGCTCTGCGCTGACCCCTGCTGCCGGCGTCGGTGCGGCGCGCCCGGCAGGGATCAGCGCAGAAGGTCCCTACCCGAGCCGCCCGGCAGTTGTGCGCGTTCTGGTGTCAGTAGGGAGATCGGTCATAGGGCGCTCCTTTCAGTCGGGCAGCGGCCCGGCCTCGCTGGCGAACTCAACGAAGACGCTCTCGAATACGCCAAGCGCCATCAGGTTGTCCACCACGTCTTCGATGATCTCCGGCGTCAGCTTCTCGACGATGACGTGAGGCGTCTCCAAGGCCAGGAATTGCGTCGGGGCCAGCGCGCCGTTGTGCTGGCGGGCGACATCCAGGCTGAGCTGCATTTCCTGCTGGAGATGCTGCAGGGTGACGAAGTGGGCTTGCCACAGCTTGTTGTCTTCCATCTCCACCAGGACATCCGCGCTGTCGCTGAGCGGGTCGAATCCGATCCTCGGCTCAGGCTCAATCCACACACGTTTGACGAACACGGCTGTGATCCTTACTGTCTCATCCGGCACAAACTCATACCACCATACTACACCGATAACGCCCCAAAAATGAAGACCCCCGCCCGAAGTTGGGGCGAGGGTCACAAGCATCCACGCGGTTCCACCCAAGTTCGACAGGGCGCAGCGAAGGGCGGCGCGCTGTTCTCATGGCGGCTGCTAACGGGGCCAACCGGCGTCGCTTACTGGGTGCACAGAGTGCCGTTAGGCGACGCGCTCACGGGGGGTTTTCCTGGCTCGCCGGATGAGCGGGCTTGCAGTCGGCGATCCGCTCTCCCTGGAACCGGGGATGAGCCAGTACTCGTCCCGGTCAACGTGTTGGAGGGTATGCGCTTTGCTGTTGTACAGGATACTGGAGGGCGTGGTCGCTGTCAAGGCTTATGGTGCAAAGGGGTCCACGAACAAGTCGTGAACGTGTTTGTCCCCCCCATCCCCAGCCCTTCCCCCACGAGGGGGGAAGGGAGAAAAGCGGCGGGCCGGCTCCCCTTCCCTGCGCGCAGCGTGGGGGAAGGGGTTGGGGAATGGGGGGCAATCCCAGCGCCCAAGTGCCCAGCCCCCTAACAGGTCGTTCGTGGACCCCCTGCCACCAACCACTTGACAAGACCCACAAAACCGTACTATAAATAGTTAAACGCTTTACTATGGCAGCGGCACGACCGTTGTTATTTTTCGCCCGCTAGTTAAACGCTTAACTACGGTCGGGGTTTTGTCGTCGAAAGGTCTTCTTGGCGTGGCTACTTTAGAAGATGTCGCCAAGCGCGCTGGCGTTTCAACCGCCACCGTCTCCAAAGTTCTTTCGAACACGCCCTACTTCACCGAACAGACGCGCAGGAAAGTGATGCAGGCGGTCGAGGAATTGGGCTACATCCCCAACCTAGCCGCGCGCGCCCTGTCCTCCGGCAAAACCCACATCATCAGCGTTGTCTTCCCCTATGTCTACGACGCGATCTTCGCCGACCCGATGGTGCTCAACATTCTGCAGGGCGTCGAAGCGGAGTGCAGCCAGCGTGGCTACAACATACTCCTCAGCACGCCACGCCTGACCGCCACCGGAGCCGACGAGAATTACCTACTGCTGGTGCGCAGCGGCTATCT
The DNA here is from genome assembly GCA_020724485.1 of Thermoflexus sp. Taxonomy (GTDB): domain Bacteria; phylum Chloroflexota; class Anaerolineae; order Aggregatilineales; family Aggregatilineaceae; genus UBA2029. The sequence continues at coordinate 42,925 of DYGW01000002.1, read as the reverse complement.
CGACGGCGTCATCGCGCTGGACAGCTACCCGGTTGCGTCGGTGCTGGAACCTGTGCACAAGAAGGGAATTCCCTGCGTCGGCATCGGCTATCACCCGACCACGTACCAGGTCCGCAGCGACGACCGCTCCGGCGGCTTCCAGTTGATGCAGCACGTAGTCGGCCTGGGCCACCAGCGCATTGGCCTCATCGCCGTCCCGACCAGGGACCATCTGTGCGTGCCGGAGCGTCTGGCCGGGATGCGCGCTGCCGCCGAGGCTGCCGGGCTGGACTTCGACGCCATGCCCCTGGCCTATGGCGACTGGTCTACGCCCGGCGGGGCCAGATGCGCCGCAGAGCTGCTCGCGCGGCAGCCCGACCTCACCGCCCTGATCTGCCTGAACGACCGCATGGCGATGGGGGCCATCCAGCAGGCGCGCGAGATGGGACGGCACGTGCCGCGCACTCTCACCGTCGCCGGCTACGACGACATCCCCATGGCCTCCGTCTTCGCCCCACCGCTCACCACCATCTCGCAGCAGGGGCCGGAACTGGGCAGCCGCGCCGCGAGGATGCTGTTCGATGTGCTGGCCGGCAGACAGCCAGAGCTGGTGACTATGCCCACCCACCTGATCGCTCGCCAGTCGTCGGCACCGCCACCGTGATCAATCCGCTTCAGGAAAGGAGGCCATGAAGGGTACCCATACGTATCACAGGAAAGTGCACACTCGACCTTCTGCCACCGTCCATCTACGAATCGTTCGTGGTCATACGAGTCAATTTGGGAGCAAGGGAAATGTACAAGCGGCTTTTGATCGGATTGCTCGTCCTGGCCCTGGCCCTGCCGGCCTTTGTGGTCAGCGCACCGGCCAGCGCCCAGGAAGAAATCACCCTGCGCTGGCGCACCCGGCCCGACAACCAGGCCGAGATTGACGTCTACCAGGCAGCCAGCGATGCCATTGACGCCGCCTGGGAAGGCGTCAGCCTCAAGTATGAGCCGGGCGGCGCCGAGACAGCGGGTTATCAGGACGTCCTGATCACCGAGCTGACGGCGGGCACCGCGCCGGACCTGTTCTGGATTCCGGGCACCGACGTGGCGCGCTTCGCCAAGCTGGGCCTGATCCTCAACCTGGCTGACCTGGCCGCCGCCGACGAGACCTTCAGCGTGGACACGTTCTATCCCCAGATCATGCAGCACCTGACCGTCTCGCTGGACGGCGGCGATGCGCTGTGGGGTCTGCCGCGCGACGTGTCGGCCTTCGTCATCTTCTACAACCAGGACCTGTTTGACGAGGCCGGCCTGGACTACCCCGTAGATGTCGATCCCTGGGACTGGGATGCGTTCTACAACGCGGCCAAGGCCATTGATCAGCTCGGCGACGAGATCAAGGGCTTCGGCATGAACGCCTGGTGGGCCAACTACGGCTACTTCATCAACGCCGCCGGGTCGAGCTTCTTCAACGAGGACTTCACCGCCTGCGGTCTGAACAACTCCGGCACGGTCGAGGGCCTCACCTTCGCCAGCAAGCTCTACACCGAGGGCATGGCCGTGCCCTGGGGCGAGGACTCCGAGCCGCCGTTCCTGGCCGGCAATGTCGGCATGTTCTTCAACGGTCGCTGGGCGACCCCCGGCGTGCTGGCGAATGCCACCTTCAACTGGGACGTGGCCGAGCTGCCCATCGGCCCGGCTGGTCCGAGTAACTGGCTATTCTGGGGCGCGTATGTGATCAACACCAAGACCGAGCACCCCGAAGAAGCCTGGCAACTGCTGATGCAACTGACCAGCGCCGACATCCAGGGCAAGGTTGCCGCGCTGGGCGCCAACATCCCCAGCCGCGCCTACAGCGATCAGGCGGCGGTAGACGCCTTCCTGGCGACCTTCGACGGGGCGATCAACAACCAGGCGTGGATCAACGGCCTGTCCTACGGCGTGGCCGAAGCCCCGCTGTGGAAGGGCGACTGGCCCAAGATTGACGTGATCTACTACAACGGCGTCACCAAAGTCCTGAATGGCGAGATGACCGCGCAGGAATTCGCGGACACCGTCTGCCAGGAAGCCGACGCCAACTTCGAGTAAGCCCGCACGCACCGGGGGGAGACTCGCTGCTCTTTAAGAAATCTTGCGAGATGCGTCGCCGCGTAGGGGCATATTGCAATACGCCCCTACGGTGGGCGCTGCGCTGCTGCGTCCATTGTAGGGGCGGGGTTCGAAACCCGCCTCTACAAGAACGCCGTCGGCCTCACGCGCCAGCGGGCGGCGACGTATCCAGAGTAATCCTAAAGAGTATCAGGTCGCCCCCCTCTCTTCACCTAACACCAGTCCTGCCAGGGGGAGCGGCTCATGTCACGCTTTGCCGATCTAGCCCACAGACTGCGCCCGGGCGCTCAAAGCCTCCGGGAAACCTGGCGCAGCCCCTCGTTTGTCGTTGACGCCAACATCGCCTGGAACCATGTCATCGTGGCGGGCAGCGTCATGCTGGCGCTGCACGTGCGCAACATGGATGACTTCTACAATCTCGGCGGCGCGGTGCAGCAGTTCGTCAGCCTGTGCGCCCTGGTGCCGGCGCTGCTGGCCGTGCTCAGTTCCATCCTGATCAACAGACGCCGGGCGATTGGCCGCTCGCTGGCGCTGATCACCAATTACCTGGGGATGGTGCTGTCCGCCGTTTATCTGCTGCACCTGTGGGGCGTCTTCGTGGGCGTGGATGACATCGCGCGCGCGCTGTACAAACACTGGCAGTGGCTGCTGGGCTTCCCTATCGCCTATGCCCTCCTCTGGCTGGCCGGACGGGTGCCCGAAAAATCACGCGCTCGCGCATGGCTGGAACAGGCCGCGCTAGGCATCGCCATGCTGACGCTGATCGTGCTGCTGTGGGTGGGCAACGCGGTCAGCGGCTTCGCCCACATCCTGGGCACCTACGACAGCCTCAGCACCTGGCTGGCGACCCTGATGATCCTGGTCTTCGCGGTGCTGGCCTACCGTATGCTGCACCTCGGCGAATACTTCGGCGAGACGCCCGACCAGCGCATCGCCTGGCAGGGCTGGCTCATGCTCTCGCCCAACGCCATCGGCTTCATGCTCTTCTTCGCCGGGCCGCTTCTGCTCTCGTTCTATCTCAGCTTCACCGACAGCACCGGCGTCAACCCGCCCAACTTCGTGGGGGTGGACAATTACCGCGAGCTGCTGGCCCTCGATTTCGCGCTCCAGGACGATCTCAGCGTCGAGCCGCAGGCCGCGCTGGATCGCGGCTACTTTGTCCTGGAGACACTCAGGCTCAGCTCGCACCGCCTGGTCGTCGGCGCGCGCGACACGCAGTTCTGGCAAAGCCTGCGCAACACCATCGTCTTCTGCCTGTTGCTGGTGCCGTTGAGCATCATTCCCGCGCTGGCGCTGGCTATCGTCCTTAATTCCAAGATACCGGGCATGAACTTCTTCCGGGCGCTCTACTTCTTGCCAAGCGTGGCGGCGGTGGTGGGGACGGCGCTCATCTGGCGCTGGCTCTACAACGCCAATATCGGCTACATCAACTACGCGATCAAGCGGGTGGTCGAGTTCCTCAACGGCACATTCGGTCTGGGCCTGGTAGACCCCAAGTACAACTGGCTCACCGACAACAGCACGATGCTCATCTCCATCGTCTTCCTGGCCGCCTGGCAGTTGATCGGCTTCAACACGGTGCTCTTCCTGGCCGGCTTGCAGGGCGTGCCGCGCATCCTATATGAAGCGGCCTACGTGGACGGAGCCGGGCGCTGGCGACAGTTCCGCCACGTGACCCTACCGCTGCTCGCCCCGACGACGTTCTTCGTGATGGTGACGACGATCATCATCGGCCTGCAGGTCTTCAACGAACCCTACGCCCTCATTCCGCAGCGCCCCATCCCGCTTCCGGCGACAACCTCCGTGTATTACCTGTACCGAACCGGATTCTTCAACTTCGAGTTCGGCTATGCGTCGGCGGTGGCCTGGCTGCTCTTCGCGCTGATCTTCATCGTCACGCTGGTACAGTTCCGCTTCTCGCGGGCGGGTGCCTACGACTAGTCACGACGGAGAGGTGGCACAATGAACGAGCGCAATCGCATCTTCAAGCTGTGGGCCACTCGCGCCGTCGTGTATCTCGTGCTGGGCGCGGCTGCGTTCCTGATGCTCTTTCCCTTCACCTACATGGTCTTCACGTCGTTCAAGGCATCGGGCGATGTCTTCCGCTACCCACCGCGCCTGCTGCCCTACAGTCCGGTCACGACGAGCTACGCCGAGAAAGAGGCCCCGCTCTACCGTTTCGAGATTGATGGGCGCGTGCGCGAGCTTGTGCTCACCGACGCCAAAGAGACGTTCGGCTACTTCACCAGCGCCGACCTGCTCAACGCGGACAACCCGCGCGCGAGCACGATCCTGGTTGAGATGAAGCTCGACGAGGCAATGGCGACAGGCGAGCAGGTCACTGTGAGCGGGAGCGGAGATAGCTCGGCCAGCTTTGACGCTTACGAGGTGCCCGGCCAGACCGAGCCGCTGCTGCTCGCCTATCGCGCCCGGCTCGACACCTTTGCGGACCCGGACGATCCGCAGACAGTCGTCTATGCCATCGCGCGCACGGCCAAAGCTGTTGAAAAGGTGGACTTCCAGCTCAGCAACTACGACACGGTGTTCGGCCTGAACCTGGATCGGGCGTTCATCAATACCGTCCTGGTCACGGTGGGCGTCACGCTGGGCCAGGTCGTCACGTCGGTCTTCGGCGGCTATGCCTTCGCGCGCATCCCGTTCAAGGGCCGCGACACGCTATTCCTGCTCTACCTGGGGTCCATCATGATCCCCTTCATGGTGCTGGTCGTGCCCATGTACAAGCTGATGGTCGCCATCGGCTGGGAGAACAGGCTGGTCTCGCTGATCGTGCCCTGGATCTTCACCGCCTACGGCACGTTCCTGATGCGCCAGTTCTTCATCACCATCCCGGTCGAGATCGAGGAGGCCGCCCTGCTGGACGGGTGCAACCGGCTGCGCATCCTGTGGAAAATCTTCGTGCCGCTGAGCACGCCCGCCATCGCCACCCAGGTGATCTTCACCTTCCTCTACGCCTGGAACAGCTTCTTGTGGCCGCTGCTGATCATCGGCGAGGGCAACGAGCCGAATCACGTGCTCACCCTGTCCTTGATCCGGCTGAGCAACATTGCGGCGGACAAGCCCAACCTGGTGATGACCGGCGCGGCCATTGCCATCGTGCCGCCGATGATCGTGTTCATCCTGGCGCAGAAATACTTCATCGAGGGGGTCGCCGCGTCTGGCGTGAAGGGGTAAGCGCAGGCCCGGCACAGGAGGGCTTATGCGCTGGCCTGGGCGCGTGCAAAAATCGGCAGCGAATTGCCTGAGAGCGTGTATGGAAACCCCTCACCCCTGCACCCCTCTCCCTCAGCGGGCTGAGGGGAAATTGCGCGTTTTGCTCCCCTTCTCCCCGCTTGCGAGGGAGAAGGGGCCGGGGGATGAGGGGAACTCAACTGGCTTGCCGTACACGCTCTGAGAGATTTCGCACCCACCCGCTGACCTGCGGATGTGGCGCGGAGCGGGCAATCACGATACGGTTATCGGGGCGGGGCTGCGCGAGCGAGCAGCCCCGCCGGATGTATCCCCAGCACGGGGCGAAAATGCCGACACGACAAGGAGCAATTGGTGCGCGCACTGATTCCGTTCAACGATGACTGGCTCTACCTGCCCGACCGGGCCGGCAGCGACGTGCCCGACAGCGCCTTTGCGCGCGTGACGCTGCCGCACTGCAATAAAGTATTTCCCCACCACAACTTCGACAGCGCGGAATACGAGTTCGTCTCAACCTACCGCAAGCACTTCGCGCTGCTGGAGCCGCTGAACGGGCGGCGCGTCTACCTGGACTTCGACGGGGCGATGATCGCCGCCACAGTCAGCGTCAACGGGCACGCCTTCCCGGAGCATCCGGGCGGCTACACGCCCTTCTCCTTTGACATCACCGAGCACGTGCGCGCGCGCGCCGGGAACCTGCTGGTCGTGCACCTGGATTCCAGCGAGCGCCCCGACATCCCGCCCTACGGCAACGTGGTGGACTACCTGACCTTCGGTGGCATCTACCGCGACGTGTGGCTGCGGCTGGTCGAGCCATGCCACGTCGCCAACGTATTCGTCCGGCCTGTGGAAGTGCTCAGCGCCGCGCCGCGCGTCGAAGTGGACGTGTGGCTGCGCAACCAGAGCGAGCATCCCGCGCGGCGCGATCTGTCCTGCGCGGTAGAAAGCGAAGGTGGAACGCTGGCCGAGGCGCGGCGCAGCGTGGACGTTCCCGCGCGGGAGACGGTCAAGGTGACGCTGGCCCTGCCGGAAGCGCACTACCGGTTGTGGACGCTGGACGATCCCCGGCTCTACCAGTGTGTGACGCGCCTGTACGAGACAGGAGCGGGGAACAACGCTCTCGACGCGGTGACGGTGCGCTTCGGGCTGCGCCAGGCCGAGTTCCGCGCCGACGGCGGCTTCTACCTCAATGGCGAGCGGCTCAAGCTCGTCGGCCTCAACCGCCACCAGACGTACCCGTACATCGGTCCGGCGGCTCCACCGCGCCTGCAGCGCCAGGACGCCGACCTCATCAAGCACGAGCTAGGCTGCACCATCGTGCGCACGTCCCACTACCCCCAGTCGCCGCACTTCCTGGATCGCTGCGACGAGATCGGGCTGCTGGTCTTCGAGGAGATTCCGGGCTGGCAGCACATCGGCGACGAGGATTGGCAGGCGCTCAGCCTGCGCGACGTGCGCGCCATGATCGAGCGCGACCGCAACCATCCGGCGATCATCATTTGGGGCGTGCGCATCAACGAATCGCCCGATGACGAGCGTTTCTTCGCCCGCACCAACGCCCTGGCCCGCGCCCTTGACCCCACGCGCCCCACCGGTGGCGTGCGCAACTTCCTGGAAAGCCAGTTCCTGGAAGACGTGTTCACCTACAACGACTTCTCTAACACGGTCGTCGAGCCGGTGCGCACGCCGCACCTGATCACCGAGTTCAACGGGCATATGTTCCCAACCAAGCTGTGGGATCACGAGGAGCGCCAGGTCGAGCACGCGCTACGTCACGCGCGCATCCACGACCGGCAGCTTGGCATGGGCAATGTCGCGGGTGCCATCGGCTGGTGCGCGTTCGACTACAACACGCACCACCAATTCGGCTCCGGTGACCGCATCTGCTATCACGGGGTGATGGACATCTTCCGCCTGCCCAAGTTCGCCGCCTACGCCTACGCCAGCCAGCTAGACCCGGCCCGCCGCGTGGTGCTGTTTGCGGCGTCGTTCTGGGCACTGGGCGATCATGACGCAGGCCGGATCGAGCGGCTGGTCGTCTTCAGCAACTGCGACAGCATCGAAGTCTTCGCAGGCGACCAGCGCATCGGGCGCTTCGCGCCGGATCGCGCCGCGTTCCCGCACCTGCCCCACCCGCCGTACCAGGTGCCGCTGGCAGTCAACAACCTGACGTGGGGCCAGCAGTTCCCCGATCTGCGCGTCATCGGCTACTTGGGAGAGCGGGCCGTGGCCGAGCATCGCCTCGACGCGCGCACCTTGCCGGACAGGCTTGTTCTGCAGGCGGATTTCGCGGAGTTGTGTGCCGACGGCGCGGACATGACGCGGGTGGTCTTCAAGATCGTAGACCGCTACGGCAACCGCCTGCCCTACACCAACCAGCCCGTGTTCCTGGCGCTAGACGGCCCGGCAGACCTGATCGGCGAGAACCCCTTCGCCGTGATGGGCGGCCAGGCCGCCGTCTACGTCCGCGCGCGGCACGAGCCGGGATTGGTCACGGTGCGGGCCGTCACACCGCGCCTGGCTCCACAGGCCGTGACGATCACCATCCGCTGAGCCGGCACAAGCCCTGCACAGCCCTCAGCTTCCAGCCGCCAGCCGAGACTGAATGCGGCAGAGCTTCAAGGAGAGACTTCCGAAGTCTGCGCGACTTCGGAAGTCTGAGTTTAGATACCCGTACACGCGGCTTGTAGGGGCGTTCCGCCCCTCCTCCCTGCCCCCTACGGTCTCGCCCTGCGCAGCGACCAACGCCACAGGGTGTCAATCAGAGTTTCGCGTAGCAGCAGCGTGCCAGCGGCGTACAGCACAGCGTGGGGCAAGTCCATGTCTATGATGTAGCCAACCGTCGGCCCCAGCGCGGCCAGGGCCAGCATGTAAGTGAGGTCCGACAGTCTGGTCGCGCCCGCTTGCAGCGCCAGCAAGGTCGCCGCCAGCACGAATTCGGCGACCCACACCAGCAGCACGGCGGCGGCAGAGGTGGCAAAGGCCGCGCGCATGGAAGCAGCCGAGGCGCTGGCGGCGGTGGCGGCCACCACCATCAGCAGGTATTGCTGGGTGCGATCAATGACGAACAGGACAGCGCTGGTAATTGGCAGCGCCACCGCCGCGCCGCACAGGAAGAAAATCGGCAGATCATCGAGGGTCGTCAGGCCGGTGGGGATGAGCACCAGACTGATGAAACCGATCCCCGCCGCCAGCAGGGCCAGCAGCGCGCTCAGCGCGATGATCAGGTAGCGGATCCACCACAGCGCGCCGCCCACCTTGCCCAGCAGCACGCTCTCCACGCCGTCTGGCGTGGCCAGCAGCACCTCCCAGCGCCCCTTGGCGCGCTCCTCGACGACGATTGGCCCCAGGGCAGCGCTGGTCATGAAGACCAGCAGTAACAGGACCAGCAGCAACCACACCCACAAGGTGCCCAGGTACAGGGCCACCAGCGCCCAGGCGAGGCTTAGCACCCCAACCAGGCCCAGCGTCAGGCCGGGGAAGGCCGCAAAACGACGCGCCAGCCCATACCAGATGGGCTGGCGGTTGATGTCACGCAGGAAGACAGGATTCTCGAAGGCGTCCCAGAAGACAAGCGCGTGGACGAAGAGCTTCCAGGAGCTCAGTGCCGGCAGCCTGAGCGCAACGTGTCTCCAGCTCACGTCCAGCCCGCCGTGGAATTCAGCCCCAGGCGGGGCGCCGACTCATTTGTTGGCTTCCGAGGCGCGCGGATCGAGCGCGTCGCGCAGCCCGTCGCCGAGGAAGTTGAAAGCGAACATCATCAGAAACAGAGCAAGCGCCGGGAAGATCGCCTGGTTGGGGTAGCTCTTGATGGCCTGCGACCCCTCGGAGATCATGCTGCCCCAGCTTGGCGTGGGCGGGTTGACGCCCAGGCCGATGAAGCTGAGGAACGCCTCCAGCGAGATGTAGCGCGGGATGGCCAGGCTTTCGCGCACGATGACCGGCCCCATGATGTTGGGCAGCACATGCCGGAAGATGATCGCCGTGTCGCGCACGCCGATGGACCGCGCCGCCTCAACGAACTCCTTCTCGCGCAGCGAGAGCACCTGCCCGCGCGCCAGGCGCGCCGTGTCCATCCACGAGGTGATGCCGACGCCGATGAAGATGAACAGCATCCCGCCAAAAGCCGCGTCAATCTTGTTCAGGCGATAAGCCAGCGTCCCGACCTCGCTCTGGGTGAAACTGGCGCGGAAGAAGGCCATCATCAGGATGATCAGCAGCAGCGTGGGGAAGGCATACATGATGTCCACGAAGCGCATCATGAAGTTATCCACCCGGCCGCCGACATAGCCGGAGACCATCCCGAAGACGGTGCCCACCAGCAGGCTGGTCAGCGGGCCAATGAAGGCCACCGCCAGCGAAATGCGCGCCCCGAAGATAATGCGCGTCCACAGATCGCGCCCCAGCGCGTCCGTGCCCAAGAGGTAGTCGTTGTTGACGCGGACGTAACCCATCTCCTCGCCGGTCGCCTTCATCTTGGGAAAGACGTCGATGACCCACTTGGGCGCGGTGTTGACGGCCAGATAGTTCTGCTCCTCGTAGGTATAGCTCGTCAGGCGGGGCGCGAAGATGGCAATCAATATGAAGGCGATGATCACCACCAGGCCCACAATCGCCGCCCGGTGGCGAATCAGGCGCCGCCCGGCGTCCACCCACGGGCCGCGGCTGCGCTCAATCTCCTTACCCAGTTGCACAGTCCCAGGGAGCGGCTGAGTCACGTGCTCCGATGTCTCTGCGGTCATGATCTTGCCTCTCCCTGGCTAGTCAAAGCGAATGCGCGGATCCAGCCAGACGTAGGTCAGATCCACGATGAAATTGGCGACGACGATGAAGAAGGCGAAGAGCAGCGTCGTGCCCATGATCGTCGCGTAGTCGCGCTGGTTGATGCTGATGATGAAGTACTGGCCCAGGCCGGGCAGCCCGAAGACCTTCTCCGTCACAAAGGTGCCGGTCAACAGGGCGGCGAAGAGCGGCCCCAGCACGGTCACCACGGGGATCATCGCGTTCTTCATGGCATGAATGACGACCACCTGGCTGCCGTGCAGCCCCTTGGCCCGCGCCGTGCGAATGTAATCCTCGTTCAAGACCTGCAGCAGGCTGGCGCGCGTCAGGCGGGCCAACAGCGCCGACTGGGCGAATCCCAGCGAGACCGCGGGCATGATGAGCTGCTCGAAGCTGCCCCAGCCAGACGTAGGCAACCATCCAAGCTCAACCCCGATCACATACTGCAGCAGCGGGCCTAGCACAATGGCCGGAATGGACACGCCCAGAATCGCCACACTCATGCTGAAGTAGTCTGCCGTTGAGTTCTTGCGCAACGCGGCGATAGTCCCCAGCGGGATGCCGATGACCATCGCCACCAGCATGGAGGCCACGCCCAGCTTGAAGGAGACCGGCAGGTGCTTCTGAATGATACCATTAACCGAGCGCGTCCGGTCGGTGTAGGACGGCCCAAAGTTCATCCAGCGCACCGTAGTCTCGTCCCCAACGGGCAGCTTGACATTGAACAGATGATCGTCCGTGACTGAGAATTTCTTCGGCCCGGTGGTGATGGTGGGGACCAGCAGATCGCTCATGTAATCAACATACTGCTTCCAGATCGGATCGTCCAGCTTGTACTTGGCGTTCAGGTTGTCCAGGATGGTCTGGGGCAGCTTCTTCTCGCGCGCAAACGGCCCACCTGGGATTTGATGCATCAGGAAGAAGGTGATGACCGAGACCGCGAAGATCACGAACAACAAGCCCAAGAGACTGCGTGTGAAATACTGTACCATGTGTCCTCTCCCGCCGTCGCCAACCTCCGGCGACCAGCTGAACGCCTATCCAACCCGCCGGAAGACCGCTTGCCGGCTCACTAGCCCAGTCTCCCTACACAACCAACCTTCGGGCAGGCTCGCTGCGCCGGGCTGTTCTATACCTTCCGCAAGTCCTGCGCGGTCTCTAATACTATTCTATCCGCAAATTTGCCCGCGTAGGAGCGCTGCTCTGCGCACTCGTAGGGGCGGGTTTGCAAACCCGCCCCTACAGCGATTGCCGATCATGATCGTCAATTCGCACGAGGGACGCTGCTCTGCTGCGCCCAGCAATTCGTGGATAGGTCGTTAACCCCTTAAGAACCCGGATAGGGGAGAGAGAGCCGGACGGCTCTCTCTCAACACATCCTATGTCACTTGCAGTTCACGGACACCACAGACCGTAACTAGCTCTTGATGTCCCACTTGTCGTAGCGCTCGATGCCGATGATCGACGGCGACGAGTCGAGGTGCTTGCCGATCATGCTGAGCTTGGTGTAGAAGTAGATGGGCGCTATGGCCGCATCTTCCCAGGTCAGGATGTGCTCGGCACAGGCGTAGAGCGGCTTGCGCGCCTCGAAGTCCGCCATCACTTTGGCCTGGTCGATCAGCGCGTCAAACTCCTCATTGCCCCACATGGTGTGGTTGTTGCCCGAGGTCGACTTGAACACGTCACCCAGGAAGTTATGAGGGTCAGAGTAGTCCGCGCACCAGCCCAGACGCCAGACCTGTGGCGGGTCCACGGTCAGCCCGTCGAGGTAAGTCTGCCATTCCTGGTTGGCGATGCCCACTTCGATGCCCAAGTTCTGCTTCCACATCTGCTGGACAGCCTGGGCGACGATGGCGTGCGCCTCGCTGGTGTTGTGCACCAGGGTGATGGGCGGGATGGTAGCCAGGGTGTTGCCCGTGTCCTGGAAGTAGAGCTCCAACTCCTGCTTGGCCAGCTCGGGATCGCTGCGCGTGCCCAGGTCGGGGTACTCTTCCTGGGTGGCCGAGGCGGCGAAGTTGGGCCGCGAGAAGAACCCGGCCGGCTGCTGGCCGCCCTGCAGGATCGCATCCACCAGAGTCTGGCGGTCAATGGCCAGCGAGAGCGCGCGGCGCATGTGGACGTTGTCCACCGGCGCCTTGGTCACGTTGAAGCCATAGTAGTAGGTGCAGTCACGCGAGCCGATGTACAGCTCGTCGGGGCGCTCGACCTTCAAGCGGGGCAGGTCGGCCAGCGGAATGTCTTCGATCGTGTCCAGCTCACCGGCCTCGAAGGCGGCCAGCGACGCCGAAGCATCCAGGAAGCGCGCCTCGATCACGTCGAGCGCGGGCACCGGGTGGCTTTCGGTGCCGGTCCAGAAGGGGTTCTTGACGATCTCGACGCGCGAGCCTGGCTCGTATTCCTTGAGCACGAACGTGCCGTAGCTGTGGTAGTTGCCGGGCAGCGTCCAGGAATCGCCGTTCTCTTCGATCGTCCAGCGCGGCTGGGCGGCAAAGAGCCACTCACCATAGACCTGCAGCAGGAAGCCAGCCGGCTCAGGCGACGTGATCTCGAGCGTGTAGTCGTCCAGCGCCTTGATCTTCACATCTTCGGCTGATCCCTCACCAGAGTTGAACGCCTCGCCCCCTTCAGTCCATTCAGCGGGCAGATAGCCATACTCCGCCGCCGTGGCCGGGTCCATCGTGCGCAGCGCGCCATAGACGAAGTCCTGGGCGGTCACGTAGCGGACAGCGCCCGCTTCGTCGGTCACTTCAACGACGGCATCCGCTGCCGCGTCGTAGGTCACCCACGGCACGCCCTGCTTGAGGCTGAAGGTGTAGGTGCGGCTGTCCTCGGAGATTGTCCAGCTCTCCGCCATGCCGTGCTGCGGCAGGCCGGTCGTCTCGTCACGAGGGGCCAACCCCGGGAACAGCATGTTGATGAACGTGTGCGAGGTGGTGTCGGTCGCCAGGGCCACATCAAACTCGACGGTTGTACCGGCAGCGCCCATACCGACCCTGAGAATCTTCCCCTGGGCACTCACCGGAGCAAGTGCGGTGAGCGCCAACGACAATACGAGCACCATGAAGAGTGTAACGCGGACTTGCTTAGGCATAGAAAACCCTCCCAGGCTACTTAAGTACGAAATCCAGAACGATCTGATTTTCTTATTATGACATGGAATCCGCAGTGCGCAAGGAATTTTTACATTGGGATCAGGGCCATCGCCTCAAAATCTGCCGCACGCCAGCCAGTTGACCTCACCCCCGCTCGGCGCTGACGCGCCTCACTTCCCCCTCTTCGTAACGGAGAGGGGGAAAGGCCGAGCGCAGTGAGGCCAGGGGGTGAGGTAAAACAGCGTGCGCGTGCAGTAGATGCGGTTGCCTTGCGTCGCGCCCTCCGCGCAGTTGATCCTCTCTTGCCACAGGGTATACTTGCTTTACGGCATCTTGCGCGCCGCTGCGCAGGGGAACCGCCAGCGGCGGGGCTGGGGTGCGCTCCGGCAGTTGGTGATGGGATGCAGCCATTGGCTGAACCAATGCGTAAAGCTCGTGAGTGGCTGCGGGCGATCAACAGTTGGGACGTACTGCGGGGCCTATTCCCCTGGCAGGAACCGCCTGCTAGCAGACTACCCCTGGCCCGCCGCGAGAAAGTAGGCTCGCTGGCCCTGGCGCGCATCTCCGCGATCGTGCCGCGCATCCCCGGCGTGGTCTGGGTGTTGGTGGTGGGCTTATATGTGGGGGCCGTGTTATACTCGCGCTCAACCCAGGCACCGGTCTGCCTCAGCGCGCCGCTGCTGTTGTTGGCACCGCTGGCCTTGTTCGCCCCGTCGCTGCTGGTGTGGGCACTCCCGTTGGGTCTGACGCTAGCCCCGATCATCGCCCGCGAGCGCGAGGGCGGAACGTTGGAAGTCCTGCGCGCCACGCCCTACAGCACAGAGGAAATCCTGCTGGCCAAGGCCCAGGGCGCTCTGAGATCGCTGCGCGACCGGCTATGGTGGCTGTGGTACGTGCAAGTCCAGGGTCTGATCGCCAGCCTGCTCATCGGCAGCGGGATCGCCTTGGTGTCGGGCGCGCTGCGCGTTTCCAGCCAAGAGTGGGGCAGCTCCACGCAGAATCTGCTATGCGTAGGAACCATCGGGCTGGTGTTGGCAGTTGCCGGCGGCTACCTGTTTGATCGCGTGCAGCAGCTGGTCTTGATGATCGTCGCCGCGCTGGCCGCCAGCACACCATCTTCCTCAGTCCGCGAGGCCGCGACGGCAGCCGTGACCGCCTCGCTGCTAGCCTGGGGGATGGATATAATGGTAGGTGTAGGTGTGCTGGCGATTCAGCCAGTGGGCGAGGTTCGGGATGTCGGGTTCAGTCTCGTCACCATGATCGTGCTCGGCCCTTTCGCCGGCTACCTGCTCGAATTGAACCCTGGCGTCATTCTGGCTGCCGTGCTGGTGACTTTTCTGGCGCGCAGCATCGCCATCCGCCAGTTGTGGGGGGTAGCCGTGCGCGGTGCAGAGAAGCTGTGAGCCAAGCCGCCACATAGACCAAACGTAGCGTCGCGTTGCATCATGGCGTGGAGCTTGGTATAACTATCCGCCCATAGTCAATGGCATCTGTAGCATTGCCCCAGGGAACCGAAAGGCGTTGGGGGGAAAGGTGGCCCTATTGCAGGACTGCGCTATCGGAAGAACAAACTCGCTGCGTTGCACAAGCCATACCTAATAAGGAGGCACTTGTAATGAAAAGGACAACCATTTTTGTTATCGTCATCCTGGCCACGATCCTGGCCCCGATGACTGTGTTCGCCCAGGAACCCGGCAGCGGCGGCCCGATCATTGAGGGCAATGGTGGCACGTCCATTGGCCCCATCAACGATCTGCGTTGCAGCGGCACCGACTGCCGCGCGGTGACGCAGTGGTTGGCGGTCGGTTTCCTCGGCGTGGACCCCGTTACCCAGTACTTTGCGCCGAACATCGAAGGCGCGATGGTCAAGGATTGGACCGTCAGCGAAGACGGCATGACCTACACCTTCAACCTGGTGGACAACCTGGTCTGGTCCGATGGCGAGCCGGTTGACGGCTGGGACTACCTGTTTACCTACTACGCCTACAAGCACGCTGACGAGTTCGAATCGCCCTATGGCTACACAGTGGACGATATTGACACGGTCGAAGTCAGCGAAGACGGCTACACCGTGACCGTCAAGTTCCTTTCGGCGTCTTGCGGTGTCTTGAGCGATGCGGCCAAGAACGTGGTTCCGTCGCATGTCTTCGGCTGGACGCCGGAAATCGGCGAGAGCTTCGACTGGGCGTCGCTGATCGAGCACCCCTATGAAGTCACCCCCGATGTGAGCGGTGGGCCGTTTGTGTTCGAATCAATGGACAGCGAGCGCGTGGTGCTGCTGACCAACGAAAACTACTACAAGACCGTTATCCCCGAAGGGTTCCTGTATGTGACGGTGCCCGATCAGGTCGTGATGGCGGAACGCTTCATCGCTGGCGAGCTAAACGTGATCGATAACCCGCAGGCCGCCAAACGCGAGGAAATCCGCAATAACCCCAACCTGCAGAGCTATAGCTATACCGCCGGTTTGTGGGATTACCTGTCGCTGAACTTCGCCAATCCCGACAACCCGATGGACGGCTTCGAGAAGGATGCCGACGGCAACCCGGTGCTGGATGAGAACGGTCTGCCGATCCCGGTTCCGCAGGACCCCCACCCGCTGTTTGGCGATGTCCGCGTGCGCCGGGCGATTCAGCTTGCCATCGATCTCGACGAGATCATGGAAAAGGCCGTCTTGGGCGAAGGCACGGTGATGCCCTCGTTCTTGAGCGTGTCCTCGTGGGCGTTTGATGCCGACCTGGCACCGATCGCGCGCGATGTGGATGCGGCGAAGGCGCTGCTGGCCGAAGCTGGCTGGACAGACACCGACGGTGACGGTATCCTCGACAAAGATGGCGTGAAATTCTCCTTCGAACTGCTCACCAACGAAGGCAACACCCGCCGTGGTCAGATTGCCGAGCTGGTGCAGCAGCACCTGGCCCAGGTCGGCATCGAAGTGCAGGTTTCCGCCATTGACTTCAACCAACTGCTGGACATCGGGGATGCCCAGACGTTCGACGCGATCATTCTTGGCTGGAGGAACAGCTACCCGGATGATCCGGACTGGACCGGCCTGTTCACCACCGACGGCGACATTGTGGGCAGCGGCTTTAACAGCATGTCCTACAGCAACCCCGAAGTGGACCGCTTGATGAAGGCGGCCAACAATGTGCCCGGTTGCAAGCCGGAAGATCGTGCTCCGCTCTACTGGGAGCTGCAGCGCATCCTCCAGGACGATCAGGCGTACGTCTGGCTGTTCAACCAGAACGGCTTCTACGCGGCTAACAAGAGCATCGAGAACTGGAGCCCGCAGCCGAACAACCTGTTCTGGCAGGCAGAGACCTGGAAGATCGCCAAGTAGCACTATTCGTCCGAGTCGTGCATGAGTTCATGCCGGTCTGGTCGGTTACACACCCCGTAACCGACCAGACCCTTCTAATGAGGTCAATGGGGACAGAAGAGGTGTTGCGGTGGGGCGATATGTTCTGAGGCGTTTGATCCAGGCCATCCCAACCATATTGGGGATCACGGTGCTCTCGTTTCTGATTATGTCGGCAGCGCCGGGCGGACCGGCGGCGGCCTTGACGTTTGATCCCAAAGTGCCTGCCAAACAACGCGAGGCGATGCAAGAGAAGCTGGGCTTCAATGACCCGCTCCCGGTGCAATATGTGCGCTGGTTGTTGGGCGAAAAGCCGATCAAGGTGTTGGGGGTCACGCTGTGGGGCGGGCGCGACGTGCCGGTCTTTGATCGGCAGGGCAACGAGATAGGCACCAAGCCGGGCACGAGCGGAGGCATTATTCGTCTGGATTTCGGGCGATCATTATTTTATAAGCGCCCAGTCATTGACATGCTCAAACAGCGCGCCGGCGCGACGGTGCAGCTAGGCTTCACGGCGTTGGTGCTTGGCTTTAGCATCGGGATTCCTATCGGCATCCTGTCAGCGGTCCGGCGGGGCAGCCTTTTCGACAATAGTTCTCGCGTCCTGGCTGTCTTGTTCAACGCCGTGCCGGTGTTCTGGTTGGGGCTGATGTTGATCCTGGTATTTGGCAAATGGCTGGGAGCCTTGCCAATGGGCAATCAGTGTCCCTTGACGATCAAGGGCTGTGTCACCCTTGAGGATCGCGTGAGTCACCTGGTCTTGCCGGTTTTCACGCTGGGGACGGGGTGGATTGCCGTGCTTTCACGCTACATGCGCACCTCTACGTTGGATGTGCTCAGTCAGGATTACATTCGAACGGCGCAGGCGAAGGGGTTGCCCAATTCGAAGGTCTGGTTTGTTCACGCGACCCGCAATGCGCTGATCCCCATCGCCACCATTCTAGGCCCGGCGATTCCCAGCCTGTTGAGCGGCGCAGTGATCACCGAAACCATCTTCTCTTGGCCTGGGCTAGGACGACTGTCGTTTGAAGCAGTCATTCAACAGGATTACCCGATGGTCATGGCGGTGGTCCTGTTGAGCGGCGTGATAACCGTTCTGGGGTATTTGCTGTCAGATATTCTGTATGCGCTGATCGATCCGCGCATTCGGTTAGGGTAGGCAAGCGATGACAACTGAAACAAAGACGACACCCGTTCCCCAAACGACAGTCACGCCCGAAGAGTCCACCAGCGCCGTGCTTTCCCTGAGTGAAGAGCGGTCTGGTGCCAGCGAATCGCTGTACACATTAGCGCTGCGGCGGCTGCGGCGAGACTATCTGACCCTGGTCGCTATCGCCATTGTCCTCCTGCTGGCGCTGCTGTCACTGCTGGCCCCAGTCATCACAGATGCTCTCAATGTCAGTTACACCCGCACCGACAGCGCCGCGTTTCTCTCCATTGGATCGCCAGGGCACATTCTGGGAACTGACGACTTGGGACGTGACGAACTGGCACGGTTGCTATATGCCGGGCGCGTCTCGCTGACCATTGCTTTCTCGGCAGCCATCGGTTCGCTAGCCATTGGGGTGACGGTTGGTGTCATTGCCGGGTATTACCAGGGCGGGCCGCTGGGGTTCATTGACGATGCGATCATGTGGTTTGTGACCACGCTGAACTCGATTCCCACCCTGTTCTTGCTGTTGATCGTCGCCTCAGTGCTGCGCGCGCAGCAGAGCGCGCTCGGCTCCTCGGTAGTCGTGTTGATCCTGATCCTGACCTTTCTGGGCTGGACGGGCACCATGCGACTGGTACGCGGCGAAACGCTGGCCCGGCGCGAACTCGAATACACCATCGCGGCCCGCGCTATGGGCGCAGGTTCCTGGCGGATCATGTTTGTCCACATCCTGCCGAATGTCTTCTCGATCATCGTGGTGACGCTGGCGATTGACGTCGGCTCGCTGATCCTGGTGGAATCGGCCTTAAGCTACCTGGGGCTGGGGGTCAGGCCGCCGACGCCCAGTTGGGGCAATATGCTGAACAACGCGCAGAGTTTCTTTGATCGTGGGCCGCACCTAGTCTTTCTGCCCGGATTCCTGATCGTGCTCACGGTCCTGTGCCTGTATATCATTGGCGACGGGATGCGCGATGCGTTCGATCCGCAGGCTTCCAAGAAGGTAGCGTAGGGCATCCGGCGTGACTGCTCCGCCATATGTGCTCGTAGGGGCGTATCGCATACGCCCCTGATTTGTCTCTACCTGCTGGCCGCACACGACAACTGCCCACCGCCCTGCTATGATCTTGGCGGAAGCACAGTCAGGACAGGCCATGAATCCTCTCAGCGCTGACATCCGTCTGCTCGGCGGCTTACTGGGCGTGGTCATCCGCGAGCAGCACGGTGACGACGCCTTCGACACGGTCGAGGCGGTGCGCGCGGCGGCCAAAGCGCGCCGCGCCGACGAGCCGGGCGCTGCTGACGCCCTGCTCGCCCACATCCGCCAGCAGAACCTCGCGGGCAAGCGCATCCTGATCAAGGCGTTCAGCAACTACTTCCAACTGATCAACGCCGCCGAAGACCAGCAGCGCATCCGCGTGCTGCGCCAGCGCGAGGCAGATGAGGCGCTGAGCGAGTCCATCGGCGATGCCATCCGCGCGCTGCACGCGGCGGGCCTCAGCGCCGCCCAGGTACGCGATCTGCTGGGGCGGATCACTGTGCGTCTGGTGTTGACCGCCCACCCCACCGAAGCCAAGCGCAAAGAGGTGCTCGTCAAGCAGCGGCACATCGTCCAGATGATGACCCGCCGCGAGCGCGAATCCCTGCTGCCGCGCGAGATGAGCGCCCTCGAAGCGGCCCTCGCCGAGGAGATCGAGGAGCTATGGCAGACGCGCCCCACCCGTGCCTCGCGCGCCTCCATCGCCGACGAGGTGGATTTCGTGGTCTACTTCCTGACCTCGGTGGTCATGGACGTGCTCATCGCCCTGACGGACGATCTGCGCGCCAGCTTGCAAGCGTACTACCCCGCCGAGGACTGGCGCGCCCTGCCGCCGCTGGTGCGCTACAGTTCGTGGGTCGGCGGCGACCGCGACGGCCACCCCAACGTCACGCCGGGGGTCACGCTGGACACGCTACGGGCGCAGCGCGCCGCGATCAGCGCTGTCTACCGCGAGGCGGTCGCCTTCCTGCGCGAGCATCTCACCCAGTCCACCGACGACCTGCCCCCTGCGGGCGCGCTGCGCGCGGCCATTGCCCAGCAACGTGACGGGGACACGCTGCGTTTCCCCGGCGAGCTTTACCGCGAGATGCTCGACATCATCTGGGAGAAGCTAGGCGCGGACAGCTACGGGAGCGGGGACGACCTGCTGGCCGACCTGCGCCTGATCAAGGACAGCCTGGCCGCTCACGGTGCCGAGCGCGTCGCCGATGGCGCGCTGAGCCGGCTGATCCGCCAGGTGGAGCTATTCAGGCTGCACCTGGTCCCGCTGGAGGTGCGCGACGATGCGCGGGTCTACGCGGCGGCCATTGACGAGATTCTGCGCGCCTACGAGATCTGCCCGGAGTACCTGGCCCTGCCAGAGCCAGACAGGCAGGCCCACCTGCTGTGCGAGATCGTCAACCCGCGCCCGCTCTTTCCCGTCGAACCGGCCTTCTCCGAGCCGACGAACCGCGTCATCGCCACCTGGCGCATGATCGCCACTGCCCATTCCCGCTACGGCCCGGCGGCGATAGACACGGTCATCGCCAGCATGAGCAGCGCGCCCAGCGACGTGCTGACCCTGCTGCTCTTCGCCCATGAAGTCGGCATCCAGCGCAACGTGAACCTGGTGCCGCTGTTCGAGACGATAGACGACCTGCGCGCCGCGCCGGACACTGTCCGCGACCTGCTGGCCATGCCCTCCTTCCAGGACTATCTCGCCGGGCGGGGCAACCATCTGCAGGTGATGCTCGGCTATTCGGACAGCGCCAAAGACGGCGGATACCTGGCCTCTAACTGGGGGCTGTACGCGGCACAGGAGCAGCTTGGCGCCGTCTGCGACGCGCACGGCGTCACCCTGGAGCTGTTTCACGGGCGGGGCGGCAGCATCGGGCGCGGCGGCGGCCCCACCAACCGCGCCATCCTCGCCCAACCCCCTGGCGCCATGCGCGGGCAGATTAAGATCACCGAGCAGGGCGAAGTCATCGCCCACCGCTACAGCAACGCCGATATCGCCCGCCGCCATTTACACGAAGTGACGCACGCCGCGCTGCTGAGCACCGCCGCGCCCCCACTGACCGGCCTGCGCCCGGAGTGGCGCGAGGCTATGGCCGAGCTTGCCAGTGCGGGCCAGGCCGCCTTTCGCCGCCTCGTCTACGAGACGCCCGGCTTCCTCAACTACTGGCAGCAGGCCACGCCGATCAACGAACTCGCCGAGATGCCCATCGGGTCGCGCCCGGCCAGGCGCGGCCAGGGCGGGTTTGCCCAGATACGGGCCATCCCCTGGGTGTTCTCCTGGATGCAGAGCCGGGCCATCATCCCCAGTTGGTACGGCGTCGGCCACGCTTTCGCCGCCTACTGCGCCAACGAGAGTCTCGACCTGCTGCACGCCATGTACCGCGAATGGCCGTTCTTCTCCGCGCTGATCCAAAACGTTGAGCTGGACCTGGCCAAAGCGGACATGGGCATCGCCCGGCTGTACGCCTCGCTGGTGAGCGACCCGGCGGTGCGCGAGGCCATCTTCGGCGAGATCGAGGGCGAATACGCCCGCGCCTGCCAGTGGATCACGGCCATCACCGGCCAGGAAGCCCTGCTGGCCGAGATGCCGGTCATCCGCCACTCCATCGAGCGCCGCAACCCGTACATTGACCCGCTGAACTTCATCCAGGTGGAACTGCTGCGCGAACTGCGCCAGCTTGACCCGACAGCGCCTGCCTACCAGGACCTGTGGCAGGCGTTCATGCTCACCGTCAACGGCATCGCTGCCGGCCTGAAGAATACGGGCTAGGCTACGCCTCCGTCTCACCCAACAGAAACGGGCGACCTGACACCAGACCGCCCGTCCGTCTGCATGGGGGCCAAACCCGCCCCCGCGTAAGATCGTCGCGCGCCAGCGCCTAGCTCGGCTGCAGCGTCCCGAAGAAGACCTGCCAGGCCAGCAGCGACTTAGCCACCAGGCTGAGCACGATATACGTCCGCTCGCCGTAGAGGTAGTCCTGCCAGCGCCCCACCTTCTTGTACTGCAGCACCATGTTCACGGCAAAGATGTTGAAGAAGATGAACAGCGAGATGTAGATGGCGTAGACAAAGTTGGGCACGTTCTCGCCGCTGGTGATCGAGCCGACGAAGTAGATGCCCACGGCGATCCAGGGCACGATCCCCGCCAGCGATCCGAAGATGAAGGCCGTCCAGTCCGTCTTGGGCGTGGTCTGGTTGTGCAGTTCCATCATCCAGCCGAAGAGGATCATCGTCGCGTTCAGGGCGAAGATGAGCACCAGCGCGCCGATGTCATACATGCCGAACAGCGCGGCGATGGCCACGATCATGACCGAGGAACTGAACGAGTACTCGATCCAGCGGGCGTAGTTGACGCCCTTCTTCAGGTTGCGCACATACCACGGGTAGATGCCCGGCGCGGCAACCAGGAAGTGGGCCAGCGCCGACATGAACAGGAACGACGCGATGAACGGCCCCAGCGGCAGCTCAAACGCCGTCTGCGGGTTCGAAACCAGGCTCTCGGTCGCCTCGTCGAACTTGAGGAAATAGGTGTTGATCGGGACGGTGAAGTCGTTGCTGAGGGCGAGCATCAGCACGCCCTGCACGAAATGGAACGCGCCCATCAGGGCGTTGAAACGGCGTAGCTTCGTGTACGGTTGATCGGTTGCTCCCATCATGACTCATTTCTTCCTGTGTGCTTGGGATAAGTGACCGGCGCAAGGCGAGGCCAGACACGGGCGGAGCCGTGTCGTGCGCTGAACCGCTACAGATTATCGGATTCTTGGGCGCGATTGCCAAAGCGGGAAACGCGGCGATCACCCGCTGATCAGCCAGTCTCCCCGCGGGGGCGAGGCCCGGACTGGCCCCCCTCAGACGAGCGGCGCGGGCGTCACCGCCAGGGTGACGATGCGCTTGGCGGGCACCGCCACGACGAACGCGCCATCCTCCGCCGGGGTCAACGGCGGGCCAGCGGGCGCTTCGAGCAGGTTCGCCGGCACGACCTCCCGCACGGGGAAACCAAAGCGCACCCGGCCCTCCACCGCCGTCTCGCTGCTGTTGTAGAAGCGCACGATCAGCCCCTGGCCCGCTTCAGCGGGCTTGACAGCGGTGAGCACCAGCGCCGCAGGCTCCAGGGCAACCGCCGTCTGCGTGGCGGGCAGCGGTCCCTCGGCCAGCAGCGCGACCGCCGCGCTTAGCGGCGCGCCAAAGGCATACGCCTCGCGCGCCGCCGCGTCCAGGTTGAACGCGCCGCCGAACGGGATCACGCTGTGGTCGAACGCGCTAGGGCCTGGGCACTGCCCGCCCGGCGTGGCCATCTCCGGTCCGGCGTGCCCAACGCGGCAGGCCAGGTCGCCGCGCGACAGCCAGCCCACGCAGCGCAGCAGCGTCACGGCCAGCGTCGCGCCCTCGCTGGCGGGGATTATCTCATACTCCGGCAGGCCGCGCACGGCCACCAGCAGCCCCTGCCCGCCCGCCTCAACCGCCACGAATCCGCGCTGCGGCGCGGTCGGCTGCGGTTGCTCGATCCAATCCGATGTGTCGCCGTGCCGCTGGGGCGTGCGGGCGATGCGGTCGAAGTGCCCGTCGGCGATGGCCCGCTCGCTGCGCACGCCGCTGGGGAACAGGACGCGCAGCCGGTGATCCTCGGCCCGGTTGTCGAGCGCGGTGTGAATGTCCACGCGCCGCCCGTGCGGCAGCAGCGCCGCCGTCGTCGTGACCGGCACGCGCACCATCTCGGCGCTGCGCGCGTCGCGCTCCGGGGCCAGGCGCGCGGGCAGATCGAGCGCCAGGGTGACGCGCAGCGCCTGCCCCAGCGGGCCAGCGTCCACGCGCTCGATCAGCGGCGGGACGGCGGGCGTCCGCACCACCCAGTCGTTTTCCGGCGGGCAGTAGTTGTACTCGTCGCCGCGGTCGCCGCCGTCCTCAAACCCGTTCAGATCGCGCAGGACGCGCCCGGTCGCCTTGTCGAGCACGCTCAGGCGACCCGTGATCGGGTCGGCTTCGACGCGCAGCCAGGCGTTCTCGATGGCCGTCTCGCGCGTCACCTGCGCGGGACGCTCCTCAACCGGCCCCGGCGCGGCCCGCAACCGGTAGCTCCGCCAACCGACGCCGGGCACGTCGCGCGCCTCGAACGCCAGCCGGGACGGACGCCCGAACAGCACGGTCAGATGGCAGCGCGGGGCCGCCCGCAGCGCGGGATGCTCGCGCAGCGTTTGCGCCAGCCGCGCCAGGCTGATCACGTCGCGCGGGTGCTGCTCGGTGAGGATCAGTTCAAGGCGCGGCTCGCCGCCATTCAGCCACACGCGAGCGTCGCGGATCAGGCGGTTGAGGTAGATGCCGATCTCAAGCTGCTCCAGGAACGCGGCCCACTCGTCGCCTGCCAGCCAGCGCGACTCCAGCACTTCCTCGCCGCCCTTCGTCCAGGCGGCGGGCACCGGCTCGCCGCGATCATCGCCCAGCGCGTAATGCTGCTGCGGCCCCCGCCAGGGCACGTCAGCCTCGACTTGCTCCGTCGCCGCGCCCGGCACTGGGTTGAAGACGACCAGCGCCAGGTCAGCGGGCAGTGTCGTGACTTCATAATCAGGCGGATCGCTGGCGACATTCGGCACCGACGGGACGGGCAGCACCGCCGTATTCAGGTGAGCCGCCAGATCGCGCAGCCCCTCGCCGGCCAGCCGCTCGGCGATCTGCTCGCTCCAGTCGAAGCGGATGCGCATCTCGTCGTGCACCTGGTCAATCGAGCAGCCGCAGATCGAGTCGTGCGGGTGGTTCTCGATCAGGAAGCGCCAGCTCTGCCACAAATCTTCCCTGCGGCTCGGCGCGCCCCACAGCGTCCCCAACGCGGCCAGCGGCTCCGCGTAGCGCTCCAGCAGCGTCTCGCACTGCTGGTTGCGCTGCTTGATCCACATGCGCGTCGAGAGCACGCCCGGCAGCAGGTGATGGCGGCGCGGTGAGCGCAGTTCGCCGCGCACGACGGGTAGATCGGGGTCAGGCCCCAGGGCCGCGCGCACCGCCCGCGCATAGGCGGGGATGGTGCCGTGCACCAGCCGCGCCCGACCTTCCAGGGCAGCGTTAGCCGCGCCAATCAGGGTCGGGATTTCCGGCTGGGGCGGCTGGTGATCCGTCCCATTGAGCAGCAGCAGGTGCTTCGTGCGCGTATGCGGCCCCAGCAGCGCGATCTGGCGCTCGACCATGCGCGTGAAGACGGCGGGATCGGTGGGCGCCCACTCCAGGTTGCCGTAGCCTTCGCGCAGGTACAGCGCCAGCACGCGCGTGCCGTCCGGCGCTTCCCACCACAGCTCGAGCGGCTCCTCAGACAGCCCGCGCCGGAACATCGCCGTCTCCACGCCCACGCCCGCCAGAATCTGCGGAAGCTGGCCGATGTGCCCAAACGGATCGGGCGTATAGCCGACCAGCATCCGCTCACCGAAGCGGGCGCAGGTCGCCGCCCCCAGCATCAGGTTGCGCACGGTGGACTCCGGCCCGACCAGGAACTCGTCAGGCAGGATGTGCCAGGGGCCAATGACCAGTCGCCTAGACTGAATGTGACGCCGCAAATCGGCTTCGCGCTCCGGGCGCAGCGCCAGATAGTCTTCCAGGATGATCGTCTGCCCATCGAGCATGAAGCTGCGAAAGGCCGGGTCGCTGTCCAGGATGTCGAGCAGGTCGTCCACCAGGCGAACCAGGCTCAGGCGGAAATCCTGGAACGTGCGGTACCACTCGCGGTCCCAGTGTGTGTGCGAGACAACGGTCATTTCATAGACAGGTGCTGCCATAAGTCGCTCACCTTATTCAGGAGCCAAACGGACTTCGCCTGGTAACAGGGTGATTGGTTGTTGGTTATTGGGAGAACAGGCGCAACACGGCACTACCTTCACCAAGAATCAGTCACCAACCACCATTAACCCAGGTAGATCGGGTTGGTCAGCGCGTGCAGCAGGTCGCCGTCAACGCCGCTGACAAGTTGCGCGCGCACATACGCCGTGCCGGACACGTCCAGGGTCATCGTGATGACCTCGTCCTGGCCGGTGACGGGATACCGAAGCAGGGAGCCGGGCGCGCCGCGCACTTCCAGGCTCAGTCCGGCCCCGCCCACCACGCGCACCGCCAGCGTCAGGCGGTCGTCCGGCGGGCGCGGGACAACGTCGCCCATCATCGCCGGGCCGCAGCGCATCGTCAGACGCGGCCCGGCAGCTCCCTCGCTGACGAAGGCGTGCCCGGCGCGCAGCGCGTCCAGCAGCGCCGCCGCGCTGGGCGGGCCGGGGCAGTAAATCCAGGTCGCCGGCGCGCCCACGCGGGCGACTTCCGCCGCCCCACCCCGCAGGCGGTGCGCGTCGCTGCCGCCGACGGCGACCAGCCGCTCGCCAGCGTTCAGCCGCCGTTCGTAATAGGCCAGCGAGACCGCGTTGAACAGCGCCCAGGGGCCGTTCCACACCTCCAGGCAGTGCGACCCGGTCACCTCGGCGAATTCCCAGGGCGGCCCGTAAGGGCGCGGGTGGTTGCACGAGGTCAGGTAGCCCCGCGCGCGCGCCCTCTGGATGGTCTCAGCCATCAGTTCCGGCGTCAGCGTGCGGAAGTCAATCCAGCCGCGGTCGCCCCACACGTTCCAGTGCCCCCGGTACGTTGTCACCTCGAAGCCGGGGATCAGGATCAGATCGGGCGTGTCCATAGCGGCAAGCTCGATCAGGTGGCTGAGCGTATTGTGATCGGTGATCGCCAGGAAGTCTAGGCCCAGCGCGCGCGCCGCCTCGATCACCTCGCCCGGCGAAGAATCGCCGTCGCTGTGATGGGTGTGGCAGTGTAGCTCGCCGCGATACCAGCCGTCCGGCCTGGGGGCGAAGCCCGGCGCGTCGCGGCGCAGGGGGAGCGCGGCGGACAGCGCCGCCGGGTCGCCCACCCCCTCCGCCGGACTGAAGCGCAGCGTCACCCGGTAATCGCAGCCGCGCGGCGCGACTTTGTACAGCCCCAGGAAGATGTGCCAGGTGCCCGGCGTCAGTGGGCCGGGCAGGTAGCCGGGCGTCGCCGCCGCTGGCGCGACGAAAAACTCACGGCGGGCGCTGCCACTCCACCCGCGAAAGCCCGCCTCCATGAAGGCGATCCCGCGCTGGTCGAACAGCCCGATGTCCACCGTGTTGCCGCCGGTCAGGTGCGGGTCGGAGCCGATGGCGTCGCTGTACTCGTAGCACACGTCGAGCCGCCCGACGCCCGCCGGCATCTCGAATGGCAGGTAGAGGAAGCTGCCCTCTTGCGCCGGAGTAGCGTGCCCCTCCAGCACACGCTCAGTGGACGCGGCGAGAGCGGTCATTGCAGCAGGTTGCCGTCCGCGTCGTAGGCATAGCTCATGTTCAGATCGGGCACCAGCCACACCTCGTGGGGCAAGTCCGGCGGCTCGTCGCGGAACAGGCGCACCGAGACCAGCTTCCGGGCCACGCGCACCACAATCAGCACTTCGCCGCCCATCGGCTGCACGGCGTAGACCTGCGCCGGGATCGCACCGGGCGACGGCTCAATCTGCGGCATCAGGTGTTCGGGGCGGACGCCCAGAGTGATCGTCTGCCCGTCGGTCAGCTTGCCGTTCAAGCGCCTGAACAGGGCGCTCATGTCAATGGCCGGCTCCTCCCCGTTCAGGCGGAACATGCCGCGCCCCAGGTCTACCGTGCCCGCCAGCAGGTTCATCGGCGGGCTGCCGATGAACGAGGCGACGAAGGTGTTGGCCGGGCGGCGGTACACCTCCAGCGGCGCGCCGATCTGCATGACGCGCCCGAAGTTCATGACCACGATGCGGTCAGCGAGGGCCATCGCTTCGGCCTGGTCGTGGGTCACATAGACGGTCGTGACGCCCAGTTCGTGCTGCAGGTGTTTGAGGAAAGCGCGCGCTTCCAGCCGAAGCTGCGCGTCGAGGTTGCTCAGCGGCTCGTCGAACAGGAAGCACAGCGCCTGGTGAACCACCGCCCGCGCCACTGACGCGCGCTGCTGCTGCCCGCCGGAGATTTGCCCCGGCCGCCGGTCCAGCAGATCGCCGATCTGAAGCTGCTGGGCCACCTCCGTCACCCGCTCGACGCGCTCTTGCTTGCCCACGCCGCGCACCTTGAGCGGGTAGCCGATGTTCTCCAGCAGGGTCATGTGCGGGTAGAGCGCGTAGTCCTGGAAGACCATCGCCACATCGCGGGCGCGCGGCGGCAGCCGCGTCACGTCGCGCTCGCCAATCAGGACGCGCCCGCTATCGGCGAATTCTAGCCCGGCGACCAGGCGCAGCGTGGTCGTCTTGCCGCAGCCGGACGGGCCAAGCAGGGCCACGAACTCGCCGTCGCCGACGGTCAGGCTCACATCGTTCACGGCAGTCACGCTGCCAAAACGCTTGACGACATGCTCAAAGGTAATCTGCGTCATCTTGTTGTTTGTCCGTAGCTCAGGGTTAGCTCTTGATGCCGCCAAAGAAGCGGAAGCCAAAACGCCAGTTGACGATCAGGTACAGCACCAACACCGGGATCGTGTACAGGAAAGCATAGGCCGAGAGCAGCGTCAGGTTGGGCGTGCCCGCCTCGGTGTAGAACGAGTAGGACGCGATAGACGCCGGCATACGATCCGGGCTGCGCAGCAGCACCGACGGGATAAGGAACGCACCCCAGGCGTTAACAAACGCCCAGATCGCCACCACCACCACGCCGGGCCGCACCATCGGCAGGGCCACATCGCGGAAGACGCGCAGCGACGACGCCCCGCAGACCAACGCCGCTTCTTCATACGAGCGTGGGATCGAGTCAATGAAGTCGCGCATGATGAAGATCGCCGACGGCAGCAGCCCGCCGGTCATGACCAGGATGACGCCGGCGTAGGTGTCAATCAGCCCCAACCGGAACACGAGCAGGAAGATCGGCACCATCGCCGCCGTGCCGCTGACCACCGACGAGAACAGGATCAGCACGTAGACCAGCACATCACGCCCTGGCACGTGCGTGCGCGACAGGCCGTAGGAGGCCATCGTCGCCACGCCCGCCACCAGCACCATCACTCCCCCGCCGATGATCAGGTTGTTCTGGAACAGCGCGCGCATGGCGAACTTGTTGTTGTAGACGGCCTCGAAATTGGCCAGCGAGGGGTTGGAGGGGATCGTCACCGCCAGGTTCGCCTGCGTGTTGAACGGCGCGGTGATCAGCCACAGCAGCGGGGTGACGAAGAAGGCGGCGATGATCACCGAGAAGGCGAACAGCAAGGCCCGCGCCAGCCACGAACGCATCAGAAAGCTGTTCATGTCGCCCTCCGGCGGCGGATGGACGCCAGGTAGATCAAGGCCAGCGCCAGGTTGATCAACATCATCACCACAGCGATGGAGCTGCCTTTGCCGAACTCGTGCCGGCCCATGAATGCCGTGCGGTAGGTATAGATGGAGACCACCTCCGTACGCTTGGCCGGGCCGCCGCCCGTCAGCAGGAACGGTGTGAAGACGTTGAACGTCCACAGCGTGATCAGGATCAGGTCAGTCAGAATGTGCCCGCGCAGCAGCGGGAAGAAAATGTCGCGGAACTTCTGCCAGGCCGTCGCCCCCACGACCTCCGCCGTCTCCACATACGAGGGCGGGATCGTCTCCAGCGCGCCCGAAAAGAGCAGCATGGAGAAAGCCGTGCCGCGCCACGAGTTGAAGAGGATGATGGATTGCAGCGGGCGGTCGAACAGCCAGTCGGGCCGTCCCACCCCTATGGTGTCGAGCACGCTGTTGAGCGTGCCGAACTCCCAGTCGAGGAAGGCCACCCAGGTGAAGGCCACCACCGTTTCAGGGATGATCCAGGCCAGGATGACCAGCGTGAAGACGACCTCGCGCAGCACGCCGCGCTTGCGGTAAAAGGCCCAGGCGATGAGCATCCCCATCCCCGCCTGGCCGATCAGCGCCGACCCCACGACAAACTGCGCCGTGATCTTCAGCGCGCTGCCGAACTCGCCCAGGCGCATCCAGCGGTCGGGGTCGAACAGGCGCTGGTAGTTGTCCAGGCCGACGAATTCAGGGTTGGGCGCGGTCGTGCCCAGCAGCGTCTGGTTGGTGAAGCTGAGCAAGAACACGCGCACGAACGGGTACAGTAAGAATACGACGACAAACAGTAAGGCGGGCGTCAGAAAGATAATCCCTACTCTTGCCGGGAATATGGCGTGCTTTCGTTCCACAGTGCGCTCCAAAAGACTCGGGGGTCAGGCCACGCGGCCTGACCCCATGTCGTCGCTGTATGTCAGCGCCAGCGCTACTCGATGATCTTGACGTTGTCCGCGCCCGCGATCTCGGTCACAGCCTCAGCAAAGGCGTCCATCGCCTCTTCGGGCGACATCTCGCCAGAGACCACGCGCTCGGTCATGAGTTGAATCTCGGTGGAGATCAGCGGATACTCCGGCAGCATGGGCCGCACGGTCGAGTACTGGAGCAGCGCGGAGGCCATCGCGGTCATGACCAGATCGCCGGCCACCTGCACATCGTCGCGGAAGCTGATGCGCGGCTGGATCAGCTCGAAGGCGCGCACCGGGTCCCGGCTCGACATGTACGAGAGGAACGCCCACGCTTCCTGCGGGTGCGGGGTATTGGGGTTGATCAGCCAGCCGGTGCCGCCGGAGATGCTGACGAAGTCCTGGCCACGGTAGCCCGCGCCCGGCTCCTTGGCCGGCATCATCGCCCAGCCAACCACCTCGTTGCGGTTCTCGACGGCGGTCTCCGACCCCGGCGCGATCACCGAGCGCCAGAACCAGTCGCCCTCGACCAACATGCCCACCTGCCCGTCGCGGAAGGCGACGAACGAGCGGTTGCGGCCATCCTGCAGAAGCTGCATACGGGCATCGCCCAGGCCCTCGTCCACGTAGACGGTCTTGTAGAAGTTGAGCGTGTCGAGGATGCCCGGACTCTTGACGATCCACTTGTTATCCTCGAAGTCGTACAGGTGATGGCCCGCGCCCAGCAGCACCATGAAGTAGCCCTGCATGGTCGTGGCCTCGCCCATCGCCGTGCCCGCGTTGATCTGCAGCGGAATCTCGACTCCGGCTTCCTTCAGCGTGCGGGCCGTGTTCAGCACGTCTTCCCAACTGGTGGGCTGCCAGGGCAGCGCGATGCCAGCCTGCTCGAACAGGTCCTTGCGGTAGAAGATCTGGCGGACATCGGTGCCAGCGGGGATGCCGTAACGCTGCCCCTGGTAGGACAGGATGGCCTGGATGCCCTCCGAGATGTGGCCCCAGCCCTCCCAGTCATTGACCTCCGGGCCGACCACTTCCGCCAGCGGCTTGAGCAGCCCGGCCCCGACGAACTCTGGCACCCAGAAGCCGTCGAACGAGATGATGTCGTAGCCGCTGCCGACGCTCAGGTCGAGCGCGTACTGCTCTTTGAGCTGCTCGTCGCCGCCGCCGAACTCGACCAACTCGACATCAACTGGCGTGCCCTCCGCCGCCATCGCCTCCTCGAAGGTGGGGATGACAAAGGTAGTCAGCCACACGGCAAGGTTGTGATTCACGCCGCCCACCACGCAGCGGCAGGTGATCGTGACTTTGACCGGTTCCTGGGCCTGGGCAGGGCCGATGTTCAGCGCGCCCAGGGCCAGGATGGTCACCAGCAGAAAGGTAAGGAACTTGGAACGTGACATTGGGTGAGTACCTCCATAACCACTAAGTTCGAACGGCTAGCTGACCGCTGTGGCAGCCGGCGCGGACGCCCGCCCCGACGAGGCAGCAGGTGCGCCCCTCACCGGGTGTTGGTCGCGCCGCCTCACGGTCTTATACGGCGTTATGACGAGGTAGCTTTAAGTCGAAGAATTGGATATGCTTTTGAGGGTCACCTCCTTCCGGGGGGCGGGGCTGTGGAGGCACGGATCACCAGACGAGTTGGCAGCAATGTCCACACGTCGTTTGCTGGCTCTCCCTCAACCATCGTCAGCAAACGCCGGGCCGCCTCAGCCCCCATCTTGAACGGGTCTTGAGCGACCGTCGTCAGCGGTGGCGCGAAGTGCTCGACCAAGCTGAGATTGTCGAAGCCGACCACCGATAGGTCGTGCGGGACGCGCAGCCCCACCTGACCCGCCGCAATGACCGTTAGCAGGGCCATCAAATCGTTCATGGCAAAGATCGCCGTCGGGCGGCCAGGGCGCGCCAGCGCCCCCGCCAGGTCGGCGATTTCGCTGGCGTAGGCTTCGGCCACCGAATAGCGCACCGCATCTACCCTGATTTCCTCACGCGGGCCGATCAGCAGCGGCGGCAGCGGCTCTAGGCCAGCGCCACGCATCGCCTCTTGATAGGCGCGGAAGCGCTCGGCGATGGGCCACAAGTCCAGCAGCGGACTGGCCAGAAAGGCGACCTCGCGGTGCCCCAGCGCCAGCAGGTGATTGGTAGCCTGCATCCCCCCCAGGTAGTTGTGGCTGGTCACGCAAGGCAGCGCCAACCCCGGCAACGGGCGGTCGAGCAGCACAATCGGCAGCCGGCATTGGGCCGTTAGGATGTAGCGCCCGTTGGTGACAGAGGTGATCGCCGGCCAGATCAGCAGCCCGGCCACGCTGTCGTCACACATCTCGCGCAGCAGGCGGTTCTCCTCGTCCACATCGCGCTCGGTGCAGGCGAAGAGCACGCCGTACCCCTGCGAGCGCAAGACGTTCTCCGCGCCCGCCAGCAGTTGGCTGTCAAACGCACTGTGAAAGCCGGGCACCAGAAACCCAACGATCTTACGCTTGGGCAGGCTGGGCTGGATGTCCGAGACATACGTCCCCTTGCCCGCCACGCGGTAGAGCAGACCCTCTTCCAGGGCGGCTTCCCAGGCCCGGCGGATGGTCGCGCGGCTGATTCCCAGTTGGCTGACCAGCTCTAGCTCGCCGGGCAATTGATCATGTGGCTTGAGTTCACCAGTCAGGATGGCATGGCGCAGTTCGTTGAGAAGCTGCCGATGCAGGGGCAGGGCACTTTCGCGGGCAAGTGTAAACGGTTTCATGCGTACATGTACGTACTTGTATCGTCGGTACTTTCATCATATGACAGGCTGAGCGGCGAGTCAAGCAAGTGGCGGGCGCGCGCACAAAAAGACTTCCGAAGTTTTGGAAACTTCGGAAGTCTGGATTCGAGCCAGGCGCAGCAGAGGCCCGCTGCCCGCTACGCGCCGAACGCGCCCAGCGCCAGGCACGCCGCCGCCGCGTTCGGCCAGGCGAACCAGTGGCGCGAGACGACCGCCCCCGTCTGCGGATGGCAGGCTTCGGGCAGCGCGCCATCCCACTGCATGGCCTCGTCCAGGCGCGCCCAGGCCCGCCGCTCGCGCTCGGCGTCGCCCAGCAGACGGGCGATCAGCGCATCCTGCATGTCGCCCAGCGGCCAGGGCGCGCGCGTATGCACCGACCCCAGCCGTCCCGCGTAGCAGCCGCCCTCATTCGCCTCCGAAAAGGCGAAGGCCACCGTCGCGCGCCAGACCGGATCGCTGGCGGGGGTGAAGCCCCACAGCGGAGCCAGGGCCAGCGGGATGTCGTTAGCGTCGTGATAGAAGTGGAAGCGCCCTGCGCCATCGGTGGCGTAGGCGTAAAGCATCTGCCCATCATGCGCCGCCGCGAACCGCTCGAAGACCGTCCGGCGCACGTCCTCGGCGATCCCGGCCAGGCGCGCGTCAGCGCCCAGCGCGGCGACCTGGCGGAAGGTATGCCACAGCAGGATATGGCTGGAGAGATGATAGGGCAGCGCCACCGGATCGTCGGCGGGCGTCTCGTCGGTGGGGAACAGCCAGGCGCGCGCCGCCTTGCGCGCCAGCAGCATCTCGACCAGCGGCCCGACGGCGGGGCGCAGCCGCTCCCAGGTGGCGCGGTCGCCTGTCTCGGCTACGTACTCGGCCAGTTCCAGCAAGGGGAAAAGCTGCTGGTCGAGCTGGAACGCCGCGTCCTTGATCTGCCCGTTAGCCAGGTAGCAGCGCCCCCAATCACCGTTGGGGCGCTCGGCCACCTCGAACATCCACAGCAGGTGCCGGCGCACTACCTCGGCCAGGGCCGGCTGCCAGGAGAGCAGCGCGCGGGCCACGTAGTAGGCGTCGCGGTTCCACGAGAGTGGCAGCAGCATATGATCGGTGAGGATACAGCGCGCCTCGCCCACCGGCACAGCCAGCATCAGCCCGTAGCCGAGGCCGCGCCGGACGATGAGATTATCGGGCGCGCCGTCGAAGCGCGCCCGCCACGCCTCGCACACGGCGGGCAAGTCCGCCGCCGCGCCCTGGGCGAGACGCTTCGCCGCCGCGCGCGCTTCCGCCGCGGTCGGGCCGAAGCCGTAGACCAGGGTGGTCGTCCCCGCTGCGCCGGGCAGGGCGATCTCCAGCGGGCCGTCAGCGCGCCGTTCCCACGACGAGCCAGCCGGGAGACCCGCAATCGCCGCCGCCCAGCCCAGCGCCGGATTCTCGATGGTCAGCGCGCCGTCGGCGAAACGCGCGTGCGCCTGCACGGGCGGCGTGGGCAGCGGCCCGCCCTCGGTGAGTTGCGTATACGCGCAGCGCTGCAACGACAACCGCCCGCGCCAGCGGTAAGGCGCGTTGACCGTCCACCGCTGGAAGGCCCCGCCGCCGCCCGCCCAGGCAGTCATGGTTGCGAGTGCACCTTCGGCCAGGGTCAGGCGCACCTGCGGGATGGCGTCAGCCAACAAGCGCGCGGCGCGTCGGGTCACCGGCGACGCAAACTGCGGCCCGAAGCCGTCCAGCAGCGCCAGCCCGGCGCGGTAATAACGCACCGCTTCCGGGTTATAACGCTGGCTTTCGGAGAAGGGATCAGCCGTGGTCAGCGTGACGAAACCGGCCCGCTCATGGAACGTGTTGAGCGCGATCAAGCGCCCGCTCGCATCCACGCTGCCGATGACGCCGTCCGCCCCAAAGTCCAGCGGCTTGATGTGCCGGGCAGAGTCCAGCGCCCGGCCCCCCTGGCCCTCGCTCATGACATCAGCGCGCCTAGGTCGGGGATGAGTGTCTTGCCGCTGTCGCGGTCAATCCAGCGAATCTTGTCGCTGGGGAAGCGAATCCAGATCGGCTGGTCGGGGACGGCGCGAAAGTCGGGATGGGTGGATACTTTGATGATGTCGCTGCCAATGCGAATGGTCAGCAGGTTCTGCGATCCCAGCGGCTCCACCACCAGCACAGTGACCTTCAGCGCATCCTCGGCGGGCTGGCTCAGCGCCTCCATGTTCTCGGCGCGAATGCCGGCCACAATCGGCTGGCCATCGTAGCGCGCCAACGCCTCGACCATCTCCGGGATGGGCTTGAGGGCGTAGTCGCCGATATAGACGCTGACCGCCCCATTCTGGCGGCGCACCTGCCCTTCCAGGAAGTTCATCGGCGGCGTGCCGATGAAACCGGCCACGAACCGGTCGGCGGGCATGTCATAGACGGTTGTCGGCGAATCGAACTGGAGAATCTTGCCGTCGCGCATGACGGCGATGCGGTCGCCCATGCTCAGCGCCTCGATCTGGTCGTGCGTCACATAGACCGTCGTCGCCTTTAGCTCGGCCAGCAGGCGCTTGAGTTCGGCGCGCATCTCCAGGCGCAGCAGCGCGTCCAGGTTGCTGAGCGGCTCGTCCATCAGCAGCACTTCGGCGTGCACGGCGATGGCGCGGGCCACGGCCACGCGCTGGCGCTGCCCGCCGCTCATCTGCGACGGGTAGCGATCCAGGAAATTCTCAATGTGCAGCAGTTCCGCCGCCGCCTGCACACGCCGCTTGATGTCGTCCTTCGGCATACGCTTCATCTTCAGCCCAAAGGCAATGTTATCGAACACGCGCATATGGGGGAAGATGGCATAGCTCTGGAAAACCATCGAGATATTGCGATCTTTGGGGGGCAGATAGGTCACGTCGCGGCTGCCGATCATGATCCGCCCCGAATCCACCATGCCCAGCCCGGCAATCGCCCGCAGCAGCGTGGTCTTGCCGCAGCCGCTCGGCCCCAGCAGCACGACAAACTCGTGCTCATGCACCGTGAGACTCGCATTGTCTACGGCGACCACCTTGCCGAACGTCTTGACTGCCTTCTCAACGCGGATCTCAGCCATAGTCTTTCCCCTATTTCGTGATCTGGCCCCACATGTTGAACAGGTAGCGCCGGATGAAGAAAATGAAGATCAGCGACGGGACGAGCATGAAGAAGCCGCCAGCATACTGGAACTGCAACGACGACTTGTTGAGCTGGTAGAGGATCAGCGCCGGCAGCGTCCGGTTGCGAATGGTCAGCAGCGTGGCCGCGAACACCTCGTTCCACGACATGACGAAGGTGAAGATCGCCGAGGCCGCGATGCCGGGCATCACCAGCGGCAGCACCACGCGCATGAACGCCTGGTAAGCATTGCACCCAAAGACTTTGGCCGCCTCTTCAAACTCGCGCGGGACGCTGGCGAACACGCTCGACACGACCAGGATGGTCGTGGGCAGAGTCAGGGCGGTGTGCATCAGCGCCACGCTGTACACTTTGTCGAACATGCCCCACTCGATGAACGTCACCGCCAGCGGCACGGCCAGGATCACGATGGGGAAGGCGCGCACGGCCAAAATCCCCAGCCGGAACGCATCGCGGCCCACAAAGAAGTAGCGCGAGATCGCATAGCCAGCGGGCGCGGCAATGGTCGTTGACATCGCCAGCGTGATCATGGCGACCAGGATGCTGTTGCGCGTGCCGTCAATAATGCCCGGCTGATCAATGAAGAACTGCATCGTGTCCGTCGTGAACGGGATCGGCGCGATCTGCTTGGGGAAGCTGTAGACATCGTCGCGCGTGCTGAAGGCCATCGTGCCGATCAACCAGATCGGCAGCAGAATCCAGAGCGCGATCAGGATCGCCAGCGCGTAGACGCCGGCCCGACGAAGCTGCCGCTGGCGAATGGCGCGGCGCTGCACAGGGTCTAGAGCGCGGGTGGTCATTCTCTGGCTGCCTCCTCTTGGGTGCGGACGGTGCGCAGGTAGAACACGGCGAAGGCCAGCGAGATCAGCATGATGAACCCGGCATAGGCGGCAGCCATGTTGGGGTTGTTGAAGCCGCTGTCGCCGGGGTCGTACCAGCGGTAGGTCTCGTAGGCCAGCACGGTCAGCACGCGCCCGCCGGTGATCGCCACGACCACTGCGAACACCTGGAAAGCCAGGATCGTGCGCAGGATGAGCGCCACCTGCAGGCTGGGCTTGAGCAGCGGCAGGGTGATGTGGCGCAGCCGCTGCCACAGGCTGGCCCCGAATAGCTCGCCCGCTTCCAGGTATTCGCGCGGGATGGCCTGCAAGCCCGACACGACGATGACCATCACAATAGACGTGGCGCGCCAGACCTCGGCCAGCACAATCGCCACGATCATCCAGTGCTGGTTTTCGGCAGAGAGAAACACATAGGGTTGGTCAATGAGTCCCAGTTGTTGGAGAAGCGTGTTCAGATAGCCGCGCTGGGTGAAGATCGTCACCCAGACCAGACCGGCGGCCAGGTCGGAGATGCCCAGCGGGATGGCGTAGATGTACAGGAAAATGCTGTTGCCGCGCAACTGCGATTGCAGCACCAGGGCCATGGTGATCGCCAGCACGAACTGGATCGGGAGAATGAGCACGATCAATAGCAGCGTGGTTTGCAGCGCCTCCCGGAAGCGATAGTCGTTGATCATGCGCTCGACGTAATCGAGCGTCCACTCTTTCGCGCCCTCTCCGCTGACCACGCGGGCCGTGTCTGACTCCGTGCGCGACTTGATGAACAGGTTCTTCTGGTGCACCCAGCCCTCAACCGGCTCCCCGCTCTCGGTTTCGCCCGCGATCTTGAACCAGTAAATGGGGCGCGTGCGCCCGTTGGGCAGCACCTCGTCGCGCTTGACGCGATCCACCACCGCCACCTCAACCTGCATTTCCAGGTGTCCGACGACATCGGCTTTTTCTTCCGGCTCGCTGAGCACCGGCAGAATCGGGCTGTCGCGCACGAAGGCCAGTTGCAGCGAGCGCACCATCGGCCAGGCGAAGAACACGGCCAGGTAGATGAACGAAGGCAAGATCAGCAGATACGGTGCGAAATTGAACCTGAGTCTCTTCATAATGCGCCGCCCTTCTGCTTAAGATGATAACAGGGGGAAGAAACCAGTTCTCTCCTTCCCCCTGTTAAGGAACTTAGCTTAGCACGTCACGCCAGTGCGGGCAGGGCTACTGAAGCTGGCAGGCCCCTTCGCTGGGTGCGTCGGGCGGCCAGCAGGCCGCGCCGGTCTCATTCAGCAGCGTCTGCAAGCTGGCGCCTTCCTGGTCGAGCACGGTCTGGATGTCTTCGCCGTTCAGCACGATGCGCGTGAAAGCGTTGCGGAAGATCTCGTTGATCTCGCCGCCGCGCGTGCCAAGACCCACCGGCAGCAGCGCCGGCAGCGCGTCGGGCGAGTTCGCCTGCGCCGCAACAGCGGCAGCCTCGATGGCCACGCCCGCCGATAGGTCGGCAGTGTCAACGCCGCCCACGACCGGGAAGAAGGCCAGGTCCTTGAGCACACGGGCCTGCGTTTCCGGCGAGAGCATGAACTTCAGCAGCGCCTCGGCACCATCAGGATTGGGTGCCGTGTAGGGGATGCCGAAACCGACCACCACCGGCATGAAGCCGCGTCCTACCGGGCCTGCCGGGGCCGGGAAGCCGACGAACTCTTCGGGCTTCTCGTTGAAGGCGTTGATCAGGCGCGCGGTGTGGTCAAAGGCGACCAGCACTTCGCCAGAGAGCAGCGGTTCCTGCATGAACTCATAGGTGATGGACTGCGGGTGGACGTAGGGCCACAGGTCGTTCTTGAACCACTCCCACATGGCTGCGGCCTCAGCGTTCTTGAAGCCGGTCACCATGCCGCCGGTGAACGATGGGTACAGGTACCCCTCCAGGAAGCGGTGGAACAGACCCGCAACCGGCAGACCAAGCTTGGCTTCGCCGGTGGCGTCGTAGATGTTCTTGGCCCAGGCCGCGAGTTGCTCCCAGGTCAGGGCGTTAATGTCGGCGCCTTCCGGCAAGTATTGGAGGGCATCCACGTGGGCGGCCATGATGTAGGTCGCCTGCATCCAGGGGATGTAGTATTGGTAGTCCTCGGTGCCCAGCTTGCCCAGCTCGACAAAGGCGGCGGGCAACTCAACCTCGGCCTCGATCTCGGCCAGCAGGTCCGTCAGGTCGAAGAGCAGGTCTTCATTCTGCAGCACCGGGAACGTGCCGTGCAGCGCGCCCACCAGGTCCACCGTGCCGGACCCGGCCTCGGCTTCGGCCTTCAGCAGGTCAATCATCGAGCCTTCTTCACTGGGCACGAAGTCCACTTCGCCGAAGTCGGCCAGGATGGCGCGCGCCTTGTCGGTCTCTTCGACGATGTTGAACTGCGTGGACATGAACGTGACCTTGCCGTCCTGGGCGGAAACACCCAGCGCGCCGGTCAACATGACCACCAACAACAAAACACCTATTGCGCGGAACTTATGACGATTCATGCGATTCTCTCCTGTTTTGGGCTGTACGTAACCACTATGCTACGCGACGTGCTCCACGAAAATTGAGATGGGGTCCGTGCTCCCTGGTCACCTCCTTGACACAATTGCTCACCTGATGGGGGGTGCGCCGCTGGACTGTCTCACGATCAGCTCTGGAACCAGCAGCACATGAGCCTCGTCCAGCGGCTTTTGACGGATGACGCAGATCAGCATGTCCAGCGCCCGCCGCCCGATGTCATAGATCGGCTGGCGGACCGTCGTCAGCGGCGGATCGGTAAACGCCGCTGTGGGAATATCATCAAAACCGGCGACGGCCACATCGCGCCCCACCGCCAACCCACAGGCCCGGATCGCCTGCATGGCGCCGATAGCCATCGCGTCGTTGCAGGCGACAATAGCCGTTGGCGGGGAGGGGAGATCGAGCAGGCGCTGCGCCACCGCGCGCCCCCCCTCTTGCGTGAGGTCGGACTCGACGACGTACTGCTCGACGAGGGCAATGCCGGCCTCGCCCAGCGCACGCTGGTAGCCCTCAAAGCGCGCGGTGGTGAAGGCCAGCTTGCGCGGCGACAGGATCATGGCAATGCGCCGGTGCCCGCGCTCGATCAGATGCCCGACCAGGTGATACACGCCGGTCGCTCCGTCCACATCAATGTACGGGTAGTCGTTGGCGTTCGAGCGCCCGAAAGCGACGAACGGGTGATGGGCTTCCTTCAGAAAGGCGATGCGCGGGTCGTCGGCCAGCACGCGGGCAAGCACCACGCCATCAATGCGGCTGCTGGCGACCATGCGCCGGTAGGCGCTGAGTTCCTCTTCGCCCGGCTGCTGGGCCGAAAGCAGCAGGTCATAGCCGTACTCGGCGGCCTGACGGCCCACGCCAGAGAGCAGCTCCATGAAGAACGGGTCGGAAAAGTACGAGGTGAGCGGGATGACCATCCCGATGGTGTGCGTCTGCTTGCTGCGCAGATGGCGGGCGGCGAGGTTGGGCTGGTAGCCGAGGCGTTGGGCAATGGCTACGATGCGGCGGCGGGTGTCTTCATTGACATCGTCGTACCCGGCCAGCGCCCGCGAGACTGTGGTGATGGAAAGGCCCGCTTCTTCAGCAACCGTCTTAAGTGTAACTTTCATCGTCGTATCCAAAACGTTTTGGATAGATACTCTTACCATAATCCAAAACGTTTTGGATGTCAATTCATATGGTGTTGAGATGCACAAAGAATGATTGCTTGTCTAAATTCTTTCTCAACTATCTGATTGCGCCTCTCCCTCACCCCAACAGCGCCCGCAGCCTGGCCTCCAGCACCTCATACGAGAAGTGCGCCTGCCCCACCGCGTAGTTGTGGTCCGCCATGCGCGCCACTTCCGCCGGATCCTCGAGCAGGGCCAGCACCTCGCGCACCGTCTGCGGCGTCACCTCCTCGCGAATCTCCACCGCGCGCACGCCCGCCGGCTTGATGTCGGAGCGGTAGGCCGTGTAGGCGTTGACGACCAGCGGCTTGCGGAAGTAGAGCGTCTCAATCAGCGCGTTACCGAAGCCCTCATACGAGCTGAGATAG
Source organism: Thermoflexus sp. (assembly GCA_020724485.1). Classification (GTDB taxonomy): domain Bacteria; phylum Chloroflexota; class Anaerolineae; order Aggregatilineales; family Aggregatilineaceae; genus UBA2029. Next base: position 2,286 of record DYGW01000002.1, on the reverse strand, counting down.
GTCACAAAGTCGGCGTGCGGGTAGATGTCCCACAGCGTGTAGGTGCGCCGCCCGTCCTGGACGCCGCGTTGCTCGACGATGCGGTCGCCGATGAACAGGGCGCGGATGCCCGCCGTCTCCACCTGGCGCAGCAGCCAGTCGTAGTACGAGCCGGACTCGTCGCCCGCGTAACCGGTGACGACCAGGATATAGCGGTGCCGGGGGTCGCGCTCGCTCAACTGGCGTACCAGCTCGACCGCCCGCTCGATGTTCTTGCGGCGCACGATGCGCGTCGGCTGGAGGATCAGCCGCTCGTCCGGGGCGATGCCCAATTCGTCGCGCACCGTCAGCGCGTAGTTGTCCGGCGGCGGGGGCGGGTTGCGGAAGTCGAACACGTTGGGGACATACATCGCGCTCAAGCGGCGGCGCATGAATAGCTCGCGCTGCATGGCCGTGCTGATCACCACGTGCCGCGTCGAAGTGCCCTCCGACGGGAAGGCAGTCAGCAGGATGTCGGGGATGCGGTTGACGATGAAGCGCTCGCGCTCCCAGTAGAAATCGTGGTGATGGCCGATGGTCGGGATGTGCGTTTCGCTGATGAAGTCGCGCAGGGCCACGCCCAGCGCGATCTGCATGGGGATGGCCTGGGCGTTCTGGGTGATGATCCAGTCCAGTTGGAAGCGGTTTGCGAACTCGTAGAGCGTCGCCTTGAGCCGCCCCGCCGAGTCGGCGATGCGCCGGTAGAGCGCGCGCGACTCGTCCGCGCCGCTGAAGGCTTCGTCGTGCAGCGCGACCGCCTCCGGGTCCTGGAAGTGGAAAGGCGGCGCTTCCAGGCCCGGCTGGGCGTACTCGCCCAACTCGCCCGCGCAGAAGGTCGGCTCGTGGCCCAGCCGCCGCAGCACCTCGGCCCACTTGGTGATCTCCAGCGAGACGCCATCCAGCCCGGCGATGCGTGTGGCGACGAATCCGATGCGCATGGGAGTCTGCTCTTGTGTGTGGTGGTGAGTGATCGGTGATCGGTCGTCAGTTTTCAGTCGTCAGCGGTCAGTGTAGCGACCCAACGCGCTGCGCCCTGCCTTCTACTGATCACTGACCACCGATCACTGATCACCTCTCCCTATCCCACCGGCTTGAGCCAGGCCACCTGGTACGGCTCCAGCGTCAGCGGCGCGGCGGGCGCTATCTCCTGCCCCGTCAGCGTGTCACGGTAGGCGCGGACGCCATCCAGCGGCACGCCGGCCAGGTCTACGGTGATCGGCCCGTCGGAGACATTGGTCAGGGCGACGATGTGCTCAGCGCCGTCCGGCGACGTGCGCAGCAGGGCGAAAACCGCCGGGTGCAGGGCCAGCACGCGCTGCGCGCCGTTGGGGTGAAAGGCGCGCTCGCTGGTGCGGCGGGCGATCAGGTCGCGGTAGGCGTAGAAGACGTAGCTGCGCAGCGACCCCGGATCGTCCAGCGCACCCTCAACCGTGTCGCACCAGAGCTTCTCGCGGTTGATCGTGCGCAGCGCCCCGGTCTGGGCCACGCCCTCGTTCCAGTTGCGCGACCCGAGCAGGCTGTGAATGTAGATGCCCGGCACGCCGATGAACGCCAGTTGGATCGCCTGCGAGGCCAGGAAGCGCCGCGCCTGCAGCACCAGCGGCTCGCCGCCCGCCGGGTCGGAGAGCGCGTCGAAGTAATTGACGTTTAGCTCGTAAGGGCTGCGCGTGCTGTCGCTGTTGTTCTTGAAGGACACGTCGCCGCCGTGCGCGCGCGCCCGCGCCACCAACGCGGCCACTTCCTCCGGTGCCAGAATCCCCTCCACCGGGCGCACCCCAATCCCGTCATGCGACGCGGTGAAGTTGAAGAACGAAGTCTGGTCGGAGATTTTCTCCAGCCCCGCCGCCCACTGGCTGAGCTTGGTGGCGTCGCCGGTGGCGAAGGTGTGCAGCAGCAGCGGCGGCAGCGTGAACTGGTAGACAAGCTGGGCCTCGTCCGTGCCGTCGCCGAAGTAGGAGACGTTCTCGGCGTGGGGGACGTTCGTCTCGGTGATCAGGGCCACGTCCGGCGCGACCTCATCGAGGATGTCGCGGAACAGGCGCACGACCGCGTGAGTCTCCGGCAGGTGAATGCAGCCCGTCCCGATGGTCTTCCACAGGTAGGCGATGGCGTCCAGGCGGATCATGCTCGCGCCGTGCGCCACGTAGAACAGCAGCACGTCCACCATGGCCAGCAGCACATCCGGGTTGGCGAAGTTGAGATCGATCTGGTCGCTGCTGAAGGTCGTCCACACGTGGCGCACGCCGTTCGCCGTCTCGACCGCGCTGA
>DYGW01000190.1 GCA_020724485.1 Thermoflexus sp. | reverse complement strand
CTTTACCCGAATTGGCTCGCTTTTTATCGGTGGGGATTTATGCCCCACCCTCAGTGAGTCCTGAGTCAGGAGTCTTGAGTCCAGAGTACGGGACAGTCCACGACTCATGACTCCCGACTCAAAACTCCTTCATTCTCATTCCCAGGTGCGCAACCCGAAACGGCTAAGATAGATCGGCAGAATCTTGTACATCGGGTTGGCTTCCTCGATGGCCTGGATCATCTGCCGCTTCTCGCTGGAAGTGGGGCCGCACAGCAGTGTGATCGAGCCGCCATCGCCCCCCGCCCCGTTGACCTTCCAGCCAATCGCGCCGTTAGCTTTGGCGACCTCGATGATGCGGTGCGCGTCCTCGCTGATCAGGGCCGGGTGTAGCTCGCCCTGCGCCTCCGTGTTGATGCTCATCGAGCGACCGAGGGCAACCCAATCGCCAGCATAAACCGCGTCGCGGGCCATCTCCGCCGTCTTGCGCAGTTTGTCGAGCGCCTGGTGCTCCGGCCCGCCCGCTTCCAGCCGCTTGATCACCTGCTTGTGCACCGCCGATGATTGGTGCGCCTTGCCCACGAAGACCAGCACCAGTCGCCGCTCCAACTCCCACCAGATTGAATTGGGCACCTGAATGCTGGAGACGGTGGCATAGGGGTACTGGAACATCTCAATGAAGCTCACGCCGCCATAGGCCGCGCAAAGCTGATCCTGGATGCCGCTTTGCAGGCCGAGCATTTCCGTTTCGACGCGGTGCGCGGCGTAGGCGACCTCGTGCGGCGTCATGGTGCCCGGCGTCAGGCGATCCAGCGCGCCGATCAGCGCCACCGTGATCGAGGCCGAGGTGCCGGTCGAGCAGCCGGCGGGCACCTCAGAATAAACGGTGATGTGCAGGGCGATGTCGTCTGGCACGCGCATGTACTCAATCGCCGCTTCGAGCAGCGGGTGACGATCCCACTCGTTGTGGCCCGGCGCAATCGGGTAGACATCGCCGTAATTCTCCGCGTAGAGGATGATGCGGTGCTGGCGCGCCCCGACCGGATAGACCTTGATCTGCACCTCGACATAGGGGTAAACGCCGATGTTGAAGATCTCGCCATGCCCCGAAAACCACGTATCGGTCCAGCCGCCGTTGTCGCAGATGCGAATCGGCGCGACGCTGTTGATCACGCGGAGGGGCTTTGCCTGACTGTCGCTCACGGGGAAGAATCCTCTCTATGACACGCGAACCTTACGCTGCACGCCCAAGTATACTGCGCGGCCCTGCGCCCGGCGACTCGCTGTGGGCGGAGGAGGTGCATGACGCTGTTCTGCCACGCCCAGGCTGGTGTCCGCGCCCAGACTTCCGAAGTTTCCAAAACTTCGGAAGTCTCTTCACACGGTGTCACTCACTGGGAGTCTGGACGAACGGGCCATGCGCAAATGCCGCCGCCCGCTATAATTGGGCGCTCGTGACGACCGCCGGAGTGAACGAGGACAATCCCATGATCCGACGCCTGCCACCGCTCGCCGCCCTGTCCCTCTTATTGGGCTTGCTCGCCGCCATGCCGGGGACAGCCCGCGCCCAGGAACCCGACCACTGCGCCGCCATCTACCAGGCGGCGACAGTGGGCATGATGGAGCACTGCTTCGCCGCGTCTCCCGAAACCGCCTGCATCGCTGCCGGCGACGTGACCATCCAGATGCAGTCCGGGCAGACGGTCACAGGAGCGGGCAGCCGGGCGCGGCTTGGCGGCGTGGCGACCATCCACGCGCGGCCCGGCGACGGCACGGCGTGGAGCCTGGCCAGCCTGGCCGTGCCAGATCTGGTCAACAGCCGGCGGGCGGCGACGCTGATCGTGCTCGGCCCGGCGGAGCTGGTCTTCGACGAGGCACCGGACATGCAGCCAGGCGCGGCGTTCAACCTGCAAGCGCCGGCGGAGCCGTTCCCCTGCGACGGAGTCGCGCGGCCCGGCGTGCTGATCCAGTCGCCGCCCAACGCGCTCACCCTGCTGCGCGCCAACGGGCACGACATGGCCGTGAACGGCCTGGCCCTGCTCAGCGTGGACGGCGACGCGCTGATCGTCAGCGCGCTGACGCGCGAGACTATCCTGGCCCAGAGCGGCGCTGTGATCTTCGCCGGGCACAGCGTCACAGTGAGCGCGGACGGCGTCGCGCCCGTTGCTCCCTACGATCCGGCGCTGGTCGCTCACCTGCCCACCGAAGTTCTGCCCGTCATCGAGGTCGTGGCGCTGCCGGGCAGCGCCGAAGTGATCCAGCCAACGCCTCTGTTCAGCCGGCCCGCGCCAGCCGCCACCACCAACGCGCAGGTGCGGGCGGGGCTGCCGGTCGGCGTGCTGGGGCGCAGCAGCGACGGACAGTGGCTGCATGTGCGCACCTACGACGGGCGGATCGGCTGGGTGCCGCTGGCTGCCCTCGACGTGCGCGTGCCAGGCGAAATACCGGTCTACGACAAAGCGCCGCCGCTCCCCGTCCGCCCGTTTGGGTCTATGCAGGGCTATGTCAAGACCGATGCAGAGCGCAACATCCTGCGCGCGGGGCCGGGGCAGGAGTTCGAGATGGTGGCGACCGTCCCCTTCTGGACGGACCTGGCTCTCTACGGGCGTAGCGCGGACGGCCAGTGGCTCTATGTGGAGACGGGCGACGGAGTGCGCGCCTGGATTAGCACGCTGCTGATCAGCCCGTCCACGCCGTATTCGCTGGCCGAGCTACCCTACGCGCCCGGCGCGGGGGGGTAGGGGCCGAGCCAGAAGTGCCGTTCGGGCAAAGGTTCTTGGTTATTGGATCTCGGTCATCGGCCTCTGGTTCTTGGGGACTGGTGAGGGCTGCTCCATCGCACCCACGTCTCACTAGCAACCACAAACCAACAACCAGAAACCAATAACCAACAGCCACGTCTTCCGCCGAGCGCGCTCAATTGTGACGAATGTCACAGGTAATGACGCCTTTGTTCCCTGTTGAGCGCACAGGCGGCAGAGTATGCTAAGGATGTGTGACAGCAGGCTGGTGCGACGATCTCTGGATCGTTCTCATTGGCTGGGATGGTGTTTCTCTTCTGCCTCCTCAAACTTATTGTTTTTCAGGAAGCGCCGCGTCTGGCTGGGGAGTCTGGGCGCGGCATTTCCTTTGTGGCGGGGCGGGCAAGCCACTTGTGACAGCTATCTGAATTCTATGTGTAGCTTGTCACAAGTCATCTGCCGCATCTTGGACTATGATAGGAACATGGTTGGTTCGATAGAGAGTTGATTAAAACTTAACCCCCTTTTGCGCAGAGTTGCGCCAATGTTTTCCTCCTTGTGCTTCAGCGCACGACGTCCCAACGTCGTGCGCTGAGCTTATATCACCAGTACCTCACTCCCGCGCACCGTCAGAACCGCAGGCGAGCCAGCGCCCAGGCTGCATGCTCGCGCACCAGGTCGGACTTGTCATGCCGCGCCAGGTGGTCAAGCGGCGGGGCGAACTCCGCCAGGCCGCTGTTGCCCGCCGCGACGCAGGCGTTGCGCACCAGCCGCTCCCGCCCGATCCGCCAGATGGCCGAGTCGCGGAAACGGGCGCGGAAACCCTCTTCATCCAGCGCCAGCAGATCGGCCAGCAGCGGCGCGGCCCGGTCAGCGGTGAGCGGCCAGAACGCCCGCTCGTCTGTCGGCGCGGAGAACTTGCGCGTGAAGGGGCAGACCTCCTGGCAGATGTCGCAGCCGTAAACCCAGTTGCCCAGCAGCGGGCGCAGTTCTTCGGGGATGACCCCTTTCAGCTCGATGGTCAGGTAGCTGATGCAACGCCGCGCGTCGAGCACGTAGGGGCGCGGGAACGTTCCCGTCGGGCAGGCGGCCAGGCAGCGCGCGCATGTCCCGCACAGCGTCTGGCGACCTGGCGCGTCGTAGGCGTCGAAGGGCAGGGTGGTCAGCACTTCGCCCAGGAACAGATACGAGCCGCGCCGGGGGTGGATCAGCAGCGTGTTCTTGCCAATGAAGCCCAGCCCGGCCCCCTGGGCGTGATCGCGCTCTAGAATCGCGCCCGTGTCCACGTAGGCGCGGCTGGCGACCTCCTGGCCGGACTGCTCGCGCAGCCAGGCGGCCAGCGTTTCCAGGCGCGGCGTCATGATCGCGTGATAGTCCGCGCCCCAGGCGTAGTTGGAGATGCGCCCCCGCCGGGGATCGCCCAGAATGGATGGCGGGACGGCGTCCGTCGCGTAGTTGAGCGCGACGACCACCAGCGAGCGGGCGTCCGGCAGGATGGCGTTGAGGTCGCGGCGGCGGGCCAGACGGTCGGGCCGGGCCAGGTAGCCCATCGTCCCGTGCATCCCCGCCTCGATCCAGCGCAGGTAGGCGTCCAGGCGCGGTGACGGGGCGGCGGGGACAATCCCGGCCTCCGTGAAGCCGAGTGCGGCGGCCTGTTGGCGGGTCTGGGCGGCGGAGAAAAGTGTGGTCATAGGCGGTGAGTAGGGCGGCGCTGCTCTGCCTTCTGACAGGTCTTCCATGCATCCCCTCGAGGGAGGCCACGTGACGATTCGCCGGGTGTATGGTAAGCTCGGCGCTTGCCAAGCCAGTTATACCCGCTTTGGCCGCAGAAAGACAGCGGAGGATCTCCCATGCGGCAGGTGCGGATTTCCGGAACCGGCCCGCCGCAAGTGGGGCAGGGAGATGCTCCGGAACCGCTGCTCAGCGCCGCCGGCCCTTTTCGCTCCCAGGAGACAGTCCGCATGACCGCCCATACCCGCGCTGCCCTGCAAGCCCTGTTCGTCACGCTGCTGTGGTCTACGTCGTGGGTGCTGATCAAGATCGGCCTGGACGACATCCCCGCGCTGACCTTCGCCGGGCTGCGCTATGTGCTCGCTTTTCTGTGTCTGCTGCCGCTCGCCTGGCGATCCGGGCAATTGGCCGCGCTGCGCCGCCTGCCGCGCGCCGATTGGAGGCGGCTGGTCGTGCTCGGCCTGCTGTTCCTCGGCCTGGAACGCCTGCCCGCCGCGACGACCAGCCTGTTGTTCAGCTTCACGACGGGGGTTGTGGCGCTGCTGGGCATCCCTCTGCTGGGCGAGCGCCCCACGCGCGGGCAGTGGGGCGGCATCGCCATCTACCTGATGGGCGCGCTCGTCTATTTCTACCCGGTGGCGCTCCCGCGCGAGCAGGTCGTGGGCCTGCTGATCATGCTGGGCGGCGTGCTGTCCAACGCGCTCTCGGCGGTGCTGGGGCGCGATGTCAACCGGGCGGCGACGCTGCCCGCGCTGGCGGTGACGGTCGCCAGCATGGGCGTGGGGGCGGTCGTGCTGCTGGGCGCAGGGATCGTCACCCAGGGGTTGCCTGCGCTCGATGCGCGCGGCTGGCTGATCATCGCCTGGCTGGCGGTGGTCAACACGGCCTTCGCCTTCACCCTGTGGAACCACACGCAGCGCACGCTGCCTGCCGTCGAGACAAGCATCATCAACAACACCATGCTGATCCAGATCGCAGTGCTGGCCTGGGCGTTCCTGGGCGAGGCGCTGAACGCCCGCGAGATCGGCGGGCTGGCGCTGGCGGCGACGGGCACGCTGCTGGTGCAGCTTCGCCGCCGGGCTTGATTCATTGAACCGCAAAGACGCAGAGGGCGCAGAGGGAAAGACAATTAAGGAAGTTCTAGGTTCTTCTCTGCTTTTCTCTGCGTCTCTGCGGTTCAAGAATTTTGCCCCCATCGTGCAATACACCCTCAGGCGGCAGCCGCCGGGGCCAGGTGCTCGACAGCGCCCGCGATGATGCCCGCTGCGGCATCCAGGTCGAGCAGTCCGGTGTTCAGGATCATGTGGTACAGCGCCGGGTCGTCCCAGGAGATGCCGAAGAACCGCTTGAGATACTCGGCGCTGGCCCGGTCGCGGTCGGCAATGGTTAGCTTGAGCTCGCTCACGCCGCTGACGCCCTGCTCGCGCAGCCGCAGGATGCGCTGTTCCAGCGGAGCGATGATGCGCACGTGCAGCACGCCCGGCTTGTTGTGCAGCACGGCCTGGCCGCCGCGCCCGACGATGACCATATCGCCCTGCTCGTAGACGCTGGTGATGGCGTAGCGGATCAGGTCTACACAGCGCGCCTCGTCCATCTCGCGGGCGGTCAGCGTGTCAATCAGCTTGTGCGCTTCCTCGCGGACCAAAACCTGGCGCACAGTACGCGGGCGGCTGCGCAGCAGGCGCGACAGGAAGTCCTGCACCTTGTAGTGGTCTTCAGAGAAATCCACGACCTCCGCCTCGCACAGACCGGCAGCGGCGGCGGCTTCGATCATTACCTGCTTGTCGAAGTAACGGTAGCTGAGCAGGTCGCAGACGCGCGCGGCGATCTCGTCGCCGCCACTCCCCGCTTGACGGGAAACGGTGATCACGGCCATCTCGCACCTCCTGCACGCTAGGAACGAACGCTCCTCTAAAGCACAGCGGAATCTCTGGCGCGGGGTGGGCGGTGGTGCGCCCCCGGCTGCAGTGATTCCGCTGTGTGTGGCTTCCCCGCGCTGCGAACGGCGCCTTCTCTCAGTATACGGGAAATCGGCGTGCTTTGTCGAGAGGGACGGGCATGGGCTGCTCCTCTGTGGGGCGGAAAAACATTGAACTCTGAGACGCAGAGGACGCAGAGAAAGGCTTAGGAGTTCTTTCAACCCTGATTGCTAGTTTGTTGCTTCCGCTCGCAACCTCACCCCCTGACCCCCTCTCCGCCAGCGGAGAGGGGGAAGTTGAGCGAAGCGAAACAGGGGTGAGGTAAATAACTGGCAATCAAGGTTCTTTCAATGTTTTTCCTCTCCGCCTCCGCAACCGTCGTGTGAATCGTGGTGTGACTTGTAGGAGCGGGTTTCGAAACCCGCCCCTACAGGCCGGTTCCTGCCCTCATCATGAGATACACCCCGCTTGCCAGCGCGTGCCAGCAACCGTACAATGAGGGGGTGGGGGTAGGGCGCGCTTGAGGCACGTGCAGATAGGAAGTGGGGCCAATGGCGGTACTACTCGTGATTGAAGACGATACCGAACTGCAGCGTATGATCAGGCTCGTGTTGGAGAAACGCGGTCACCAGGTCTACACGGCGGAAAACGGCGTCGAGGCGCTCTACCAGGTCAATGCCTTCCGCCCAGCACTGATCATCCTTGACCTGATGATGCCGCTGGCTTCGGGCGAGGCTGTGCTGGAGCACATTCGAAGCACGCACGAGCTGCGCGGCACGCGCGTGCTGGTCGTCTCCGCGCTGCCGACGGCCCACCAGTTGGCCGAGCAGCTTGGCGCTGACGATGTGCTGCAAAAGCCGGTGGAAGTCGCCACGCTCGTCGCCCACGTCGAAGAGCTACTGCGCCAGGCGGAGCCAGAGTAAGGCGGCGCGCTCACGGGCGCAGCACGACTTTGCCCACGCTGCGCCGCTCCTGGATGTAG
>DYGW01000189.1 GCA_020724485.1 Thermoflexus sp. | reverse complement strand
GAAGGGGTTGGGGAATGGGAGGCAATCCCAGCGCCCAAGTGCCCAGCCCTAACAGGTTGTTCGTGGCCCCCCCTACGAAGTCATTTCGCCAACAGCATCATCGTGAGATACATCCGCACCACCCGCGTCTGCGTTCGAATGCCCGACTTGCGGTACAATCAGGGCACAACTCTTCACTGTGTTACGGTGGGCAGCGAACGGGGAAAACGTCATGCCAGAGGACGTACAGGCACTGGTCGGGCATGTGCTGATAGTTGGTGGGCGGGCGGTGGGCGTGCCGCCGCCTGGCGCGCTGGCTGAGCTTGCGCCACGCCGCGCCTCCCGCGCGCGTGAAGGTCACGCTTTCGCCATTCTGGTCACGCCGCACGGCGAAACGCGCGCGCCAGCGCCCTATTTCGAGACCCTGGCCCAGCTTGGCGCAGACACCTACTTCGGCAGCAGTGGCGGCATCACCGGCGGGCTGCGCGAGGCGCTGGCCGCCATCAACCGCCACATCCTCGACGACCCCGCCGGGGAGCCGGTCAACGCGCTGGCCCTGGCCTTGCACGGCAGCGACCTGTACGTGGCGCGCGGCGGGCGCTCGTTCATGGTCTGGCGCGGGGCGGACGGCCTGACTTTCTTCCCGGAAGAGCGCCGCGATCCGCTAGTGATCAACCTGCCGCCGCTGGGCAGCGGCGATCCGCCGGACATCCAGCTTACGCGCCTGGCCGTTGCGCCCGGCGACATGCTCCTGCTCTGCGACGAAAGCCTGCAGCACGCCCCCACCACTACGTTCGACGTGGTGCTGCGCGAGGGCACCCTGGCCGATGTCTTACAGCGACTCAAGACCCTCAGCAGCAAGCGCCTGGCCGTCAGCGCTGTCGCCTTCGCGCCGCCGGGCGCACCGGACGCGGAGCGTTACGCGCTCCAGCACAGCCTGCGCGCGCCGCGCAAATCGCGCGCGCCGATCAGCCCGGCCAGCGGTTCCGAGGTGGACTGGGGTCAGGATGCGCTGCGCGAGCCGTCGCCAGCGTGGGAGGGAGTCGCGCCGGCGTCAGCCTGGGACGCGCCGGACGAAACAGGTGCGGAGCCGAAGCCTGCGTCGCCCCCTGACGAGCCGCTACCCGCTGAGATGCTAGCCCTTGCCGAAGAGACGCCCGCGCCCGTCGAGGCTGCGCCGCTGCCGTCGCCGGTGGAAGACGCCGCGCCCGCTCTCGCAGAAGCCCCAGACGCCATCGCGCGCCCGCCAGTCGCAGCGCGGCTGCGCGCGACTCTGGGAGGAGTGGCGGGGCGCTTCACCAGCGGGTCGGATGTAGACGACGCTGAGCCGCCCGCCGCGCCCCCTGTGCCCGCCGGCCCGACCCCCCTCGACCGCGCGCGCACAGCCGCCGCTCAACGCGGACGCCAGGGCCTGCGCGCTGTGCTGGTCGCGGCGCTGGCCGTAGTGGGCTTCCTGGCGGGGGCGCTCGCCCGCCTGGTGCCGGAACCGGAGGAGGACCGCCGCTCAGCCATCCCGACCAACGTTGCCATCGGGCTGGCGGTCATGATCCCGGTGGTGATCGTCGTGGCGGCGGTGGGCATGGCCCTGCTCGGCGCGGAAAAGAGCGAGTTCCAGACGTACATGGAACGCGCCCAGGCCGCCCACACTGACGCGCTGCGCCTATCCGGGGGTAGCTGCGAGAACCAGGCGCTGCGCCCCCTGTGGGTTGAGGTGCTGCGCCTGTCCGAGCAAGCGGAAACGCTGCGCCCCAACGACCCTAACGTGCTCATCATGCGCGCCGACGCCGAGAATTACCTCGACTGCTTCGACGATGTCGTGCGCCGCGACCTGACGCTGCTGCGCACCTACCCGCGCGACGCGGAGATGGTCTCGCCGGTCGTGCACGGCGGCGTTGATCTCTACGCGCTGGACCGCAAGAACGGTGTGGTCTATCACAATACGCTCAACGAGCGCGGCGACGGGCTGACCGACAGCAGCGACAAGCGCGTGATCTGGACGGGGCAGACGATCAGCGGCGCAACCGGCAACTTCACGGTGGGTCGTCTCATTGACATCGAGTGGCTGGCCGACGGCGGCACGCGGCCCAAGAACGTGCTCGTCGCGCTCGACGCCAACGGCCTGCTCATCGCCTATTCGCCGACCTACTTCACCAGCGCCCAAATGCTGGTCACCGAGGGGCGCTGGCAGGAGCCGGTCGCTCTGGCCGTGTATCGCAGCAACCTGTACGTGATGGACCACGCCGCCAACCAGATTTGGCGCTACGTCCCGCCCGCCGGAGCCGAGAGCTATCCCAACGCGCCCGAAGAATACTTCAACGGCGACCAACTCCCCAACCTGGCTGGCGCGGTGGACTTCGGGATCAGCGACGATGGGGCGGTCTATATCCTCTTCGCCGACGGGACGGTGCGGCGCTACCGGCGCAACGTGCAGGGCATCGTCGAGGAGCAGCCGTTCGAGTTTCGCCAGGCTCCCCCCGGTGCGATTAGCAGCGGCGCGGCGCTGTTCGTGGACAACGACCCGGCCTCGCGCAATCTCTATATCGTGGACGGGGTGACCGAGACCATCTACGAAACGTCGTGGGCTGGAACCTTCAACCAGGGCTACCGCCCGCGCAACGTTCCCGACGCTTTCCAGGACGCGCGCGGCTTCTACGCGGACTCGGTGGTGCGCAATAACATGTACCTGCTGGCCGGCAACCGGCTCTACCACTTCCAACGCTTCCCGTAGCTGGTTCGGCGCCACCTGCTACCCAGATGGTATTGGCGAATGGGATTCGTCGGGGCGCATGGTGACATGTTCTACCGGATGCGGCGTCGGCCAGGCGTAGCGCAAGAATCGCCCATCTGACGCTTGACACGCTCGCCAAACAAGATGATCATGGGGGCGCTAAATGCCAGCACGCCCGGCACATACCGTGCCGCGGGGTGCTGGTTTGCGGCGGGCTGCCCAGGCGCAGCAAGATGACAGCTGATGGACGAACAAGACGACACGACCGCTTCCTCACCAAACGCCAGCCAGGGCCGGGCGAACTTCCGTCACCTGGTGTTAGACATCACCTGGTTTGGGCTGGCCATGCCCGCGACCGCGCGCTTCCTGTCGGTCTACGCCATTCGGTTGGACGCATCGCCGGCGCTGCTGGGCTGGCTGGCAGCGCTGCCTTCGCTGATCGCACTGGTCACCTCGTCGTGGGCGGCCTGGTGGCGCGGGCGACATACCACCATGCTGCAGGCCATGTGGTGGCCGGGCCTACTCTACCGGCTGACCTTCCTGCTGCCGGCGTTCACGCCCCTGTTCCCCGCTGAGATGCAGCCCTGGTGGTTGGTCGTCGCCGTGGCGCTCCCGGCGGCGGCCAATGGCATTAGCTCGGTGCTGTTCCTTGTGCTGATGCGCCAGGCAGTCGAACCCTCACAGCTTACTGTGCTGCTCAGCCGCCGGTCGCTCGCTTTCAACGTGGCGGTGGGGGTGAGCACGCTGGCTTTCGGCTTATGGCTGGAACTGATGCCGTTTCCGGCCAATTATCAGGTGATGTTCGTCGTGTCCTTCGCCCTGTCACTGGGCAGCTTCATCAACATCCAGCGCACACAGGAACTCGCCCCCGCCGACATCCCCCCGCTCGACCATTCGCCGGTGCGCCCCTGGCAGTCGGTGGTCTTCCGCCGCACAGCCTTCGTCGCAGTGCTTGTGCACATCGCCTTCTTCTCCATTCTGCCGATCATCCCGCTGCGCCTGATAGACGAGCTGGGCGCAGACGAAGCGTTCATGTCGGTCTTCTCTGTGGCGGAACTGGCAGCAGCGGCGCTCATCGCCACCGTCACCTATCGCATTGTGCACCGCATCGGGGCGCTGATGACCGTCGCCATCGGCATGGCGGTAACCGGCGTGGCGGCGGGCATCCTGGTCGTCGCGTCGAGCCTGCCGCTCACGTTGGTCGGAGCAGTGCTTTCGGGCGCGGCCTGGACGATGGCGGCGATCAGTCTCTTCGGCTACTTCAGCGAGAACGCGCCCGCCGAAAGCCTGACCCGCTTCATGACCGTGTACAACCAGGTGGTGCTACTGGCGGTATTCGTCGGGCCGCTGCTGGGCAGCCAGCTTGCGAACACCTCGCTGAGCCTGACGACCGTGTTGGCGCTGGGCATGGCGCTGCGCCTGGCCGCCGGGGGACTGGTCGCGCTGGACTGCATGGGCTGGCTGGCGCGCGTGAGGCACTGGCAGGTGGTGTTTGTCCGCCGCTGATGGGCGGCCCTGGGGGGATTGCGAAATTCGGATTGCGGATTGCGAATTAGAAAATCCTCTGTGCGTGCATGTTCAGGGGCGGACAGGTAGGTGAGAATCGTTGAGATGGGCAAAGTGATGGGGTGTGTGGAATTAGCCCCACCCCTAAATCCCCTCCCCACGTAGTGGAGAGGGGACTTACTGGCGGCCTGACTCCCCCCTCCACCACGTGGAGAGGGGGCCGGGGGGTGAGGCTAGACGCAAGACGTTCGCCTGGCTTCACGTTCGCCCAATGCCTGTCCGCCCCGGAAGTCCGTGCATGGCGGGGGCCAGAGGTGAGGTTTTCAGCGCCGCCCGGCAGACGACGATTCTGGCCCCTCGCCGTTCGTCCGCCGAATCCACATGGCGAGCAGCGTCAGGTTGCGAATCTCGCCGGCCAGTTCGCGCATCATGGCCAGGCTCACCTGGGGCTTGGCATACGACAGAGCCACGAAGTCGGTGCGCGACAGCGAGTAGACAGTCACCGCCTCCAGACAGCTCACACGGGTGGAGTCGGGCGCATCGTCCACCACACCCAGCTTGCCGAAGACATCGCCGCGCACATAAGCGGTCAGGATCGTCTCGACGCCGTCCTCGTCAATGGCAGTCCATACCAGGCTGCCAGAGGCGACGATGTACAGTTTGTCGCTCGGCACGTCCGGCTTAATGATCGCATCACCCGCCTTGAAGATGTGCTGGTTGAGCAGCAGGGCGACATCCTCTAGCTCGCTGTCCTGCAAGTCATAGAACAATGGGTTCAGGTGCAGCAGTGCTTTGCGGACGTCCACCTCGCTGCGCGGGATGCGCGCCCGCCGCTCGTCCAGGTGCAGGATCAGGGCCAGCATCGGCGTGTCGGTTTGCAGGCGGGTGTTGATGCGCGCCCAGAGGCGGCTTTCTTCGCTGGGCAGCACGGTGCGCAGCCAGATCAACGTGTACAGGCCCATCGAACTGCGCAGCGCGCCCAACTGCTGCTCGGCGCGCGCGATCTCACCGGCGAGGTAGCTGAACACATCCGAACGCTGGTTGACGGCGGCGCTGCGCAGCAGCATCCCCAGCCGCGCCTGGAGCACCACGTACTGCCGGATCAGGTCGGCCCGCTCGCGGTCAATGGTGCCCCGGTAGCGGGTGAGGATCTGGGCGATCTGTTGCGGGTTGGCGGTAGCCACCACCTCGCCCGCGCTGGCTACCTCGACCAGTTCCGCGAGCAGCGAGCGCCGTTCCAGGGCCAGCGAACGCTGGATCAGCAACACAATCACGCCGGTACCAGATAGCCCAATGAACAGGGCTGCCACCAACGCCGGCAGGCCCTCCATATTCAGCACCAGCCTGTTGAAGACGGCGTGTAAGAACATGGCAACGGTCACGCTCACCCCCACGCGCAAAAGCTGCGCGCGCCGCGTCAGGAACAGGCTGCTGCCGGCAGCAGTGCCGACCAGGCCGGTCGTGTAGGCGTGCATCAGGCTGACCGAGAGCACGCGGCTTAGCGCGATGGGCAGGGCGCGGTCGGGGTTGCTGATGACATAGTCGAGGTTCTCGGCCATGCCAAAGCCGGTGCCGATGGCGAAGCCGTAGGCGGTGCCGTCCACGGTGTAGGCCAGCGTCAGGCGCGAGGCCAGCAGCACGATCAGCAGCGCCTTGAGCAGTTCTTCGACCACTGGCGCGCTGAGCGTGGCGACCTGCTCAAAGTTGAGCACGTTCCAGGCCAGCAGCCGGTCGTGGAAGACGCTGGCGACCAGGAATACGACCATTCCCCAGGCCATCGCCAGCGCCATCATGCGCAGACGGCTTTGGGCGTAAATCTCCAGCGTCCAGATGCCGAGCATGAAGGCCAGCGGGATGAGGATCGAGATGGCGATGCTGAGGGTCATGGGACGCTGCCGGGCCGCCTGACTGGGGGAATCATAGGGATGCTGCGTCCTGGAGTGGGGCGCGTTCAAGCACCTGCGGGCGAAAAGCAACTCGCACGCGCGCGGCTGTGGCGTCGTCCATCGCCGCGCTGATGACCGCCAGGGCGGCCCGAATCTCGGCGGCTTTGGCCTCGCCCAGGCGGTATTCCAGATAACCGGTGAAATCACCTCCGTCGAAAGCACCGGCCAGCGCGTCAGCGGCGCGCTTCATGACGCGCGGGCGCACAAAACGTCCCTGCTGGACGAACGGGCGCACGGGTAGCCGGGCGTTGCGATGTAGCGGGCTGAACAGGTTGGGCTTGGCGACCAGCTCAGCCAGCGCGTCGAGCGAGATGTCGGCGGGCAGCGCCAGCGAGTTCGGGCGGAACAGCAGCTCGCCGCGAAACTCCAGCCGCGCCTGCCGGTCGTAGTGCGCCTGAGTCGCGGGCGGCAGCATGGTGTATATCTGCTGCATCAGGCCCACCGACGCCGCTTCGAGGTCTGCCTGGCGCTGCTGGCGGTCGCTGGAGGCGGGGATGGGCGGCAGCGGCGGGCCGATGGTCACCGTTACGCGCGGGAGGCGCAGCAGAAACATGCGCCGCCAGACCTGGTAGGTGCCGCCAAAGGCCATCGGCACAATGCGCGCGCCCGCCGCCCGTGATAGGTATGCCGCGCCCGACTTGACGTCATCAATTGGCTTTTCCCAGGTGCCGCCTTCCGGGAAGATGCCCAGCCGCCCGCCGCTTTGCAAGTGGGCCAGCATCTGCTTCAGCCCCTCGCGGTCTACCGCGCCGCGCTTCATCAGAATCAGCCCGGCGTGGCGCACAACCCAATTGGCCGGCCACAGCAGGGGGAAGTCGCCCGGCCCCACGAAGACCGTGTCGCGCGGGAGCAGCACAAAGAGCAGCAGCGCGTCAAAGGTCGAGGCGTGGTTGGCGGCGTAAATCACCGGGCCGGGCACGTCCAGATGCTCGCGCCCGGTGACGGTCGGGCGCGCCAGCAGCCGGAGCAGCAGCCAGCCAGCGGCGCGCAACACCTGGCGGACGGTGCGGGTACGTCGGTCGAGCATGGTTTTCCCTTGCTGTGTTAATGACCGGTCTAAGTCTAGCGTTACGGCAGACGGGCAGCAAGAGTAACCCGCATATTCTCCGTGAAAAAGTCGTGAAAAGTCGCACAAGCAGCCCGCCGGAGGCACATTTCAGTTCTGGGGCAAAGCATCACCGCAGAGGCGCAGAGAGCGCGGAGAAAA
>DYGW01000188.1 GCA_020724485.1 Thermoflexus sp. | reverse complement strand
CTTCCCCCCTCGTGGGGGAAGGGCCGGGGATGGGGGGGGGGACAAACACGTTCACGACTTGTTCGTGGACCCCCCCGCCCGGCCCAGTTGTGCGCCCATAAGCTCAATGCTATAGTGCGTCCGTGACTTCCCGAAGGCCGCGCAATACGACCGCGACAGGGAATGGCTGCTATGGACGCACAGGAACTGTACCGTCAGGGCGTGGTCGCCATCCGCGAGCAGAATGACCTCGCGCGCGGGCGCGATCTGCTGGTTCAGGCGCTCAAGCTGGACCCGCACAACGACATGGCCTGGCTGTGGCTGACGCGCACCACCTCCGACCCCGCCCGCCGTCTCGAATTGGTCGAGCGCGCCCTGCGCGCCAATCCCGCCAACGAAGCCGCGCAAAAGCTGCGGGCGCAGCTTCTTGCTGAGCAACGCCCCACGCCGCCCCTCGTCGCCGCGCCCGAATCGACTCTCCCCGCCGCCCACCCGCTCGCCTGGACGCCGGAGACGCCGGTTGTACGGCCCGCGCCCGGCGTCATTCGCCCGCTCCAGCGCAAGACGGTTGATGAGCCAGTCACGCCAGCCGAGAAAGAGCGCATCGCCCACCTGATGGACCGGGCCGAGATTTACCGGGAGGCCGGGGACATTGAAGACGCCATCGCGCTGTGGGTTGAGGTGCTGACGATCCGCGTGGATCACGAGCTGGCCCTGCGCAACGCCGCCGGGCACCTGTGGAAGCTCCAGTATTGGCAGGACGCCAAAGAATTGGTACAGCGGGCCATTGACGCCGGCACGCGCGTGCCCACCGTCTACCTGACCGCCATAGACATCGCCGAGCGGCAAAATGACGGCATCTGGGCGGCGGAACTGCGCGAGTGCGTGGCGACGCTGCCGGTCGCCGATGAGCAGCTTGTGGTCAAAGTGGCCGACTATTATCTGGCGCGCCACCAACAGTCGCTCGCCCACCGCTTTCTGGAGCGCGCGCTCGAAATACATCCCCAAATGCCGGCGGCGTTGATCAAGCTGGGCGACCTGCTGCAAGAGTCGGGAGATCGTGTTGAGGCGTCGCGCCTGTACGAGCGCGCCGCCCGGCTGGGCGCACACGGCAAGACGCGCAAAGAGGTGGATAAGAAGCTGCGCAGCTACGTGCCGGTGCTGACCGACCGCGAGCGGGGCAGTGTGTGGCTGGCCGTGCGCGAGGCGGCGGGCATCGCCGGGCTATATGTGCTGCTGGGCTGGCAGGATGCCCGGCTCGATCTGCTCGCCCTGGGGCCGCGCCGCTGGATCGGTGTGTTGGTCAGCTTGCTCGGCGGCTATCTGGTAGTCACCGCGACCTCCTCACCGCAGCAGCGCCCGCTGGCCGGGTGGCTGGGGGGCACCGTCCCGCCGCCCCCGCCGCCGCAAAACCCCGCCGATGGGCCAGCGCGGCCCGCGCCGGGCCGCGCCCTGGAGGAACCGACGGCGCTGCCCATGCTGCCGTCCAACGTGCGCTACGGGCTGGGCATCGCCGGATTCGTGCTGCTGGGAATTGCGTTCGCGCTCGTGCTGTACCACACGCTTGGCTGGGTGGGTGACAACCGCCCGCCCTATCTGCCCTGGTGATGCCAGAGCCTGAAGGAAGCGCGCCATGTGCCTGCTGGTCGCCATTCTCGCTTACTTCCTGCTCATCCTGTTCCTGTCCACGCTGCTGTTCCCCATGCCGGTCAACGACTCCGGCGTGGTGCGCTACCGCACGATTCCCTGGGCAACGCTGCTGCTGATCATGATCAACACGGCGATTTTTGTGCTGTGGATTGCGCCAGACCTCTACGGGCAGCAGGAACAGGGCATCGTCATCCAGCCGACGTTCGAAGACTATGTGGGCAAGGTCAATACGTATGGCTTCAACGAGCAGACGCTGCGCCAGGGCGAGGGGATCGCCGCCCTCGCCGCGTTCACTTCGATCTTCATGCACGCCGATTTCTGGCACCTGTTCGGCAATATGATTTTCCTGTGGGCGTTCGGGCGGCGCGTGGAAGATGCGTGCGGGTCGTCGCGCTTCCTGCTGTTCTATCTGCTGGCGGGCATGATGGCCAGCGTGGGGAGCGTGCTGCTCACCCCCAAGACGGATACGCTGCCCTCCATTGGGGCCAGCGGCGCGATCTCCGGCGTGATGGGCGCGTACCTGCTGCTGTTCCCTGGCGCGTGGGTCAACTGCCTGTGGGGGTTGGGGACTATCCTGCGCATTCCCTACGCGGCCATTCGCAAGCTGGTCGCCAGCGACGAGTACAAGTTCTGGCGCTGGACGGTGCCTCTGCCGGCGTGGCTGGTGCTGATCTGGTTTGTGGCGCGCAGCTTCGTGCCCTCGCTGGAGACTATTCGCAGCGACGAGGAGATTCAGGGCATCAATCACCTGGCGCACCTGGCCGGTTTTCTGGCCTCGCTGACCGTGTTTTTCTTCGTGCGCAAAGATCTGCTCCTGCGCTACCTGCACGGGCGGTCGCTCTGAAAGCTGGTTATTGGTGGTTGGTTATTGGTAAGGGATGAGGGGTGCTGCTCTGCTGCGCGTGGCTTGAATACAGACTTCCGAAGTTTTCGGAAACTTCGGAAGTCTATTGTTGCATCCAGCCGAACGCAGCGAAGTCAGGGTGTGAGGTACGGCAGAGCATACGCTCGTCGCGTTGGCCCCGCCGCTTAGCCAACTCTAATGGACAGCCCGGCCCCCTTTGGCTAAAATCTGCGGTGTCGCAGGGAAGCCGCCAGGTGTGGCGTGATACCCGCCGCCAACCATTGTTGAGGAAAAGCCCATGTACCGGCTGCCGCTGTTCCCGCTCAATACGGTGCTTTTTCCGAATATGCCGATCACGCTGCACATCTTCGAGCCGCGCTACAAGCTCATGATCGAGCAGTGCACCCAGACGGAGCAGCCCTTTGGCGTGGTGCTCATCCGCGAGGGGCGCGAGGCGCTCGGCCCGCTGGCCGAACCGCACCCCGTCGGCTGTAGCGCGGAAATCACCGACGTGGAACGCCTGGAAGACGGGGGCATGAATATCGTCGCAGTGGGCCGCGAGCGCTTCCGCATCGTCTCGCTGTCGCGCGAGCTGCCCTACCTGGTGGGCACGGTCGAGCCGCTGGCACCGGGCGACGCCCAGGCCCCGGATGTTGTCCAGGCCAGCCGCCAGCTTCGCCCCTGGGTGGAGCGTTACCTGGCGGTGCTGGCCCGCGCGTCGGAGAGCGTGACCTTCGACCCCGCCTCGCTGCCAGAAGACCCGCTGACGCTGGGCTACCTGGCCGCCGCCCTGGTGCAGATTCCGACCGAGCAGAAGCAGACGCTACTGGCTACCAGCGAGGCCGCGAGCCTGCTGGCGGACATGCGCGCCATCTACCGCCGCGAAGTTGCGCTGCTGGATGCCATCCTGGAGCGCGATCGCGCCCTGGCCCAGGCGTACAGGTTTTTCTCCACCAACTGATCGCGCCTCTGCATGACCCCCGCTTACACGGCCAGGCCGAGGCCGCGCAGAAATGCGCGTAGCTCCGCGCGCTGGGCGTCGCTCAGCGGCAGGATTGGGCGGCGGGCCGGTCCGGCGGGCAGGCCCAGCAACGCCAACGATTCTTTGACCCACAGCGGATACGAGCCAAAGCGGGGCAGCCCCTCGCGCAGCGCGGCGACGCGATCCTGCAGCGCGCGGGCGCGGGCGTGATCGCCAGCGTGGAATGCCTCGTAGATGCCCACCGACCACGCCGGGGCGATGTTCATCGTCAGGCCCACCGCGCCGACTGCTCCCTGACACAGCGACGCATAGATCAGCGTGTCCCGCCCGGTGAAAACGCGAAAGTCCGGCGGGCAGGCGCGGATGACGGCCATCGTCGTCGCCAGGTCGCCGCTCGACTCTTTGACGCCGATGAAGTGCGGGATGTCCGCTGCCAACCGGGCTAGCGTCTCCGGCGCGACGCGCACGCCGCCCGTGCGGCCCGGGTTGGAGTAGGCGAAGATGGGCAGCGACACCGCCGCCGCGATATCGCTGTAGAAGGCGAATAGCTCGTCCTGCGACAGGGTGATGAAGTACGGCGTGACAATGGCTGCGGCATCGGCCCCGGCGCGCTCGGCGTTGCGGGTGTGGGTGATGGCGTCGCGCGTGGTGATCGCGCCCGTCCCGGCGATGACCGGGGCGCGCCCGTTGACCGCGGCCAGCACCGCCTCCAGTACGGCGACGCGCTCATCGGCGTGCAGGGCGTAGGCTTCGCCCTGGCTGCCCGGCGCGAAGATGCCGTGCACGCCGGCGCTGAGCACGTGCTCGACCAGGGCGGGCACAGCCTCCAGGTTAAGCGACCCGTCGGCGTGCATCGGCGTCGCCAGCGGGGGGATCATGCCGTGAAAGCGGGATGCGTCCATGTGAGTCTCAATTCGGTGGGAGTGAGTCGCTAGTGATCGGTTGTTGGTTATTGGTCGTTGGTGACAGGTCAGCAGCGTTCGGCGAACAGGTCTCGTGGAGAAACCAGTTCAAAACCGTGCAATTAACGGCCCCGGGTTTGGGGTCCACCAACAAGTCGTGAACGTGTTTGTCCCCCCCCATCCCCGGCCCTTCCCCCACGAGAGGGGAAGGGAGAAAAGCGGCGGGCCTGCTCCCCTTCCCTGCGCGCAGCGTGGGGGAAGGGGGGGCAATCCCAGCGCCCAAGTGCCCAGCCCTAACAGGTTGTTCGTGGCCCCCCGGGTTTGGGCGATCGGCTCTTGGAGAAGACCGTTTCGTTTATCGTCTGCTCTACCAACCACCAATAACCAACAACCAGTAGCTCTACTTCCTGTACGTCCCCATCAACTGCCCCTCGGCCAAGACGTGCCCGGCCAGCGCGTCGAGCACCTGCTGCTTGGTCGCGCCGGGTGCCAGGTCGAGGGCCGTGTCCAGCGCGTAGAGCTTGAAGAAGTAGCGGTGCGTGCCGCTGGGCGGGCAGGGGCCGCCGTAATCGTTGCGCCGCCAGCTATTCTGGCCGTGCACCGCCTCGCCCGGCAGGTCGCCGTCGGAGCGGATCGCTTCGCTCAGACCGGTCGCGCTGGCGGGCAGGTTGATCACGACCCAGTGCACCCAGGTGCGCCCTGGCGCGTCGGGATCGTCCATGATCAAGGCGAAGCTCTGCGTGCCGGGGGGCGCGCCGCGCCAGGCCAGCGGCGGCGAGATGTCTTCCCCCGTGCAGGTGTAGCGCGCGGGGATCGGTTGGCCTTCGCTGAAGGCGGTACTGGTCAGCTCAAGCGTCATGGCGGGAACCTCCTCTGTCGTCGCCGGCGGTGGAGTTTCGCCGGCCTTCTCCTCGCCCGAACAGGCGGCGGCCAGCACGGTCAGGGCCAGGGTCAGCAGCATGATCGGCAGGGCGGGGCGTATGGTGCGCATGGCTCCACCTCTCAGCACTCGCGTTTGCCCCATTGTACCGCTAATCGCCCGCCAGACGCAGCCGCTCGCCGGTCTGGACGCGCCACAGCGTGGCGTAGATGCCGTCGCCCCGGATCAGGTCTTCGTGGCGGCCCTGCTCGCGCAGCATTCCATCTTCCAGCACGAAGATGCGGTCGGCGTTGCGGATGGTCGAGAGGCGGTGGGCGATGACGATGGTCGTGCGCCCAACGATGATCCGCTCCAGCGAGCGCTGGATGGCCGCCTCGGTCTCGTTGTCCACCGAGGACGTAGCCTCGTCGAGGATGAGCACGGGCGGGTCCTTGAGGATGGCCCGCGCAATCGAGATGCGCTGGCGCTGCCCACCGCTGAGCTTCTGCCCGCGCTCGCCGACGATGGTCTCGTAGCCCTGCGGAAGCTGTATGATGAAGTCGTGCGCCTCAGCGATCTTGGCTGCCGCGATGATCTGTTCGTCCGTTGCGCCGAACGTGCCGTAGGTGATGTTCTCGCGCACCGTGCCGTGAAAGAGGAACACATCCTGGCTGACCAGGCCAATCGCCCCGCGCAGGTCGGCCACGTTGAACGCGCGCAGGTCTCGCCCGTCGAGCGTGACCCGCCCGCGCTGCACGTCGTAGAAGCGCAGCAGCAGCTTGATCACCGTGCTCTTGCCCGCGCCGGTCGCGCCGACGATGGCTGCTGTGTCGCCCGCCGGGATGTGCAGCGACAGCCCACGTATCACC
The DNA here is from genome assembly GCA_020724485.1 of Thermoflexus sp. Taxonomy (GTDB): domain Bacteria; phylum Chloroflexota; class Anaerolineae; order Aggregatilineales; family Aggregatilineaceae; genus UBA2029. Next base: position 1,321 of record DYGW01000188.1, on the reverse strand, counting down.
TCCTGGCCGTTGCCGTAGGTGAACTCGACATCCTCGAAGGCGACTTCGCCGCGCACGGACTCGACGGGCAGCGGCTCGCCGCCGTCGGTGATCTGCGGCTGGATGTCGAGCAGGTCGAGGATGCGCGTGGTGGAGGCCATCGCCCGCTGGTACAGGTCGAACGTCTCGCCCAGGCGAGTCAGCGGCCACAGCAGGCGCTGGGTGATGAAGATCATCAGGCTGTAGAGGCCCACGTTCAGCGACCCGTCCAGCGCCAGCCGCCCGCCAAAGACCAGGATGGCGATGAAGCCCATGACGATGACCATGCGGATCAGCGGGGAGAAGGCCGAACTGAGCACGATGGCCGCGCGGTTGCGCTCGCGATAGAGGGCGCTCGCCGCGCTGATCCGCGCGATCTCGTGTTCCTCAGCGGTGAAGCTCTTGATCGTGGCGATGCCGCTCAAGTTGTTGGCAAGCTGGCTGTTGAGCATCCCCACCTGCTCGCGCACGGCGGCGTAGCGCGGCGTCAGCTTGCGCTGGAACCACACCGAGCCGTAGACGATGACCGGGATGGGGATGATCGCCATCCAGGCCACGCTCGGCGCGGCGATGAAGAACATGCCGCTGATGACCAGCACCGTGGTCGTCACCTGGATCAGGTCGTTGGCCCCCACGTCGAGGAAGCGCTCAAGCTGGTTGATGTCGTCGTTGAGGATGGACAGCAGGCCGCCCGTGCTCTGATCCTCATAGTAGGCCAGCTCCAGGTCTTGCACGTGGGCGTAGGTTTCGACGCGCAATTCGTGCTCAATCGTCTGGGCCAGGTTGCGCCACAGGATGCGGTGCACGTACTCGAAGATCGACTCCCAAATCCAGATCACCAGCGTGATCAGGGCCAGCACGAGCAACTGGTCGTACACGTTGGGGAAGCCCAGGCTGGCGATGAACGAGTCTTCGCGCTGCACGACGATGTCCACCGCCGCGCCGATCAGCGCCGGCGGGGCCAGGTCGAAGAGCTTGTTGAGCACGGAGAACAGGCACGCCAGCAGCACGCGCCGCCGGTGACGGCGCGCGTAACCGAGCAGGCGAGTCAGGGGATGGCGTGAAGAAGGGTGGGTCATGGGGTGCCCCGCTGACGAACCGTGAACTGGATGTCGCTGTCTGGTGACACCCCCGCATTGTAACGCAGCACCCCGCGTTGCCCTAGACCCAATCGTGCGGCGCTATAATCGGACCTTGATTGCTAGTCCGTAGCCTCCCGCTCGCAACCTCACCCCTGACCCCCTCTCCGCCAGCGGAGAGAGGGAAGTTGAGCGAAGCGAAACGGGGGTGAGGTAGGTAACTG
>DYGW01000187.1 GCA_020724485.1 Thermoflexus sp. | reverse complement strand
AGAGGGGGCGGCGAGGCGCGCCAGCGCCGAGCGGGGGTGAGGTAAACCAGGGCGCAGCAGAGCAGCGCCCCTACGGACCGTTGTGTTTGAAGGAGCGAGACACTGATGCGTGGGCCAAGACAGGTTCCCATCCTGGAGATTGATCGGCTGGCCGTCGCCTACGAGACGCGGCACGGCGACGTGGCCGCCGTGCGCGATGTCTCGCTCGACATTCACCGCGCCGAAACCTTCGGCATCGTCGGCGAGTCCGGCTGCGGCAAGAGCACGGTGGCCTTCAGCATCGTCAACTTCCTGGGACGCAACGGTAAGATCACCGGCGGGCGCATCCTGTTTCAGGGGCAAGACCTGGTCAAGCGTTCCGAGAAGGAGCTACGCAAGCTGCGCGGCGACCGCATCGCCATGGTCTACCAGGACCCGATGCAGGCGCTCAACCCGTCCATGCAGCTTGGCGATCAGATGGCCGAGGTACTGATCGTGCACCGCAGCATGAAGCGGGCTGCCGCCCTGGAACGCTGCGAGCAGATGTTGCACCGCGTCTACATGCCCGACCCGGCCAGCGTCATGCGCCGCTACCCGCACCAGGTCTCCGGCGGCCAGCAGCAGCGCATCGTCATCGCTATGGCCCTGCTCAACGACCCCGCCCTGTTGATCATGGACGAGCCGACCACCGCCCTGGACGTGACCGTCGAAGCCGCCGTGCTCGACCTGATCAACGACCTGCAGAACGAGTTCGACACGGCGATCATGTACATCAGCCACAACCTGGGCGTGATTGCCCGCGTGTCGGACGCGATCGGAGTCATGTACGCGGGGGAGATGGTCGAGCGGGCGGGCGGGAAGGACATTTTCCTGCAGCCAAGCCACCCCTACACCCTGGGCCTGATGCGCTGCGTCCCTCGCCTGGACACGACCAAAGCCAACAGCGCCTTACAGCCGATTCGCGGGCGCGTCCCCTCGCCAACGGCGCTGCCGCCGGGCTGCATCTTCGAGCCGCGCTGCCCGTTCGCCCGCGCGGTGTGCGCCCAGCAGCCGGTGATGATGCGCGAAGTCCGGCCCGGCCACTGGTCGCGCTGCCTGTTCGCCGACGAGGTCCTTGAGCACAAAGACACCCTGTCCGACGAGCAGGTGAGCCAGTTGATGGGCCAGGTCCCACAGTCGGACGGGGCGGTACCGATCCTGGCCGTCAAAGGGGCCAAAACCTACTACCCAGTTGCGCCCAAGCGCCTGATCGGGGGTAAGAAGCAGCACGTCAAAGCAGTGGACGACGTGAGCCTCGAGGCCATGCCTGGCCAGACCCTGGGCATCGTCGGCGAATCGGGCTGCGGCAAGAGCACCCTGGTCAAAACAATCATCGGCCTGGAGAAGCTGACCGGCGGCGAGATCGAGTTCATGGGCGTGGACATCTCAGAACCCGTCTCCAAGCGGGGCCTGGACGTGATCAAAGAGCTACAGATGGTCTTCCAGAACCCGGACTCGACGCTCAACCCGTCGTTCAGCGTCGGCTACCAGATCGCGCGCTCGCTGCGCCGCTTCAAGGCGGTGCCGTCCGGCGAGGTGCGCGACGAGGTGATCCGCCTGCTGAACATGATGAAGCTAGGCGAGAACTACTACCGGCGACTGCCCCGCCAGCTCAGCGGCGGCGAGAAGCAGCGAGTGGCCATCGCCCGCGCCATCGCCGCGTCGCCCAAGCTCGTGCTGTGCGATGAGCCGGTCTCCGCGCTCGATGTGTCGGTGCAGGCGGCGGTGCTCAACCTGCTGCTCGAAATCCAGCAGCGGCTGGGCACGACGATGATCTTCATCGCCCACGACCTGAGCGTGGTGCGCTTTATCTGCGATCACCTGGCCGTGATGTACTTGGGCCAGATCGCGGAGATCGGCCCGGCAGAGGCGATCTACCTGCCGCCCTACCACCCTTATACCGAGGCGCTGCTCTCCGCCGTGCCCATCCCCGACCCGCGCGCCGAGCAGAAGCACATACGCTTGAGCGGGACAGTGCCCAGCGCCCTCAACCCGCCCAGCGGCTGCCGCTTCCACACCCGCTGCCCACGCCGGAATATGCTGCCGGACAACGGCGCGATCTGCGAGCAGCAGCCCCCGCCCGCCCAGTTCGACACGGAGCAGCACCGTATCTACTGCCACATCCCCCTGGAAACGCTGCGCCAGATGGAGGCCGTTGTCACCATCGAGAAGGAGGGTCGTCATGCTGGTTAAAGACTACATGGTCAAGCACCCGCTGCTGGCCGAGCCAGAGATGTCCGTCGTGGCGGCGCAGCAGTACATGGCCGAGAACAATCTCCGCTACCTGCCGGTGGTTGGCGATGGCAAGCGGCTGCTGGGCCTGCTCACCCCGCAGGCTATGCTGATCGATCCCCGCCGGCTGGCCAGTCTGGACATCTGGGAGATCACCCGCCTGCTGTCGGATTTGAAGGTCAGAGATGTCATGGTGAAAGCGCGGGACGTGATCAGCATTGATCCTAACACGCCGATCGAACAGGCCGCTTCCGTCATGGTCAAGAACCGCGTCGGCTGCCTGCCGGTGGTCAGCGAGGGCATCGTCGTCGGCCTGATCACCGAGAGCGACCTGCTGACTATCCTGGCCGAGATGATGGCCGGGCGCGTCTCCGGCGTGCGCGTCACCATCCGCATGCCGATGATCAAGGGAGAGCTAGCCAGGCTGGTCACGGCCATCGCCCAGCAGGGCTGGGGCATCGAGACGATGGGCGGTGTCATTTGCCAGAAGGACCCCAATAAATGGGACGCTGTCGTCAAGATTCGCGCCTCCAAGGACGAAGTGATCGCGGCGCTCAGCGCCGTGGAAGGCCAGGAGATCCTCGACGCGCGGGAAGTGTAGCCCGCGCGCTCACACCGGAAACGTCTAACTCTCTATGGACACCAATTACAGCGCGCACCAGACCCCCCAGTTTCGTGTCCTGTCGGACGCGCAGATCGAGAAAGTCTACCAGGCCACGCTGGAATGCCTGCAACGCACCGGCGTCAATGTCCTCAACGTGGAAGCGCGCGATCTGCTGGTCGCGGCGGGCGCGCGCGCCGAGGGTGAGCGCGTGCGCATCCCGCCGCACATCATCCAGGACGCGGTAGCGGCAGCGCCGCGCACCTTCACCCTGTGGGGGCGCGACCGCCGGCACCGCCTGCAGATCGCGCCCGACCGGGTCTACTTCGGCCCCGGCCCAACCTGCACCTACTACGTAGACCCGGATACGGGCGAGCGCCGTCGCGCCCAACGCGGCGACCCTGGCCTGACCGCCCGCGTCTGCGACGCGCTGGAGCACATTGATTACGCGATGGGCCTCGGCCTGATCGGCGACGTGCCGCCGGAATTGGCCCCGGTGGTCGAGTTCGCCGAGTTGATCGCCAACACCGGCAAGCCCGTCCTGCCCTGGGCGTTCACGCGCCAGAACCTGGCCGATATCTACGAGATCGCCCTGGCCGTCGCCGGGAGTGCGGAAAGCCTGCGCCAGTACCCGTGCTTCGCCCTGTTCGCTACCTACCAAGCGCCGCTGCAACACACCGATGTCGAGCTAGGCAACGCGCTGTGGGCCGCCGAGCGCAGCATCCCGGTCATCTACATCGGCGGCGGGACGGCGGGCGCGACCGCGCCGGTGACGGGGGCCGGGCTGTTCGTGGTTTACCTGGCCGGGGCATTGAGCGGCCTGGCGGCCATCCAGCTTAAGCAGCGCGGGGCGAAGGTGTGCATCGGCGGCGTACCGCAGCCGATGGACTTGCGCACCGGCACCCCGGCTTACGGCGGCCCGGAGATGAGCCTCTACAGCGCGGCGATGGCCGACATCTCGCGCCACCTGGGGCTGCCCTTCATGGGCACCGCCGGGGCGTCGGAGGCGAAGGTGCTCGACCAGCAGGCGGCCATCGAGAGCGCGATCCAGGTGGTGCTTTCCGGCTTGAGCGGCGCGACGCTGGTGCACGACGTGGGCTTCCTGGACAACACGGACACCGGCTCGCTGGAGATGCTGGTGATGACCGACGAGATCATCGCCATGACGCGGCGTATCATGCGCGGGGTGGAGGTCAGCGACGACACGCTGATGCTCGACCTGATTGACCAGGTAGGTCCCGCCGGGGATTTCATGTCCGTCGAAGAGACGGCGCGCCGCTGCCGCCAGGAGATCTGGGTGCCGCGCCTGATGGATCGCCAGCGGTGGGTGAACTGGCAGGCGGCGGGAGCCAGCACGATGCATGAGCGAGTGCGGGCGCGGGTGCGCCACATCCTGGCGACGCATACCCCGCCGCTGCTGCCGCCCGGCGTCGCCGAGCAGATCGAGGCCGTGCTGCAGGCCGCCGCCGCGCGCCTGGATGACTCGTAGAATACGACGGAGGTCGTGGGGGGCGACACGCCTCACCCCCTAAATCCCCCTCTCCAGCCGAGCTAGAGAGGGGGACTTTGATCGCCGAATGGGGCACTTTTCGCCTTCGTTGGCTTTGCCAGGTTCAGGGGACAAGGGCGTGTCGCCGAAGAAGACTTCGGAAGTCTGATGTCACCCAGGGCGCAGCAGAGCAGCGCCCCTAGGGATGATGTCCCGTCTGCCCGCGCCTACAGCTTGCTCAGCGCCTGATCCAGGTCGGCGATGATGTCTTCGGCGTTCTCCAGGCCCACTGAGAGCCGGATCAGGCCGTCGTCAATACCGGCGATTGCCCGCTCTTGCGGCGTCATGTGCTCGTGGGTGATGGTCGCCGGGTGCATACAGATCGTGCGGCTGGTGCCAAACGTCACCGCGTGAATGACCAGTTGCAGGCTGTCCATGACAGCAGCCGCCCCGCGCATCCCGCCCGGCACCACGAACGAGAGCAGCCCACCCGGCGCTTTCATCTGGCGCTGGGCCAGCGCATACTGCGGGTGGCCCGGCAGCCCCGGATAGTTGACGTGAGTCACCTTCGGGTGCGCGGCCAGGAACTCAGCGACCGCCTGCGCGTTGTGGCTGTGCCGCTCCATGCGCAGCGACAGTGTTTCCAGGAACTGCAAGACCAGCCACGCTTCGAGCGGCTGCATGACCGCGCCTACGAACTCCTGCGTGTTCCAGCGGATGTCTTCGCACAGTGCCTCCGGCCCGACAATCGCCCCGCCAATGACACTGGCGTTGCCGCAGATGAACTTGGTGATGGAGAGCAGGACAATGTCCGCGCCCAGCGCCAATGGCTGTTGCAAGGCGGGCGTGGCGATGGTGTTGTCCACCAGCAGCGGTACGCCGCGCGTGTGGGCCACCTCGGCGACGGCGGCGATGTCGGTGACGAAGAGGCAGGGGTTGCTGGGCGTCTCGACCCACACCAGGCGTGTCCTGCCGTCCACCAGCGCGTCCCACGCCTCCGGGTCTGCCGGGTCGCTGACGAAGCGGAACTCCACCCCCGTCCGCTGCGGGAAGATGGACGCAGCCTGCTTGTACCCTTCGCCGAAGATGTTGAGGCTGGTCACCACGTTGTCACCGGGCCGGGCCAGCGTGAAGATCAGGCTGAACAGCGACTGCGACCCAGAGCTGCCAGTCACGGCCCCTTCGCCGCCTTCGAGCGCGGCCAGCCGCTCCTCCAGCACGCTGACAGTGGGCGTCTTGCTGCGTCCGTAGATGAAGTCCGGGAACTGGTCGAAGCGCTCGTAGGGGTAGGTCATGGACTGGGCAATCGGCGTCACGAAGGAGCGGAACTTGCCCACGTCGCGCAGGGGGCGAAAGCCGGTGTGCAGCGCCCGCGTGTCGAAGCCCAGCCCGGCGTCAGGGCCGGGACCGGGCCTGTCCGCCGGGCTGTACTGCCAGTGGTCGCGCATGAAGAACGGTTTTTTGTCGTGCACGACAGCTTATCCTTTGCGGGGCGGAGCCGCGCTCATGCCCCAACCCGTTGCTGCTCGCGCTCGACGATCTTATGGATGTCGCGCTGGATGTCGGCGGGCAAAAGCGGCGGCTCGTGGCTGGCCAGAATCTTGTCAACCCAGGCGGCGGCGCGTTGTTCCATAGTGGTCGCGCCGCGCTGTTCCCACTGCGAATACACGTTCTTGTCCACCAGCTTGGAATGATACGCCCGCCGGAAGTTCTTGAGCGTGTGCTCGTGGGTCAGGTAATCACCGGTGGGGCCAAGCTCCTCGACCACGTCGAGCGCCAGGTCGTCGTCGGTGACGGAGACGCCCGCCGTCGCCGCGCGCAGGAAGCCCAGGTGCTCGTTGCACAGCGCCAGCAATTGGAAGGAATACTGCAAGCCAGCGTCCATGAAACCCAGGTCGTGGTTGATGTTTGCCCCCGACAGCAGCGCGAAGAGCAGGCTGAAGACGACCTCGGCCCCGCATTGCTGGTCGAGCACTTTGGAGTCGGTCGAGCCGGCCAGACCAAAGACGGGCAGATTGTAGTACTTGCCCATCGCAATCGACACGCCCTGCTCGTCGGCCAGCACGTAGTTGCCGACCATGCTCTGCAGGTTGTACGGCCCGCCGTTCCAGCCCGTCGTCGCTACGGGCGTGCCCTCGCGCACCAACTGGGCCAGCACAATGCCCAGCAGGATGCCCGCGTTGAGCGTCGCCAAGACGCCCGCCGTCGTCACCGGGCAGTTGACGCCCCCGGCATTGATCGGAATCCACAGCAGCGGCAGCCCCTTCTCGGCCAGGTACATACACTTCTGCAGGGCTTCCTGGTTGGCGATCAGGCCGGAGGTGACGTTGATGTAGCAGGTGGCGAAGGGGTGGCGCTGGAAGGACTCAGCGCCGCCGGCCACGATCTCGCACATCTCGACCGCCGCCACACAGCCCTCGAAGTCCGGCGAGACGAAGACGATGGGCTTGGTGGAGTGGTTGAGCATCACTTCCATCTGGTAGCGGTCGTAGATCTGCTGGTCTACATCCGAGGGCAGCACGGCGGACATGAGGAAGTCCACTTCAGGCAGCGCGTCCTGCAGGATGGCGGCCTCTTTCACATCCTGCAGCACGGCACGCCGCCGCTGGCCGGTGCGGTGATCGAGGATGTTGAGGCAGTCCGACCCGCCGCCGAAGTAGGAGTTGTAGCCCCAGGCGCGCATGGCGACCTGGCCATTGCGGTCGCAGAGCGTCATGCGCGAGGGAGCCGTTTCGAGCGCCCAGCGCACCAGGTGCTCCGGCAGCCGGACGCGGATACCATCGGCTTTGCCGCCCCCCTTGACGAGAATCTGCCGCGCGCGCTCGTCGTGAACCTCGACGCCGACGCGCTCCAGCACTTCCAGGCTGCCAACGTGAATGCGCTCACACTCCTGCGGCCCCATGCGCGAGTAGTGAGCACTGGTTTGACGCAATCCGTGTGTCTCAATCATGGCTGTCCTATTCCAGAGGGTGAGTCTTGCTATATTTTCGAACTGGCTTGACTATATCAATTAACCTCAACTGATATATGAGATTATAGGGTCCAATCTCCGCAGCGTCAAGCGAACGGC
>DYGW01000186.1 GCA_020724485.1 Thermoflexus sp. | reverse complement strand
GGGAAGGGCCGGGGAGGGGGGGGACAAACACGTTCACGACTTGTTCGTGGACCCGGGTGATCGGCCCGCGTGACAAAACCGCGCCGGGTGTGTTACAACAATCCGACAGCATCGCAGCAAGCAAGCAGGGAGGGACGACTCATGGGAGTGCTCGCAGGCAAGACCGCGCTGGTCTTCGGCGTGGCCAACAAGCGTTCGATTGCGTGGGGAATCGTCGAGGCGCTGCTGCGCGAGGGTGCGACAGTCGGCATCAGCTACGCGGGCGAGGTGCTCGAAAAGCGCGTCTTCCCGCTGGCCGAGGAAGTGGGTATTGACTTCATCGAGCAGTGCGACGTAACATCCGACGAGCAGATCGCGGCGACCTTCGCCAAAGCCCAGGCGAAGTTCGGCACCATTGACACCCTCGTCCATTCCGTCGCCTATGCGCCGGGCGACGACCTGGGCGGGCGCTTCCGCGACGTAAGCCGCGACGGGTTCAAGGTGGCCCTGGACATCTCCGCCTACAGCCTGATCCCACTGGCCCGCCATGCCGCCGAGATCATGCCGGATGGTGGCAGCATCATGGCCCTGTCTTATTACGCGGCGGAGAAGGTGGTGCCGCGCTACAACGTCATGGCCGTCGCCAAAGCCGCGCTGGAGAACATCGTGCGCTACCTGGCCGCCGACCTCGGCCCGCAGGGCATCCGCGTCAACGCGCTCAGCCCCGGCCCGATCAAGACGCTGGCCGCGGCGGGCGTGCCCGGCTTTCGCATGATGCTCAAACACAGTGAGAAGGTCACGCCGCTACGCTCGCAGGTCACGCAGGAGGACGTGGGCAACGTGGCCGTCTTCCTGGCCAGCGACTGGAGCCGCCAGGTGACAGGCGAGACGGTCTACATTGACGGCGGGTATCACATCCTCGGCCTGACCATGACCGAGGAAGACCTGGAGAGCTAGGGGGCGATTGGCGCGGATGGTGGTCAGCCGTCAGTGGCCGGTTGTCAGTTGCCAATAAGCGAGCAGCTCGGCTGGTGCTGTTTCGCCGGCGCTCTTGCTTACCGCTGACGGTTGTTCGCTGCCTGCATCACGCTCCCGAACCGTCGCGCTGCCTGGCTGCGTAGCCCGCTGCTCCCGGCCCCGTCTCGCCGCCCTTGTACGCTGGGCGCAGCAGCGGCTCGACGCGCGTCTCCATGTAGACGAACTCGACTTTCTTCGCTTTCATCCCGCGCGGGCCGCCGCCGATTTCCTTGTTGCTGTCGGAGATGGTGGCCCGCTCGACGATGGTGATGCTCAGCCCGGCATTGGGCAATACCCACAGCGTGTGGTACTCGTCCCACATCGCGTTGCGGTAATACTTCAAGATCGCGTCCGGGTCCAGGGCGCGAATTTCCTTGCGCACGTCCTTGAGTTTCATGGCGCTCAGACGGCGGGCCAGTTGCTCGCGGGTAGCCTCATCTATCACAGTCTTTCCTCCGCTTTCGTCCCCTGAAAGTGGGCGATCATGCGCGTGCCGCCAGTATTTTAGCACAGAATGGGTGGCGGGCGTACCTCATTTCTGGGGCAAAGCATCACCGCAGAGCGTCTCACCTCAAGCCTGGAATGCCCCGCCGGCCGTCGGCGGGGCCATAGCTTTGCCGGGCGGTGTGATGTACAATTCACCGCGACGGAAGGGAGCCGCAGCCAGGCATGATGACCCAACCCTATACCATCTGGCAGCTCACCAGCTACATCCGCGACCTGTTCGATCAAGACCCTCGCCTGTACGATGTGTGGGTCGAGGGAGAGATCAGCAATTTCACGCGGGCGTCGTCGGGGCACCTCTATTTCACGCTCAAGGACGAGCGCAGCGAGCTACGCTGCGTGATGTTCCGGGGTCAGGCGGCGCGGCTGGCCTTCGACCCGCAGCACGGCGACGCCGTGATCGCGCATGGCAGCGTGACTGTCTACGAGGCGCGCGGCCAATACCAGCTTCAGTGTGATACGTTGCAAATCGCCGGGGCGGGCGACCTCAACCGCCAGTTCGAACTGCTCAAGGCCCGGCTGGACGCCGAGGGGCTGTTCGACCCGGCGCGCAAGCGTCTGCTGCCGCCCTTCCCGCGCCGGATCGGAGTCGTCACCTCGCCCACGACCGCTGCCTTTCAGGACATTCTCAACGTGCTGAGCCGGCGCTACCCGCTGGCCGAGATCATCCTCAGCCCGGCGCTGGTGCAGGGCAAGGAAGCACCCCCGCAGATCATCGCCGCGTTGCGACGCCTCAACGAGCACAGCGCCGCTGACGTGATCCTGCTGGCGCGCGGCGGCGGCAGCCTGGAAGACCTGTGGTGCTTCAACGACGAGGACGTTGTCCGCGCGGTAGCCGCCTCGCGCATCCCGGTAGTCACCGGCGTGGGCCACGAGATTGACTTCACGCTGGTGGACTTCGCCGCTGACGTGCGCGCCCCGACGCCCTCTGCTGCCGCCGAAGTCATCGCGCCGGACGGCCCCGCCCTGCGCGCGACGATTGAGGTGTGGTCGGAACGGCTGGCCGGGCAGATGGCGGCGATGCTGGCCGACCGGCGCGCGGCGCTGCGCGGGCAGGCCCGTCTGCTGGAACGGCTGTCGCCCGCCGTGCAGGTGCGCAGCGCCCGCCAACAGGTGGACGATCTGCTGGGGCGGGCGGGGGCGCGCCTGCGGCTCGACCTGGATCGGCGGCGCGAGCGGCTGGCGGCCCAGGCCCGCGCGCTGGACAGCGCCAACCCCCTGCTGCTGCTGCGGCGGGGTTACGCCATCGTCACGCGGACGGAGGACGGGGCGCGCGTGACCAGCGTGCAGCACGCCGCCGAGGATACATCCGTCACGATCACGCTGCATGACGGGCGACTTACAGCCACCGTCCGCCGCCGCCTGTTCGGGGCTTAGCCGGGGCTGTGTGGATCGAGAGGCATTGATGAGCGAAGGGCACGCGCTGGTCGCCGGGCGCTACCGGCTGGACGAGCTGATCGGGCGCGGTGGCATGGGGGATGTTTTCAAGGGCACCGATACGCACACGGGCGACACGGTAGCCATCAAGCGCCTGCACCAGTCGGTCCTGGAAGAGAACCCGGACATCCTCGACCGCTTCACCCGCGAAGGCGAGGCGTTGCGCCAGCTCAACCACCCTAACATCGTCACTATGCGGGCGATGGTGGCCGAGGAATCCCGCCACTACCTGGTCATGGAATACGTCAGCGGCGGGTCGCTGCGCAGCCTGATGGACGCGCAGGGCCGGCTGCCGCTGGAGGGCGTGCTCAACATCGCCCTCGACCTGGCCGACGCCCTGACCCGCGCCCACCGCCTGCACATCATTCACCGCGACATCAAGCCGGATAACGTTCTGCTGGCTGAGGACGGCACGCCGCGCCTGACCGATTTCGGCGTGGCCCACCTGGGTGACCGCACCCGCCTGACCCAGACCGGTTCGGTGATCGGCACCTACGCCTACCTCAGCCCAGAAGCGTGCAACGGCCTGGAACTGGACGAGCGGGCCGACATCTGGGCATTCGGGGTGATGCTCTTCGAGATGCTCACCGGGCGCGTGCCCTTTCAAGGGGACAGCACCGCCGCCATCCTCACCGCCATCCTGACCAAGCCCGCGCCCGACCTCGACCGGCTGCGCCCTGGCCTGCCGCGCCCGCTGGTCACCCTGATCACCCGCATGTTGGAGAAAGACCGCACGCGGCGCATCGGCAGCGTGCGCCTGGTCGGCGCCGAGCTAGAAGCGATCATCCGCAACATTGACACGCCGCTGCGCAGCCTGGTGCTCAGCGCGCAGAACCTGGCCGAAGGGGAATCGCGCTTCGCCACGCCCTCCGACGAGATTCTCGCCTCCGAAGCCCCGGCGATGGCACGAGGCGACGCGCAGCAGACGCACGGCTTTACCCTGTACCCACCGCTGGAAACGCCGGACGGCGAGCCGCCGATGCTCATGCCCGGCGTCACCCCGGTGACCGGCGAGTACGTCGCCGCAAGCACCAAGTGGAAGTGGATCGCGCTGATGGTCATAACGGTGGCATTGGGCTGCTCCGCCGTGCTGGTAGCGGCCATCCTCAGCGGCGGCGCGCGCCCGCGCACCGACGAGCGCGCCGCCGCCCCAACAGACGAAGCGCCGCCCACCGCTGCGGCGGGCGCAGAGATGACCGGCGAGCCGGAAGCTGTCCTATGGCCGGAGATCGAACCAGTCGTGCCAGGCCAGTACCAGGTCCTGGTCGCCCGCTTCGAGGACCTATCGGGCATTGGGCAGATCGCCGCTGGGCGTCAGGTGGATGTCACACGGCTGGTCGCCGATCACCTGGTGGAGACGCTGGAGAAGTCGGTGCCCTTCTCCAACATTGCCGTGCGCCGCTATTCTGGCGTGGTCATGTCCAACGAGCAGGCGCGGGCCGTCACCGAACACTACGGCGCGACGGTGATCGTCTGGGGTAATTACACGCCAGACCTGATCGAAGCGAATGTGCAGGTCGGCGTGCTGGACGCCTTCCCCCATAACCAGTTCGCGCGCGACGCATTGGAGCGCACGGCCAACGTGCGCCTGCACATGGCCGACGCGCGGCGCGAATCGCTGGCCCCGTTTGTGCTCTCGGCGCTCAATATCCTGCACAGCGCCGACGGAAATGCCTTTGAGTCCATGCGCAGCAGCGCCATCCAGGACGCAATCGCCGTGCAGCCGGCGGAGATCACCGGCAGCAGCGTGGCTGCTCACGTTCACCGCGCCATGCTCGCCGACGACCCGCGCGAAGTGGGCAAAGCACTCGACGCGGCCCTGTCGCTCGACGCGGGCAACGCCCTGCTCTACACTTACACGGCTATTCTCAAGCAGGGCCAGGGCCGCGCTGAGGACTCGCGCGCCGACGCGCTCACCGCGCAACGACTTGGCCCGCCCGGCTGGGCGATGCCGCTCATGCTGCTGGCTCACATCACCTACGACGAGTCCGTCTTCCAGCTTTTCGACCAGGTCATCGCCGGGCGGCCCGACGACTGGTTCCCGCGCTTCTATCGCGGCGCGATTTACTACATGTATGGGAGCGTAGAGCCAGGCGCGCGCGATCTCGCCCGCGCCGACCTCGACGCCGCTATCGCCCTGGGGCCTGGGGCCAACTTTCCGTATGTGTTCCGCGTGCTGCTGGCCCTGCACGAAGGCCGCTTGGCCGATGCCTTCCAGGACATCGAGACGATCCTGACTAGGTTCCCCGATCCGGGTTTCATGGAGCGGCTGGTCGTGGCCACGTTCGGCGAGCAGATGGCCGACCCGTACTCGATCATCCTGTCGGCAGTTGCCAACCAGATGTTGGGCCGCCACGATCTCGTTATTGAGAACGCATCCGCCGGGCTGGAGAGCTTCCCCGACCTGACTGACCTGTACATGGTGCAGGGCGTATCGCACTGCTCGCTGGGCGATTATGCCGCCGCTGAAGCCGCCTTCTCGTCGGCGCTGGACCACGACCCGGGCTTCACGCTGGTGCACTTGCTGCGCGCCGACGCCCGTCTACTGCGCGGCGACGGCGATGGGGCGGGCCAGGATATGCGCGCGATTGCCGCCAGCGCCCTGGGCGGAGCGTTCGCGCCGTATGCGGAGGCGATCCAGGCCGGTGAGGTTGGCTGCGCGACGTTTTTCACCCCAGACACCGCCCAGTTGATAGCAGAAGGTGGCCGTGCCGCCAGCGACGCCACGCCCGCGCTCACTGCCGCCCCGCTTGATCCGGTGCTGGCTCTCGCCCTGCGCGAGGTCGCGCCGGTGACTGAGGGCGAGTATATGGTGCTGCTCGCCCGCCCGGAGGCGCTGGAAGGCGTGCCGCCGCGCGACGTGACCCGCTTCATCGCCGACGACCTGGAGCGGACGCTGGTGGGCGGCGTGCCCTACTCGCGGGTTGCCGTGCGCAAGCTACCCGCCACGATCACGTCGGCGCAGGAAGCGCGCGCCGCGGCTGAGGCCGCCGGAGCAACCGTGATCGTCTGGGGCAATTACAGCCCCGACCTGATCGAGCTAAACATCCAGGTGGGCACGACGCGCGAGTTCCCGTACAACCGCTTTTCGCGCGATCTGCTGGAAAAAACGGGCAGCGTGCGCGTTCACCTGACCAACGAGCGGAGCGAGTCCATCGCGCTGCCCATCGTCGGCATCACCAGCCTGCTGAGTCTGGCCGACGGCGACCTGTTCGAGTTCGTGCTCAGCCTGACCATCCTCGACTCGCTGCAAGTCGTCCGGGCGTCAGTTGCCGGGACGAATGTCGCCGCTCACATGCACCGCGCATTGGGAGCCTTCAGCAGCAACACGCGGCTGGCCATTGACGAGTTCGGCCTGGCCCTGGCCCTCGATTCGGGCAACCCGCTGCTGTACGCCTTTCGCAGCATTGCCCAGTTGCGCGGCGGCGCGCTGGACCGCGCCGCCGCCGACATGGGCACGGCGGCACGGCTGGCCCCCGCCGGGTGGGCCATGCCCAGCTATTTCAGCTTTGACCAGGCAGTTACCTCCACAGAAATCCTCGCCCAGTACAGCCAGGTCATCGCCCTGCGCCCGGATGACTGGTACGCCTATTTCACGCGCGCCATGTACCGTTACGGCGATACCCCCCAGGCGGTGGCCGACCTGGAACAGGCCGTTGCACTCGGCCCAGAAGCCAACCTGCCTTACGTCGCCGCGCTGCTGATCGCGCTGCGCGAGGGCCACCTGGCCGACGCGCAAGACCTGGCGCGCGTCATCCTGGAGCAGTTCCCTGACCCGGAACTGACCAACCGGGCCTTCGCCACGCTGTATGGCAGCCAGGCGCAGAGCCAGATCACGGGGGCCTATTTTGCGGCGATGACCAACATCGTGCTGGGGCAGTACAGCCGCGTGGCGGACGACCTGAGCGCGGCGATAGCTCTGATCCCCCCTGAAGTGATGAGCGACCCCGCGCCGGATCAGGATATGGTCTTGTCAGACCTATTCCTGCTTTACGGGCTGGCGCATTGCAGCCTGGACCACTATGAGGAAGCGGAAGCCGCGTTCTCGCAGGCGATCCGCTTCAGCAAGGGCTACGCACTGGCCTACGTGCTGCGCGGCCAGACGCGCAGCGCCCTGGGCGACGAGGCGGGCGCAGCGCGCGACTTCGCCGGCGCGCGTGGACATAAGCTCGGCGA
Organism: Thermoflexus sp.; assembly: GCA_020724485.1. Classification (GTDB taxonomy): domain Bacteria; phylum Chloroflexota; class Anaerolineae; order Aggregatilineales; family Aggregatilineaceae; genus UBA2029. The sequence continues at coordinate 309 of DYGW01000186.1, read as the reverse complement.
CGAGTTCGACCGCTGGATTGACGCCGCCGAGCGGGGCAGATGGACTTGCGCGACCCTGTGGAATTACATCCCGCCAGAGTGAGGCACCCCCATGAACCAGGATGATCTGAGCACCTTAACGTTCGAGCAAGCCTATGCGCAGCTTGAGGAGATCGTTGCGCGCCTGGAATCCGGCGAGTTGTCGCTGGAGGATTCGGTCGCGCTCTACGAGCGGGGGCAGGCGTTGGCCCGGCTGTGCGGCGACCTGTTGGACAAGGCCGAGCTGCGCGTGCAGCAGATCGCCGACGACGGGACGCTCACGCCGCTGGA